>JAJEHF010000109.1 GCA_022823865.1 Bryobacterales bacterium
CCCCCTGCCGGGCGCTGCGAAGAGCGGTCCAGCGCCCTTCGCGCAGGCCCTTGCAACTCCAGCGACAGGCTGCCCTAGTTGCACGAGCAACGATCCGGTCCCATCAGACGAGTCACGTATCGACAAAAAAATGTACCTGCGTTGTTACGACAGATGGCGTCGGCCAACGTTCGCTAGAATCTAGAGTCGCGCCCGCTACCCGGCGGCGCGGCAGACAACAGGAGCGACCCCGGAATCCCATGCGCACCCGAGCGGCAGTTGTACGAGAGGCTGGTCAGCTGACCATCGAGGAAGTCCAGCTCGCACCGCCCAAGCAGAGCGAAGTCTTGGTGCGCATGCACGCTGCTGGCGTCTGCCACTCCGATCTGCACACTCTGCGCGGCGAGCTGCGCGCCGAGCCACCCTTGGTGCTGGGGCACGAGGGCGCGGGCGTGGTGGAGGCGGTGGGATCTTCTGTAACCCGCTGCAAGCCGGGCGATCGGGTCGTGATCAACTGGCTGCCGGCCTGCGAATGCTGCCCGACCTGCCTCAATGGTCGCCACAACCTCTGCGAGCGTCTAGCCTCGACGACATTCAAGGCACTGCTGATCGATGGAACGACCCGGCTCTCCACCGCAGAGGGCATGCCTCTGAAGCACATGCTCAGCGCGGCGACGATGGCCGAGCATGCGGTGGTCGACGAAGCGGGCATCGTGCCCATACCGGACAGCGTCCCGTTCGAAATCGCCGCTGTGATCGGCTGCGCCGTGGCGACCGGGGTAGGCGCGGTGATCAACACGGCCAAGGCGCTGCCGGGAGTGCCGGCGGCGGTGATCGGCTGCGGCGGTGTCGGCCTCAGCTCCCTGCTGGGCTGCAAGCTGGCGGGCTGCAACCCGATTGTCGCCGTTGACGTACTGGACTCCAAGCTGGCATTCGCCAAGGCGCTGGGGGCCGATCTGACGTTGAATTCAAGCACCGTCGAAAAACCGGCCAGGGAACTGCGCGGCCTGACTGGCGGCGGACCCGAGTACGTCTTCGACAGCGTGGGGTCGGCGGCGACGATCGCCCTCGCCGTCAACGCAGTGCGCCCCGGGGGCACGGCCACGATCGTGGGCCTTCACGCAGCGAAGCAGCAGGTGGAGATCGCGGCCGGTGCCTTGGTGCTGCAGAACAAGCGGCTAATTGGTTCCTTCGCGGGCTCGATCCGGCCGCGGCTGGACCTGCCCAAGCTGCTCGGCCTCTACCAAGGCGGCCGACTCCCGCTTGACGGCCTGATCTCGAAGCACTACCCGTTGGACGCGCTTGACCAAGCCTTCGACGACATGGAAGCCGGGAACATCGCCCGGGGCGTGCTGGCGCTAGCCCCGCAAGCTTAGCCGCAGGCGGCCTGGGTCAGTCCGCGATCGCTTGGTAGGCAAGTCGCTTGAACTGCGTTCGGCCATCGCTGAAGCGTGGCGGCAAGAGCTGGATCATGTACAGGCCGATCATCTCCTCGGTCGGGTCGATCCAGAAGATCGTGCCGGCGAGCCCGCCCCAGTTGTACTCGCCCAGCGAGCCATTGATGCCGCTCGCAGCCCTGTCCACGTGGACTGCGAAATCTAGCCCGAAGCCGTAGCCGTCCGAGAGCACCTGCGATGCGCGGCGAGTCCCAGCGACATGGTCACGGGTCATCAGCTCGATCGTCTTGCGGCCGAGGATGCGCTCCCCGCCCAGCGTCCCGCCGTTCAGCAGCATCTGGCAGAAGCGCAGATAGTCTCGCGTGGTGGACACGAGCCCGCCCCCGCCCGAGAACCACTTGCTCTCGTAGTCGTAGTAGCCCGAAGATCTGTCGGCCGGCGCCGGCTCGATCCCCTCTTCGTCTTCCGTCTTGGCGTACATCTGCACGAACCGACCCTTCTCTTCCTCGGGCACGGTGAAGCCCGTGTCGCGCATGTCTAGCGGCCCGAAGATGCGCTCGTCTAGAAACGTGGCCAGGTCCTGGCCGGACAGGACTTCGATCAGGCGGCCCTGCACATCGACCGAGACGCTGTACTCCCAAGCCGAGCCGGGGTGGTGCTTGAGCGGAACCTGCGCCAGCTTCTGGATGAAGTCGTCGATCGAACGGTTGTCTCCCAGCACGTTGAGATCGCGGAACATCTCGTCTGCCGCGGTGTCCCCGCCCCCGTAGCCCATGCCGGCTGTGTGCCGCATCAGATCCTGTACCGTCATCTCGCGACGGGCCTTGGCCGTACCGCCGCCATCGAGCACTTCGAGTCCGCCGAGCTCGGGGATGTAGTTCTTGACCTGGTCCCGCAAACCGAACTTGCCCTCTTCGTAGAGCGTCATCAAGGCCACGCCGACTATGGGCTTGGTCATGGAATAGATGCGGAAGATCGTGTCGTCGGACATGGCGCGGCCGTTCTCCCGATCCGCCATGCCGACGGTCTCCCAGTAGGCAATCTTGCCCCGGCGCGCCACGACGCCGATGGCACCGGCCAGGTGGCCGCGATCGACATCTGACTGAAGGGCGGCCGTGATCCGGTCGAGACGCTCTTGAGAGAGTCCAACCTGGGCGGGATCAACCCTTGGGATCTCTCCGCCCGTCTGGACGGCGGAATCGGGCCCGGAACCGCAGCCGATCGCCAGCAGCGTTAGAAGAGTGGTTAGAACTAGGAGCCGTTTCATGCAACGGAGAGATTAGCAGAACGGGCACAACGCCGAGATTGGCAAACGCGTCGACGCGGCCCAATTCAATGGCGTGCTGGCCCGGACGGTCTCGGAGGCGATAAGTCCGACACGCGTCGACTGCCTAGGTTCAAGGGGAAACGACCCCGCCCGACGCCGGATTGGCGATGGTGATCGCAACTGCGCAGCACGGAGTTCGGATACACGTGGCGCGCCTCCGACCCCGCAGCAGCCGCGAAACCGGACAGTCTCGCAATCTCTCCCAAGGTTCTGGGGTGCCCTCGCCGCTAGGCCCGCGACGATCCATAATGACATTGCGTGAACTTGATACGATGTAAATGACATTGGATGACATTAGAAGTGCCATGACGCAGATCACCGCACGGCTACCGGACTCGGTAGTCGATCAACTAGACCAAGCTGCACGTCAGCTTCGGCGCAGTCGCGCTGACGTTGTCCGCCAAGCAGTTGAGCGCTATCTGGAGGACTTCGACGACCTCTCAGTGGCCGTGGAAAGGCTCTGCGATCCCAGCGATGCCGTGCTGGATTGGGACCAGGTTCGACGTGAACTTCTCGATTCGGATTAAGGGCAGTGCGGCGCGGGAACTGGGACGCGTCCCCAAGCGGGATCGAACTCGGATTGTCGCGGCCATCGACCGGTTGGCCGAAGACCCGTTTCTGGGAAACGCCCTGAAAGGGAATCTGCGGGGCTTGAGACGGCTTCGCGTCGGCGAGTACCGGATCATGTATGAAGTTCAGGAAGATGTTCTCGTCGTGCTGGTCGTTCGAGTTGCCCCTCGACAGGATGCCTATCGAAGGAAGCCGAGATGAACGGTTGGCTATGAGGGAATGACAGGAGCTTGCGGCCGGTTGCTCCCATACGACATTACGACCGCTGGCTATTGGCGCGAGGCAGAGTTCCCGCGATGGAGTGCGGAAGCAAGGGTCTCGAGAGATTGGGCGGAACTCAGTCGCGGGCCGAGTGAAGGCCGGGCTCAGTCCGCAATCGACTGATATACCAGTCGCTTGAACTGGCCGGCTCCGTTTGCATAGCGCGGCGGCATCATCTGGATCATGTAGATCCCGACGAGTTCCTCCGCGGGATCGATCCAGAAGCTCGTTCCGGCCAAGCCGCCCCAGTTGTACTCGCCGACCGACCCGTTGAGACCGCTCTTGGCTGGATCGACATGGACGGCGAAGTTGAGGCCGAAACCATATCCCGCCGCCAAGATGGACGACGCGCGCGACATCCCGCCGACGTGATCGATTGTCATCAGCTCTACCGTCTTTCGGCTCAGGATGCGCGTCCCGTCGAGAATCCCGCCGTTGAGCAGCATCTGGCAGAACCGCAAGTAATCGCGTGTCGTGGACACAAGTCCACCACCGCCGGAGTACCACTGTGTCTCCTCGTAATACCGCTTGGTGCGACCGTCGTTTGCCGGCTCGATCCCTTTCTCGTCCTCGGTCTTCTTGTAGGCCTGCGCGAAACGCCCGCTGTTCTCCTCAGTCATCCTGAACGCGGTGTCGCGCATATCCAGAGGCTCGAATACCCGCTCCCTCATGTAAGTGGCCAGATCCTTTCCCGAGAGCACTTCGATCAGGCGGCCCTGAACGTCCACCGACACGCTGTAGTCCCACTGCGTGCCGGGCTGGTGCTTGAGCGGCAGCTTCGAGAGCTTCTCGACGAACTGCGCGACCGACTGATTCTCCGACAAGACGCCCGCGTCGTTGTACATCTCGTCCACACGGCTGTCGCCGAAGAGGCCGTAGGTCATCCCCGAGGTGTGCCGCATCAAGTCCTGCACCGTCATCTCTCGGTCAGGAGCCACTTCCTTGCCGGCCACCCAGACCTTGAGGCCGCCAAGTTCCGGTATGTGCTGCTTGACCTCGTCCTTGAGGGAGAATCTGCCCTCTTCATAAAGAACCATCAAGGCAACGCTGACGATGGGCTTGGTCATCGAGTAGATGCGGAAGATCGTGTCGTCCGCCATTGCAGTGCCGGCCTCGCGGTCGGCCATGCCAACGTTCTCCCAATACGCGATCTTGCCCTTGCGGGCCACCACGCCTATCGCCCCGGCGACGTGGCCTTGATCAACGCTGCTCTCCAGCGCTTGTGTGATCCGGTCCAGCCTCTCCTGCGAGAGCCCGACCTCCGCCGGCGCGGCTCTGGGCAGTTCCGCCCCAATGGCGCCGACCAGCAAGCTGATTGCGAGAAGGAGGATTCTAAAGAGCATCGGATAACCTCTGCGCCCGCCACTGCAGCGAACGCATTCGGAATTATAGCGATGCGGGCAGGCCCCCCTTCGACGGCAGTGCCGAGCGCGGGCCGGGGCGTCTTCCCGTCAACGGGGCCAAGCTGCTCATCGCTATGCTGGAATCGGAAGGGGGCGCAACAGCCGCCCCAGCGGAGTCCGCGCAAAGCATCGCCCCGGAGAAGCAGGATCGCTCCAAGGCGGAGATCTTCGAACCCAAGTGATTGAACACATGAACCGAGTCGTAGCTTGCATCGCGGCCAGCGCCGCCCTTCTGCATACACATTGCACTCAAGTGGCCGAAGACGCGCCGGCTCCCGCCGCCTGGTCGACTGTCCAGGTCACCGAGTCCCCCACCCCCCGCCATGAAACGGCGATGGTGGCGATCGGCGGCAAGGCGTACTTGATGGGCGGACGCGGCGTGAAGCCAGTCGAAGAGTTCGATCCCGTGGCAAGGACATGGCGCAAGCTCGGGCCAACGCCGATGGAGATGCATCATTTCCAGCCGGTCGGCCACGAAGGGCGGATCTTCGTGATGACGGCGATGACGGGGAAGTATCCCAAGGAGACCCCCTTGGAAACCGTCTACATTTACAATCCAGCGGCAGACGCTTGGGAGCGAGGTCCCGAGATTCCGCTCAGCCGCAGACGGGGTGGGGCCGGAACGGTCGTCTATGGCGGAAAGATCTACCTGGCGTGCGGAATTATCGATGGCCACACGAGTGGCACCGTCGCTTGGTTTGACGAATTCGACCCGCAGACCGGCGAGTGGCGGCAGCTGCCTGACGCGCCGCATGCGCGGGACCACTTTTCCGCCGTGGTTAGCGATGACCGCCTGTATCTGATCGGCGGGCGCAACACCAGCTACCACGAGCCCGACAACTTCACCGCCTTCTTCGGGCGGGTGGTTCCCGAGGTCGATGTCTACGACTTTGCAACGAACACCGATTTTCATTTCCAATTAGACCCTAATTCCGGCTTGCACAATCAGGCGTCAGAACGTCAACTTCGATTGCAACACCTTTAGATTGAGTTATTTGGAATCTTTCTGGGCCTCCCGTCCCCTAGCTGCGGTTCGGTC
>JAJEHF010000025.1 GCA_022823865.1 Bryobacterales bacterium
CAAGCTTTCTTCGCCCGGACATGGAGCGGAGCCCAGGGGCTGGCTGAGGACGTTCGCTACTACGGCCGGTGGATGCGTGACGAGGCCGAGAAGCAGATTGGGCACCTGTACCCGCAAGTGGAAATCACGTCGGAACTGGTTCTGGAACGCCCCGATCTGAAGCCTTACAAGGGTCGGAAGCTGAATGTAATCGCTTGGCTGTGGGCGCGAACCGTGAAGAGCCCGAATCCGGCATTCGCCGAGATACAAGTGCCACTCGTGTCTACCTTCATGCTGTCGACGAAGAAAGGCAGAGAGGCATACGTCCAGCCATTGATCGACGCACAGGGATATCGGTTTGAAGTGAGGGTCGGACAGCCGCCGGATCAAGATGCGGCTAGGCGCGGTACAACAGCCGGAAAGCGACGGTCGTTCCGTTGCCTCATGTCGGGTGTTCCTGTGACATACGACCACATCCGAGCTGAAGGGAAAGCGCGATCGCTGGGTGAACGGCTGATGGCGCTCGTCGTAGAGGGCGATCGCAGCCGAATCTACTTGAGTCCTACAGCAGAGCATGAAGCTATCGCTAACGACCGGTTGCCGACATGGAAACCGGAAATTCGCCTCCCCAAAAACCCGCGCGATTTCAAGACTCCGAACTACGGCCTTGCTACATTCAGCGACCTCTTCACATCCCGTCAGCTCTCTGCGCTGACGGCATTCTCCAACTTGCTGGGGGAAGCGATGGAACGGATCCGGCGAGACGCCACGGCGGCCGGGCTGCCCGACGACGGCAGGCCGTTGCGGGACGGCGGCACGGGTGCGACGGCCTATGCCGAGGCGGTCGGGGTGTATCTGGCCTTTGCGACGGATAAGGTTGCAGATTACTGGTCTTCCATCAGTACCTGGCACGTATCGCGAGAGTTGATTCGCAACACCTTCGGCCGCCAAGCGATTCCCATGACGTGGGATTACGCGGAAACCAATCCGTTCTCGTCTTCCGCCGGCAATTGGATGTCGATGGTGGATTGGATCTGGAAATACATTGCTGTTTCGCCGGCCACACGCCCGGCACTGTGTACTCAAGCGGACGCCTCGGCGCAGACCCAATCCGTCGACAAGGTGGTCTCTACCGATCCCCCCTACTACGACAACATCGGCTATGCCGACCTCTCCGACTTCTTTTATGTGTGGCTGCGCAGGGCGCTGAAGCCAGTCTTCCCGGATCTGTTCCCGACAGTGGCCGTTCCGAAGGCCGAAGAGCTGGTCGCTACTCCGTACCGCCACGGAAGCAAGGCATCGGCAGAGTCATTCTTCCTCGGCGGCATGACTAGCGCATTGCGTCAACTCTGCGAGCAGGCCCATCCCGAGTTTCCGGTCACGATCTACTACGCCTTCAAGCAGGCGGAGCGAAAGGGGGACACGGGGGTCTCAAGCACCGGGTGGGAGACGTTCCTCGACGCAGTGATCCGGTCCGGCTTCGCAATCAGCGGCACGTGGCCGATGCGGACGGAACTCGGCAATCGGATGATCGGCATGGGGACCAATGCACTCGCCTCGAGCATCGTCCTGGTCTGCCGCCGACGGGCCTCCGGTGCCCCTGTCGGAACAAGGAGCGACTTCCTGGCGGTCCTTAAGTCGGAGCTGCCGCAGGCTGTTCGCCTGCTGCAGACGGGCAATGTCGCGCCCGTCGACCTGGCCCAGGCCGCGATCGGGCCCGGCATGGCCGTATACACCCGCTACGCCAAGGTGTTGAATGTCAAGGGCAACGCGATCACCGTCCGTGAAGCGCTGGCGATGATCAACCAGATTCTCGACGAAGTGCTGGCCGAACAAGAAGGAGACTTCGATCCAGACAGTCGCTGGGCCCTCGGTTGGTTCGATCAATTCGGATTTTCCGAAGGCGAGTTCGGCATCGCCGAGATTCTGTCCAAGGCGAAGAACACCAGCGTCCAAGGCATGGTCGAGGCCGGCATCATCGTTTCACAAGGAGGCACCGTCCGCCTTCTCAAGCCGAAAGAACTGCCAAGTGACTGGGATCCCGGCACAGACGCGCGATTGACAAACTGGGAGGCCGTTCACCATCTGATTCGCGTCCTCGAGGATGGTGGAGAGGAAGCTGCTGGCACACTCGCTGCGGAGCTGGGCCCATTGGCCGAAGTGTCCCGTGAACTCTGCTACAGGCTCTACACCGTATGCGAGCGGAAAAAGCGGAATGAGGAGGCGCGTGCGTATAACGGCCTTGTACAGAGTTGGCCCGAGATCATGCGGCTGTCACGCGTTGAGAGAGCCCCGGTACAACAAACGTTCGACGAGATGGATCAATAGGCGCTCACCGGTTTCTTCTGCTCCCAAGGTGGCACTTGGTTGGTGCCCGACTCACAGCCGTTGCGCTCTCGGACGATCTCCAGTCCCAGCAAGAGGGTGCGAACATACCGCTGGCGATTCAAGAACGAATGTCCTACCCGTGCCTCGGCACCAATGCTGACGGACTCTGAGCGGGTCCTTCTTCAACGGACTCCGCTTCCAGGGAGAGGCTGGTCATCCTCGTCGGGCAGGCCGGGATTCTGATCGGATGCGAGCGGCGGGTAGTATCGATCGCCGACGGTGTGCCCCCCGTTGCCGGTCGGGCGGCTTAGATGGCCTTCAAGCGCGTTCTGCCCTATACTCACGCCGGCGACCAACGTCAGAAGTGCATATCCGCCCAGAAGCTCACTGAATTTTCGCAAGTTCCCACGATCAGCATCTTGCAGGGCACTGATGTACTCATCCCTTCGTTTGTTTGTTATGACCGGCGGCGGCAATCCTCGCCGAACGTAGGCGTAGGCCATCAGCATTCGCGACACCCTGCCGTTGCCATCCCGAAATGGATGCGTACGGACGAATCGGTGGTGCATCCAAGCAGCTTCGACCTCGACGGGATACTGCTCAGCCTCGATGTGGGCATGCATGTCAATGAAGCGATCCATTTCGGCCTGAACATGCTCAGGCGGGCAATACTGGTGAATGACACCGTCAGCGCGTCGTGGGTTATTCGACCACTGCTTCCATTGCCCTTTCTCCTTGAACTCGACCTGCACACGCCGCCCGTCCAGCGTCAGTCCGGTCACTGTTTCCTGGTGGCGAGTCAGCAACTGGTGCCAAGCCTTGATCTTGTGCTGCGTCAGCCCCGCACTCCCGGTCACGTCGCCAAATAGCATGCGATAGGCGGCCTCCTGATCTTCCAACAGTCCTTTGACCGTCCGGTCCTCCACGCCCTCCAGCGTGTGCGAACCGACTACACCGGCGAAGCCTTCGGCGATCAGCTGTTCAGTTATGCCGCTCCGTAGCGTGTAGAGGCCTTCGATCTGTCCGGTCTCGATCGCAAACTCGCGGCCTCGTTCGGCCAGCCAACCCTCAAGGAATTGCCGGGGTGTCTCCCGGTCCTTGAGCGCCGCCCGAATGTCGTTCCATTTGGATGCAAAGTCGGCATACCCGGGAAAGCCCCATTCGCGTGCCCCATCCGGCATACCGGCAAGCGGCTGCCAAATCTCTGGGTGCGCCTGCTGGTCCATATCCTGACCGTATATTACGGCACTGCCATGTCAGCTGGCATTGGATGCGGCCGGCTTGCGGTTTCGCCGACGCTGGACTCTCAGCTCCCGTCCAGACCGGCACGCCGGCGCGGCTCCAGCGTGCCTGTCAGCCAGTCAGGAGGCACATTCCGGCAGTTGCTCGCTGGCCTGGACTCGCGGACCCTACACTAACAACGCGACCGCTGCCACATAGCAGCGCTTCGACGAATGCCGAAATTTCGGGTCTAAACACGATCAGATTCCAAGAACTGCAACAGGATAGAGGCGAACTCGTCCGGGCGCTCGACCGGGGCGAGGTGGCCCGCGCCGGGAATCTCGTAGTACGTAGCATCCGGCAACCGCTCTGCCAAGCTCCTGACCGCAGAGGTTGGCGTCGACTGGTCCTCCGACCCGCAAATGCAGACTGCCGGGACCCTGATACTGCCCAGCAGGCCGCCTAGGTCCGCGTCGCGCAGTGCAGCGCAGGATCCCAGATAGCCGTTGACCGGCGCGCGTGCGAGCAGGGCAGTCCAGCCGCGCACGGCGACTGGCTGTTTGCGGCGGTACGACGAGCCGAACCAGCGTTCCATGACCGTCGCCGCGAGCGGCTCCAAGCCGTCGGCGCGAACTTGGCTGATGCGCGTGTCCCAGAATTCACGCGGGCCGATCAGATCGGCTGTGTCGGCCAGCACAAGGCCCTGCACCAAGTCCGGTCTGCGCACGGCGGCAGCCATGGCGATCATTCCGCCGATTGACAGGCCGCACAGGATCGCGGGTCCCCAGCGCAGGCTGTCGAGCATGCCCGCTAGGTCATCGGCGTGGTCCATGATCGTGTACGGCCCGTCCGGGCTCTGTGTCAGCCCTTGGCCGCGCTCGTCGTAGCGCAGGGAGCGGATCCGTCCGCCGAGCCCGAGTATGAGATCATCCCAGATACGACAGTCCGTGCCTAGGGAATTCAGGAAGACCACGCGGGGGGCATCTTGGGGGCCTGTCGCGCGATAGTACATCGTCAGGTCCGCTGATTCTGCGAACGCCATCCTTGCGATCTGAAGCGTTGACAGGATATTGCGTCTACGCAACACTAGTCAAGCCCGCGCTAGATGACTTCGAAATTCGCAGAATCGTTCGGCATTCGCTTGCGGCGGGCGTACCAATCGCTCCACCGGCGCGCCAATGCCGAGTTGCGCCAGCGGTTCGGCGTCACGGCCGACCAATTCGTGGTGCTCAGCCTGTTGGCGGAGCGCGACGGCGTCAGCCAGCGGGAGATCTGCAGCCGCTGCTATTCCGATCCCAGCACCATCGGCGCGCTGGTGCGTCGCATGGAGGGGCGCGGCTGGGTGCGGCGCGAAACCGATCCGCGCGATGGCAGGGCCCGCCAAGTGCACCTGACCGACGCCGGTCGACAGCTGCAGCGGGAATTGTGGACGGCCGCTGACGGCAGCTTTCACCGCGACCTGTGGGCGGTGCCGCGCAACGCGGAAGAGGAGCGTGCGCTCTTCGATGCGCTGGACCGCGTGGTGGAAGCGATGGAAGGCGGGTGATTCGGATGGTCGCGGCGATCACGCCATACCGCCTCGACATCGTCTCTGCCGAGAATCCATACCCGTACTACCGGGAACTGCGGGACGACGATCCGGCGCACTTCTCGGCGGAGGAGCAACTGTGGGTGCTGACCCGCTTCAAGGACGTATCGAACGCCTTCCGGGACTGGAAGACGTGGTCCTCGACCCGTCGCGGCAACTTAGTCAACGACATGCCGGAGCGAATCGGCCGGACTCTAGGCACGACCGATCCCCCGGACCACCGCTTCGCTCGGGGTCTGGTGGAGAAGGCATTCACGCGCGGCACGGTCGAGCGGCTCGCGCCGCGCATCTCCTCGCATGCGGGCGTGCTTGCGCGCGCCGCGCTGGATCGTGGCGAGGTCGACATGGTCGGGGCTGTGTCGGCACCGCTCAACGCGGCGATCCTCGGAACGATGTTCGGCGTGCCGGACGCTGATTTCTTGGCCCTGCGCCGCTGGCTCGACGATTTCTTCCTGCGCGAAGAGCCGGCCCCCGGCTGCGAGTCGCGGCAGGCGGTCGCGATGCGCGAGTTGACCAAGTATCTGGACCGATTGGCGAGCGAGCGTGTCGCCCGGCCGTCCGATGACCTGATGAGCGCGATGCTGCAGGCAGAGCAGGATGGCCGTCGGCTGAGCCGCGAACAGGTCGTGGTTACGACCATGACGTTCCTGACGGCTGGCTTCGAGTCCACCAACAACCTGTTCACCAATCTTGCGTATGCCCTCGCAACGCATCCGGCGGTATATCGCCGGCTCCGGACGCGACCGGAATTGGTGCCCAGCTTTGTCGAGGAAGGCATGCGCTGGGACGCCGCAGCGCAAGGCTTCGTGCGCAGCCCTACCAGAGACGTGGCACTGCACGGCAAGCTGATACCCGAAGGCGCGCAAGTCCTGTTGCACATCGGTTCCGCCAATCGCGACGAGCGCGCCTTCGAGAGGCCGGACGAGTTCGACATCGAGAGGCCCAGCAATCGCCACCTCGGGTTGGGCAAGGGAATCCACTTCTGCGTTGGCGCGCCGCTGGCCCGCGAGATGGCGAACGCATTGTTCCGCGCCTTGGTTGGGGCCAGCCGCGCGTGGGACGTTGACCTCGATCGGGCGCGTCGCGTGACGACTCCGAACTTCCGCGGGTTTTCGGAACTGCCGCTGCGGATCTGAGGTCTGAATCGATGCCTGGCTCGTACCCGCGCTGGCCCCTGTTGCTCTTGCTAGTGCTTGCAGCGGGCTTTGAGAACTTCTGGCTTTGGGGCGAGGACTGGTTGCTATTCGGCATACCCGTCAACCTCGCCTACCACGTGGGCCTGTGCCTCGCCGGCGCGGGCCTGCTCGCGGTGGTGGTGCGCTGGGGCTGGCCGGACGACGCGGACGACTAGGCGCGCCATGGTCCTGCTGGTTCTGTCCGCGTACCTGCTGGTGGTGCTGGGCGTCGGCCTGTTCGGCCACCGGCTCTTCCGGGGCACGGGCGAGGACTACTTCCTGGCGAGCCGTTCGATCGGTCCCGTCGTCCTGCTGATGACGCTGTTGGGGACGAACATGACGGCCTTTACCCTGCTAGGCGCCTCGGGAGAGGCCTACCGGCGGGGCGTGATCGTTTTCGCGCTGATGGGATCGAGCACCGCCATCATCGTGCCGTTCCTGTTCTACTACCTCGGAATCCGCTCGTGGAAGCTCGGCAAGCGGCACGGCTACGTCACCCAAGTGCAGCTGGTGCGGGATCGGTTCGGCTCGGACGCCTTGGGCGCCTTGCTCTTTGTCGTCGCCGTGGCCCTGATGCTGCCGTATCTGCTGATCGGCGTCAAGGGCGGGGGCGATGCGCTCAATGTCTTGACGGGCGGTCCGGGCGCAGGCCTGCCGCCCTGGGTCGGCAGCCTGGCAGTCTGCGCGGTGACGTATGTCTATGTCAGCTATGGCGGCATGCGCAGCACGGCCTGGGTCAACGCGCTCCAGACAACCGTGTTCCTGCTGTTCGGAATAGCCGCCTATGCAGCCGTGGTCTCGCAGTTCGGGGGAATCGGTTCCGCGATGGGCCGGCTGCGCGCCGAATATGCCGAGATGGCGAGTTTCGGCACCGACCGCTTCGCCGTCTTGCAAATGAGCTCGTTCCTGCTGTTGCCGCTCTGTACCGGGGCGTTCCCCCACCTGTACAGCCATTGGCTCTCGGCGCGAAGCGCCCGGTCCTTCCGGCTTGCCATTGTGGCCTATCCCGTTCTGGTCGCGGCGATCTGGTTCCCGAGCGTGACGTTGGGCGCGATCGGCCGCCTGCAGTTCGCGCCGCCGCTGGACGGACCGATATTGGTCAAGCTGATCGTGGCGAACACCGGCGAGATACTGGCCGGCTGCCTGGCCGCAGGTGTGTTCGCCGCGATCATGTCCTCGCTGGACTCGCAGATTCTCGCCTTGGGGGCGATGTTCACGCAAGATATCGTGCGCCACTACGGTTTCGATGGCAAGCTGCGCGAGGAGCGCCAAGTCTGGTTCGGGAGGGTCTTTGTGCTGGCGTTCCTCGGCCTCGCGTTCGTTTGCTCGCTGGTGGCTTCCCAGTCCATCTTCGCGCTGGGGACTTGGGCGCTGACCGGGTTCGCCGGCCTCCTGCCCATGCTGGCGGCAACGTTGTTCTGGCCACGGGCGACGGCTCGCGGCGCGGCTGCGTCGATCGTGACCGTGGTCGTGCTGTGGGCAGGCCTATTCTGGGACTCCCTGTCGGTTGAGGGAGCGTACAGCGTTGCGGGCACGGGATTGATGCCGGTTGCGCTGATCGTGCCAGCGGCTGCGCTTGCCTTGGTGTTGGGGTCGCTCGGAAGGCAGCCTCGCTCTCAGCTCTGAAGCGTCAGGTGTCCGGATGCGCATAGCGTGAGACCGGTCCGCCGACGTCCCTGCGAGCCCCGCCCGCCGATTCCCGCTCGCTGTGGTTGCGGGTCATAGCGGTTCGCAATGAGGAAGGGGAATGCTCCGTGCGTGAGGCTCGCCGACATCCAGGTCAGATTCCGGGTCGCGGTCCGGGTTGTTTTGCGAAATCTTGACGTCCTGCGGCGGGAACTTTCCTGCCGGCATGCTATGTTCTGCCCTAGGATTAGGTGCGAATGGTGGGCGGGGTGCGCTCGGTCGGCGCTGCTGCGCGGTTCGCAAGAATGCAAACGGGGTGAAATCATGATTCGAAGTCTGCGCGAAGCGTTGTGGCTCGGCCTGTGCGCGGCGATGCTTGTGGCGCCCGTGCAGGCCCAGGTCAGCCTAGCTGGCGTGACCGGCGTTGTCACCGACGCCGCTAGCGCCGTGATACCTGGCGCTAGCGTTGTCATCACGAACGTCGAGACCGGGATCGAAACGAAGGCCGAAGCCAACGAGGCCGGCTACTACACATTGGTCAGCCTGGTCCCCGGCTCGTACGAACTCGCGGTCCAATCCGATGGATTCGCCCGCTTCGTGCGGACCAATCTTGAGCTGGAAACGGGCCAGCAGCTGCGCCTCGACGTTGCGCTGGAGATCGGCGCTGTCACCGAGTCCGTGACCGTCAGCTCGGCCGCTCCCTCGATCAATCTCGAGCGCGGCGCCGTCAAGGGCGACGTGATCGTCCACGAAGAGATCCAAGACCTGCCGTTGCAGGGCCGGGATTTTACCAACCTCGCGTTCTTGGTGCCCGGCGTGATGCCGCGCGGACGCGGGCAGGGCTCATTCGCGTCCGTGAACGGCGCCCGCGGAGACCAGACCAACTTCTTTGTCGATGGCGTCAGCAACCGCAATCCTGTCGGCGGCGGGGCGCAGGTGCGGCCGCCACTGGACGCGGTCGAGGAGTTCCGCGTCGTCACTTCCGGCTTCTCCGCCGAATACGGCGGCTTTTCCGGCGGCATCATCGGCATCACGATGCGCTCCGGGACGAATCAATTCCACGGCTCGGCCTTCGAGTACCTGCGCAACGAAGTGCTGGACGCGCGTGGGTTCTTCGACGAGGAGCGCCTGCGGCTTCGCCGCAACCAGTTTGGCGGCACCTTGGGTGGCCCGATCATGCGCAACAAGAGTTTCTTCCTCGTCAGCCTCGAGGGGCGCATACAGTCGATCGGCAGGACCCGGTTGGGCAACGTGCCGACCGCGCTGGAGCGGGCGGGCGATTTTTCCCAGTCCCTGGACATCGCCAGGGGCACCGCCGGAGGCACTCTTGAGCCGGTGTATCTCAACGACCCGGATCGCAGCGGAGCGTGCAACCGGCGCGTCAAGCGCGGCTGCTTTCCCAACAACCAGATCCCTGCCACGAGCGTTGACCCGATCGCG
Organism: Bryobacterales bacterium; assembly: GCA_022823865.1. Classification (GTDB taxonomy): domain Bacteria; phylum Acidobacteriota; class Terriglobia; order Bryobacterales; family UBA6623; genus VXMF01. The sequence continues at coordinate 9,358 of JAJEHF010000025.1, forward strand.
CTGGGCTTGATCGATTTCTACCCACTGCCCAACCGCGACAACCTGCGACTGAACAACGTTTCGACCGCGGTGGACGACGACGACTGGTACCAGGTGGTCTTCAAGGTCGATCAGAACTTCTCGCCCAAGGACAACTTCTCCATCAGCTACCAGAAGCGCTTCAACAACTTGGAGAACCCCTTCGCCGGCAGTGCTCTAGCCATCTGGGGCGACGAGACGCGTGACCGCCGCGACCTGATCTCGCTGCGCCACACGCACACCTTCTCGCCGACATTGGTGCTAGAGCTCTCGGGCGGTTTCAGCCACCGCGACAACTACGCTTATTCGCTCGCCGCGAACGAAGATCCGGCCACTATCGGCCTGCCCGTGCCGGACGATCTCGCTCCGGAACTGCGGGGGCTGCCGCGGGTCACTCTACAAGGCTACTGGCCCTTGGGGCAGAGCGCAGGCACGCCCCGCGAACAGCAGGTCTGGGACTGGCAGGCCTCCGGCCGGCTGTCGTGGATCCGCCAGACCCACACGATCAGGATGGGCTTTGACACCTCCCGAGTGCTGTACGACCAGCCGCAGTTCAACAACGTGCGCGGCTCGTACCGCTTCGGCCGCCGCTTTACGCGGCACACGGTCGGCGACCTGCTCCTCGGACGCCTGCAGAGTGTCAACCGGCGCGTCCAGACGACGTTCAACGAACTGCGCAGTCACGGCTTCGGGCTGTTCATCAACGACGACTGGAAAGTGAACCGCGACGTGACGCTGAACCTCGGCCTCCGGTACGAGGTCGAGATGCCGCCATACGATGTGAACGATCGCCTGTCGAACTACCACCCCGAACTGAATAAGGTAGTGCTGGCGGGCGACCAGGCGCTGCCTGACTTGGACCAGATCTTGGCCGACCAAGGGCTGTCGGATCGCACGGTCCTCGCGCAGGATATCGGCATGACCCGTCGGCTGATTGATCCCGACTTCAACAATTTCGCACCGCGGCTTGGGTTTGCGTGGAGACCGTTCGGCAACAATCGCAACGTGGTGCGGGGCGGCTACGGGATCTTCTACCAGGGCTATCTGCTGGGTCCGGTGCGGGGCCAGCTGGCTGGCGTTTTCCCGTTCACGTTCAACGAGACCTACAACTCGGCGGGCAACCAGAACATTCCCGCGCCGACGCTCCAGAACCCCTATCCGGAGGGACGGGAGCGGATCGGGGGGGCAGGCATCCAGGCCGTCAACGGCTTTGATCCGGACCCGCCCTCGGCCTACCTGCAATCGTGGAATCTCACAATCGAGCGGGACCTCGGCGGCGGACAGGCCTTGGAAATCGGCTATGTCGCCTCCAAGGGCAGTCACCTGCAGCGCCGCTACGACTACAACCAACCGATCCGTGACTTGGCGCTCGCGGTCGAAGGCGCCAACGGCAACTTGACGTTCCCACGTCCGATCGATGGCATCAACCGCCTCAACTACACCTCGTTCGGGGCGAATTCGACGTACCAGGCCCTGCAGGCTTCGCTGCGTCGACGGAGCCGTAGCGGGCTGTTCTATCGCTTCAACTACACCTTCAGCAAGTCCATCGACGACTCCTCCGCGGCCAACGACCGCAGCGGCGGGGGCGGGGCCGGGGCGATCGACACGACCAACCTGCGCCTCGACCGGGGCCGCTCGAACTTCGATCAGCGGCACGCGTTCACCATGGCGGGGCGCTACCAGCTGCCGGTTGGCCAAGGCCGCCGGTTCCTGCGCAACATGCGCGGCCCGGCTCAGGCTGTCCTCGGAGGTTGGCAACTCTCTGCAACCACTACGGCGTACTCGGGCCAGCCCTTCACCGTGACGGCGGCCAACGTCGACCTGAATGCGGGCGAGTCGCCGCGACCGAACCGCATCGCGCACGGCTACCAGCAGCCGGACGCGTTCCCGGGACTGAAAGGCGTGGATTTCCCGTGGTACGATTTGTCGGCCTTCGAGCGGGTTCCGTGCATCGGAACCGAGAACCGCAATGGGATCGAGTGCTTCGAGAGCGAACACGGCTTCCAGCCCTTCCAGGTCGGCAACTCAGGACGGAACATCTTGGACATGCCGGGGGCTGTCAACATGAATCTCAGCCTGCAGAAGAACTTCCGGTTCGAAGGGCGCCGGAACCTGCAGGTGCGCATGGATGCATTCAACGCGCTGAACACGACCCGGCTGGGTCGGCCCAGCCCGCAGTTCGACGCGCTGCAGGGCGGCTTGATCATCACAGCCAGGCAGCCGCGCATCCTGCAGGCATCAATGACATACAGGTTCTGACGGCAGCACCGCTGTCACGCCGAGCGAGGATTCAGAGCCAGACAGAGAGGTTAGCTATGCGCTTTGCACGAATCTCCCTAGCTTTCGCAATCGCGCTGTGTGCCGCTGTCGCGGAACAGCCCCTGACCACGCCTCGCGGGGCGGTCAACGCAGTTTCCCTGCAGTCTGCGCCCTCCGTCGTCGCCCAAGGCGGCATCTTGGCCGTCTTCGGCGAGCAGTTGGCTGCCGCCCACACCAAGCCCGAGGCAGCGCCGCTGCCCTTGGCATTGGAAGATCCCGCGGTGGAAGTCTTGATCAACGGGGTTGCAGCACCGATCTTCTTCGTGTCGCCGACCCAGGTCAACGTCTTGGTTCCGTGGGAGATCGAGCCGGGCTGGGCCGATGTGATAGTGCGCCGTGGCGGCTTGGAGGGCGCGCCGATGCCTGTCCTGGTCTCCGAGGCCAATCCGAATCTGTTCACCTATGAGGGCTCCAGTGCATTGATCACCCAGACGGGAGGAGACAATCCGGATGCGCCACCGCTAGGGGTTGATGGCCCCGCCCCGGCCGGCAGCATCGCTCCCGCCAGCAGTGACGATCAGGGGCAAACCGTCGCAATTTTCGCGGCAGGCCTGGGCCAGACTGATCCACCGGTCGCCAGCGGAGCGCTTGGAGCTGGCGCGACGCCTGTGGCGGAGCAGCGGGCCTATTTGGGCGGCCTGCCCGTCGCGGTCACGTCGGCAGCTCTGTCGGCCGACATGGTGGGGGTGTACAAGCTTGAGTTCGAAGTGCCGGAGCTGGCCGGTCCGGGCGAAGTCTTCCGCTGGTATTCCGGGGACATTGGAAGCGTCGCGGTGTGGGGTCCGGGCGGGCCTCCGACGCCGCGCTACATGACGCTCAGCGCCGACTTGGAATCGCCCCAGCGCATCGACTTGTCCGATCTGAACCCGTACTTCGTGGCGGTCAGCGGCGCGGTCGACGAGCTTGACTTTTGCTATCGCAACGTGCAACTGCTCGACTTCCGCCGCGACTCGACGACGACCTTGGAGCACTGCGTGCTGCCTTCTTATCCGAACGCGCCCAACCAGAACGCTTACAGGCCGTTCGAGCGATCAATCAACAGCCCGATGCTGGCCGCGCTCGCCGAGCCGTCCGGGGAGATCAGCGAGGGCTTGACAGACCAGCTGCTCGTGATCGACACGGCTGCAGGCAGCACCGCCGAGCTCGTGCAGCTGCCGCAGCCTGCGGACCGGTTGCAGTCGGCGGTCGGGAACAGCCGCAATATGCGCCTGCTGCGACCCGGCGACGACACCATCTATTCACTAATCGATGCCGAAGGTGCGGCGGTCGGCGAATTGCCCGGCGTTGCCGCCCTGCCGAACCCGCTTGAAGTGGATGGCATGACCGCAGAAGTCGCCCAGGACGCCCGTTTCGGATTCGGCTACCGCATGCGCTTCCTTGGTCCGGGTCCTGAGGCCGCGGACGGGCGGCCCATCGTGGTGCTGTTCGACCGCGACTCCAACGTGATCGGCAAGGCTGCGTTCCCTGACGGCTGGGATCCGATCGCGCCGCCGCGCCGCACCAACAACCAAGGGGTCCAGATCGGGACTTCCCTCGCCCCGGTCCAGAACGGATTCCGCGGCGATCCGACAGCCTACGTGCTGGCGCGGGCGTCCGATGGCAGCGGCGATGGCGTGCTAGCCTTCAACGCGGCGCTGCCGGAGGATCGCGAAGGGCCGGCGCCCGAAAGCGTTGCCATCGAGACTTCCGTGACCGCGTTCCCGGCCGGCTCGTATGCTGCAACTTGCCACACCCAGGTGCGCTTTCAGCGCATCGCTCTGACCCGTGAGCTGGCGGTCGTCGCAACCTCCCAGATGCTGGACGAATTCGCACTTCCGCAGTTCAACCAGATCTGCGCCGGGGACCAACTCGTGCTGTTCGACACAGTGGCTGCCAGTACCAAGGCCGTGCCAGCTCCGGAGCCGCTGGACAACTCCGCCAAGGGAGTAGCGGGCAGCTATCTCTACTTCGGGGATGGCGCTCGCGAGGTTGCTCTGCAGTCCTCGCAGAAGATCCACATCTTTGACGGTGTGAGCGAGACGTTCAGCACGGTGGAATTCGAAGAAGACGTCGGCATCTTGTCCAACAACTTCAATTTGATGCACCGGCTTGCCGAGCAAGGCCAGGTCGTCGCCTTGGCTACCGGAGGGCCGACGCGCACCAATCCGCGTGGAAACACCCAGCCCCCCTTGGCCGGTAACCGCGGTCTGCTGGTCCTGGACTTGCCCAATGCCACAGCGACCCACTTGGCGCTGCCCGAGGGATTCGCGCGGGTCGTCGCGCTGTCGAACCAACACCGATTTTCATTTCCAATTAGACCCTAATTCCGGCTTGCACAATCAGGCGTCAGAACGTCAACTTCGATTGCAACACCTTTAGATTGAGTTATTTGGAATCTTTCTGGGCCTCCCGTCCCCTAGCTGCGGTTCGGTC
>JAJEHF010000034.1 GCA_022823865.1 Bryobacterales bacterium
GGGGGCCTCCCCGCACTGCGGCGGGGAAGGATCTGTTACCTGCCGCAGCGGTGGCTTACGCCACCTGCGGCACTGCGGAGAGAGGGTTCCTAACAGCGGTGGCCATACCACTCTCTGCGGCACCTCTCCAACATAAAAGGGGGATCGCCCCGGCCCTCGCGTGTTGCTTGCTTCAGGTTGCGTCTCTCGGACGGTGAACGGGTGCGATGCGGAGCGAGTTGGCGCGCCGATACGAACCGATCGATCCGAGGCCAGCACGGCCTACGCGCAAATTTAGCGCAACACTGCTAACCTGCATTCGCCGCTGAGTCGCGGCCATTTGGTGGACTGCATGATCCTTCGATCACGATGTTTCCGGTGCGTTCTCGCGCTGGCGCTCTGCTCGACGTTCGTTGGGCCGGCGCAGGCGCTGACTGAGAGGGAGGCGCTACAGCTGCTGCGCGCCAGCCCATATAGTCGCCAGCTCCGCGCCGAGGCGGAGATTGCGCGAGTCGGTGCAGAGCGCCAGAAGACCTATCCGAACCCTGCTGTGAGCGCGACGCTCGAGGGGGCCGGCCGCACGGACTTCCTGATGTTCGAGCAAGCCATTCCCATGAACGGTCGGCGGTCACTGCTCTACGAGGCAGCAGCGTCAGGGGCGAGGGCTGCCGTCTCGAGCGCGGACCACACGTTGCGCCAAGTCGAGGCCGCCTTGCGCCGTTCCTTCTATCGGCTTGTTTACCTTCAGATCCGCGGGCGATTGGCGCGGGAGCACATCGCTGAGGCCGAAGAACTCCTCCGCATTCTGCGCGAACGAGAGGCGGCGGGCGAAGGGTCGAAGTTCGACCGCCTGCAGGGCGAGCGCGAGGTCGTCGAAGAGCAGACGGATCTCGCCCGGATCCGGGTGATGATGGGCGAGGCGCGCGCCGAGCTGGCGCGCTACCTCGGCGACGCCGTGAGCCCGGAGGGGCTGGCGGCGGACGGCACGCTTGCCCCCGGCTTCGATCTGCCCCCGCTTCGAGAAGCTCTCGCACTAGGCTTGGGAACCCGCGGCGACTATCGCGTCGAGGCCGAGCGCCTCGAGCAGTTGCGGCTAGAAGGCGAGGCTGCCCGGCGCTTGCGGATTCCGAACCCGGTTGTTTCCGGCGGACTTAAGAGGGCCGACGTAGGCGGCCACTTCGTGACCGGACCCGTTGTAGGGGTGTCCGTCGACCTGCCGATCTTTCGCAAGGGGCGCGTCGAACAAGCAGTGGCTGCAGCCAAGACGATCCGGACGCAGGAGCGTCAGAGCGCGCTCGAGCGCCAGATTCTTGCGGAAGTGCGCTCGTCGCACGAGACGCTGCGCTTGCACAGGCAGATGGCCCGGGACTACCGCTCCCAGTCCGAACAACGCGTGCAAGAACTGGCTGAGATCGCGGAGGTCGCATTCAAGGAGGGGGAACTGGGCATCTTGGATTTGCTGGAAACGCGACGCGTGGCCCACAGGGCGCGGCTCCAGCAGCTGGAACTCGATGCCGGTGCGAAACTGGCCGAGGTTGAGTTCGATCGCAGCGTCGCCAAGGAGTTGCTTCCATGACGAGGCTCCGTGCGAGCGTTCTGTTGGTTCTAGCGGCGTGCGGAGGCGTGCCGCCGGAACCTGCGGATGAAGTCCCGCCCGACGCTCGGGAAACGGTCGAGGTGACCCGGTGGTCGGCTCGGTCAGAGCTCTTCATGGAATATCCGGAACTGCAGGTGGGAAGCGGCTCGCGGTTTGCAATACACCTCACCGATCTAGCGTCGTTTCGGCCGCTCGAGGCTGGCCGCGTAGCGGTCGAGCTGGATCACGGAGACGGCACCGTGGAGCGATTCGTCGCTGACGCCCCGAGCGTGCCGGGAATCTTCGGTATCACCGTCCAGCCCGAGCGAGCGGGGACACCGTCGCTGGGGATTCGAGTCCGATCCCCGACGCTGCAAGATCTTCACCAGCTCGGCTTGGTCCGCGTGCTCGGCAAGTCTGAAACGTCCGATTCGCCCGGCGCTGGCGCCAGCCCGGCGGATGCGGGGACCGCGATCGCATTCTTGAAGGAACAGCAGTGGACTATGGAGTTCGCGACGCAGCTCGTCGAAAGCTCGGTGATGCAGCAGAGCCTGCGCGTGCCAGCAATGGTCGAGCCGCGCAGTGGCGGACGTCTAGTGGTAACGGCTCCGGTGGCGGGGCGACTGCTGGCTTCCGTTCGCATGCCGGGCCTGGGAGCGGCGGTCCAGCGGGGTCAATTGCTGGGCGCGATCGTCCCTCACTGGGCCGGGTCACCTGACCGCACGGCCATCCAACTCGCTCTCGACGAGGCCAAGGTGGCCCTGGAAGCCGCCCAGCGGCAGCGCCAACGGGCGGAGCGCCTGCTCGCCGTGGGCGCTGTTCCCGAGCGACGTCTGGAAGATGCCATGGCCCAGGAAGCAGTCGCTCTGGCTCGACTCACTGCTGCCGAGCAGCGGATGGCCCATTACGAAGCGTCGCGGCGCGATGATCCTCACAAGGAGTCGCTCTCGTCGTTTTCCGTAAGGGCTCACCTTGAGGGTGTAGTGACCGCCGTGTACGCAACCGAGGGAGCCCATGTGGAAGAGGGCGATGTCCTGCTGGAGGTCGCGGCGACGGAAATGGTGCATGTGTCCGCGGCGATTCCCGAATCGAGGGCTGCCGTGCTGCGGAGCCTCAGGGGCGCCGAGATCGAGCTGGCGAATGCGGCCACGGTCCTGCCTGTGAGGGAGCTTGTGTCGACCGCTATGGTCGTCGATCCGCAGACCAGGACGCTCAAGGCCACCTATCTGGTCGACAATTCCGGGCGGCACATAGCGATTGGTCAATCCGTCATAGTCCGGCTCTTTACCGCGGACACATTGGAGGCGCCCAACGTGCCAGACTCGGCATTGGTCGATGACGGAGGTCGCACGGTCGTGTATGTGCAGACAGGCGGCGAGTCATTCGAGCGACGCCAGGTAGAGATCGGCAATCGGACAGGCCAGAACGTACAGGTCACTGCCGGCCTGCGAGTTGGCGAGAGAGTGGTCACAAAGGGAGCGTATCTGCTGCGCTTGTCCGCGATGTCGCCCGAAGCGCCGTCGCATGGCCACGTTCATTGACGCATGCTAGATTCGCTTATCCGTTGGTCGCTGGCCAATCGCACGCTAGTCCTGGCTGCAGCCGGCGGTGTTCTGGCTTGGGGCGGGTTCGCGGTCTCCCAGCTCCCGGTGGAGGTGTTGCCGGATCTGACCGCACCGACGGTATCGGTCATCACGGAACATCCCGGCCTGGCCCCGGTCGACATGGAGCAGCTCGTCACGTTCCCTGTCGAGACTGCTCTGAACGGAGCACCCGGCTTGCGGCGCGTACGTTCGGCTACGACCGCGGGCGTGAGCGTCGTGTGGGCCGAGTTCGACTGGGGAGAGGATACCTACCTCACCCGGCAGATGGTGGCCGAACGCCTGGGCCTCGCGACGAAGAGCTTGCCGCCGACCGCCTCTCCGCCAGCGCTTGGGCCGACCGCTTCCATCATGGGAGAGATCCTCTTTATCGCCCTGACGTCTGACCGTCATGACGATGTGGAATTGAGGACCGTCGCCGAGACCGTAATCCGTCGCGGCCTCCTGGCCGTGCCCGGGGTGGCTCAAGTCACCCCCCTCGGTGGCGGCCGCAAGCAGTACCAAGTGCTCCTTGCCCCCGACAGGCTGAAGTCGTACGGCGTGTCGCTAAGGGAAGTCGAGGCGGCGCTGGCAGCGGGAAGTTCGAACACTTCGGCGGGTTTCCAGGCCCACCTCGGCCACGAGCACCTCCTTCGAGCCGTGGGGCGCTTCGTCGGATGGCAGCAGATCCGGGATGCGGTCGTGCGGTCTTCGAACGTGGTTCCGATCCAGGTGGGCGATCTGGGCGAGGTCCGGATCGACGCCGCGCAGCGAAGGGGTGCGGCGGCGCTCAACGGCGAAGCCGCGGTGATCGTAGGGGTTCGCAAGCAGCCCGACACGAACACGCTCGCGCTTACCGAGACAGTCGAGGCCCGCATTCGCGCCCTCGAGCCTGCCTTGCCCGAGGGGATGCGGATTCACGGCGGGGTCTTGCGTCAGGCGGACTTCGTGGAAACCGCGATCTCGAACCTAGAGGAAGCGCTGGGCCTCGGGGGCCTGCTCGTGGTCGTCGTGGTCGTCGTGTTCTTGGGCAGCTGGCGGGCTAGTGTCATAGCCCTGTTCGCGATTCCGTTCTCGCTGGGCGCCACGTTTGTCGGGTTGAAGGCTCTGGGCCTGTCCGTCAACGGCATGACCCTGGGCGGGATCGCGATCGCTATCGGAGCGTTGGTCGACGATGCCCTGATCGATGTCGAAAATGTTGTCCGCCGCCTGCGCCAGAACGCGGCCCGCCCGCTTGAGGACCGACTGCCGACGCTGCAGGTCGTGTTTCGAGCCAGCAGCGAGATCCGCGGTTCCATCGTCTTCGCAACCCTGATCGTGGTGCTGGTCTTCGCCCCTCTCTTTGCACTTGAGAGCGTGGAAGGTATGTTATTGCGTCCGCTGGGAGTTGCCTACATCGTATCCATCCTCGCTTCGTTGCTTGTAGCGCTAACTGTGACGCCTGTGCTCTGCTCGGTCCTACTGCCGCGGTCGCGGTCGATCTCGCAGGTGGGGGGGTGGGCCTTGGTAGGTTTGCTGCGGCGGATGTACGAGCCGATCTTGCGCTGGGGCTTGGACCATGCGGCTGTCGTCTTGTGCCTCGCCCTCCTTTTGGTCGCGGCCGCGCTGGCAGGCCTGCAAGACGTAGGGCGTAGGTTCTTGCCAGAGCTGAACGAGGGCAGTCTCACGATCAGCGCCGCAACGGTTCCGGGCACGAGCTTGCGGGACTCCGATCGCCTCGGAGCGGCGCTGGAGAGGATTCTGCTGAGCGTGCCCGGCGTCGTCTCGACCGGCCGCCGCACGGGCAGGGCCGAGTCCGACGAGCACTTGCAGGGGGTGGAGTCGTCCGAGATCGACGTCCGACTCGACCTGAGTAACCGCTCCAAGGAGGAGGTGGTTGCCGAGATCCGCGATCGAGCTTCGCTCATTCCCGGAACGAATATCAATATCGGCCAGCCGATCTCGCATCGCATCGACCACATGCTCTCGGGGACGCGCGCCAGTGTCGCGGTGAAGATCTTTGGCGGCGACCTTGATGTTCTGCGGGCCCTGGCGGAGCAAGTCCAGGCCGCGATGCGCAACATACCGAGCGTGATCGACCTGGCGTCGGACCGCCAGGCCGACGTGCCGGTGTTGACGGTGCGCTTCCGTCGCGACGACCTTGCGCGCTACGGCGTGCCGGCCGGGCAGGCCGCCGATGCCCTGCGCACGGTGTTCTTGGGAAACGAAGTGGGGGCAGTCTTCGAGGGCGACGTGCCGGTTCCCGTCGTGGTGCGCTACGCGGACGATGGCGGCGGAGAGATCGAAACCATCCGAGAGACGCTGATAGACACGCCATCCGGTGCCAGAGTGCCGCTCTCAGCCGTTGCGGACATTCGGGAAGATCGCAGTCCCAACATGGTGACCCGCGAGGACGTGCAACGGAAGATCGTTGTCTCGTGCAATGTCGTCGGCGAGGATCTGCGCGGGGTTGTGAATCAAATCCAACAGGCCGTAGCAGCCGGCGTAGTGCTGCCCCAGGGCTACAGGATCGAGTACGGAGGCCAGTTCGAGAGCGAGGCCCGGGCGACTCGCAGGATGCTTCTGTTGGGTGCGCTGGCGATCGGGGGAATCTTGGTACTGCTTGTAACCGCCTTGGAGTCTGTGGCCGATGCACTCATAGTGATGTGCAACCTGCCGCTGGCGCTTGTCGGGGGAGTGGCTGGTGTGTATGCCGGAGGGGGTGTCTTGTCAGTGGCTTCGCTGATCGGATTCATCACTCTCTTCGGGATTGCTGTTCGCAATGGAATTATGTTGCTGGCGCATATCAGGCGGCTAATGGCCCAGGAAGGAGTGGGAGACCTGAGGCAGGCGGTGGTTCGCGGCTCGTCGGAGCGACTTGCGCCGATCCTGATGACGGCTTTGTCCACGGGCATCGCCCTGTTGCCTATTGCTCTGGGACTGGGAAAGACTGGAAGCGAGATCCATGCCCCGCTCGCCCTAGTGGTACTGCTAGGGCTGGGGAGTTCGACACTGTTGAACATGCTGGTAGTGCCCACGGTCTTCTGGCGCTGGCACAGGTCCGGGTAGGAGAAGGCGCGCTGGGCTTCCTCGCGCCATCTGGCCGATCGAGGACCGCGTTCGAGGACTGCGGCCGGATCGAAGCTAGATTTCCTGGTCTCCGGTTTCTAGTGCGGGTGGGACCTGCAGTCTTCCGGGCGGTCAGAGCAGACCAACAAGACATAAGGAAAGGGTGCTGGGACGCCAGCCCCTGAACTCACCCAGAGCCTTCTCAGCCCCCTCCTTTTCGGCAGTGTATGATCCACTCACTCCCACTTCCTCTGCTCGGCCTCCTTTAGGCTTCTCTGTGAATTGGGCGGGAGTCGCGCCATGAGGATTCTTGTCGTCACTGTCGGAAGCTCGGGGGATGTGCATCCGTTCGTGGCGGTTGCTCTGGCGCTGCGCGACCGCGGTCATGCGGTCAGGTTTGCCACGAATCCACATTTCGCTCCGCTGCTGGAACGGCTCGGCCTACCGCTGCTGCCGATCGGAACGGTCGAGCACCTCGAGGAGAGCACGTCGGACCCGGGCCTGTGGAAGCCGGTCCGTGGCCTCGGGGTGATTGCCGCCTGGGCCCTCCGCGGCATCCCCGATGTCTATCGGCTCGTGGAGGAAGAGGCGGCTCGCGGGGATACCGTTGTCGTCAGCCATCCGCTGGCGTTCGGCGCGCGGGTCGCCCACGATGCCTTAGGAGTGCCGCTCGTAACGCTGCATGTAGCGCCAGCTGCGCTGTGGAGCATCGAGGCTCCGCCCGTGCCGACGACCGGGACGGGCTCGTTCGAGGGCTGGCCGAAGATTGCCAAGCGCCTTTGCCTTGGTCTCGCCGACAAGCTTGCCGACCTCAAGCTCGGGCCTGAACTCAACAAGTTCCGCGCGAGCGTCGGTCTTGCCCCGGTCCGCCACGTCAGCAGCCGCTGGTGGCATTCCCCCCAGCGCGTTGTCGGGCTCTTCCCGGACTGGTACGCCGCGCCGCAGCCGGACTGGCCGCCGCGAACAGCGCTGACCGGGTTCCCGCTATACGACGAACAGGGCGTGTCGGGCGTGTCCTCGGACCTAGAGGCGTTCCTTGCTGAGGCCGCGGCGGCCGACGATTCCCCGGTGGCCTTCGCGCCGGGCTCCCTCAACCGCCAAGCCCGCCGCTTCTTTGCAGCTGCTGCGGATGCGTGCCGTCGGCTTGGGCGCCGTGGCATCCTGTTCACGCGCTTTCCGGAACAGCTCCCCGGCCGCCTTCCCAGCGGGGTCGTGCATGCCGAATACGCCCCGTTCAGTGCCTTGTTGCCGCGTGTCGCGGCGCTCGTGCATCACGGCGGAATCGGCACATGCGCGCAGGCACTCGCCGCCGGGCGGCCGCAGCTGGTGATGCCCATGGGATTCGACCAGCCCGACAACGCAGCTCGGCTTGCCCGGCTTCGCGTGGCCAGCGCCTTGCCCCCGAAGCGTTTCACCGGTGCGAGCGTGGCTCGCGAGCTGGACGCGCTTCTGGGCTCGGATGGCGTCGCAGGCCGAGCCGCGGAAATCGCACGGCGGTTCGACGGCATCGACCCGGTCAGCCAGACGTGCGAGCTCATCGAGGAGTGTGGGCGTTGAGGGCCTCGTCGCAGGAGCGGGCGGTGCTCCCGCGACGGTGCGCGGGCAGGCGGTCGGCGTCCCTGTCTGGAACCCAAGGCCCGGCATCGAGCGGATTGGGCTGTCTGGGATGTCAGACTCTTCGACAGCTTCCCGGTGGTTATGCTGGAGCAGCAGCCGCTTCCACCGGGGGCGATCGTGTCCGCTGTCTCGCAACAGGGGGGGAGTATGAGAGTTTCTCGCATGGCACTGGGCCTGACACTGGGCATCCTGTGGGGATGCGCGCTTGGAATCATCGGGGTCTTGCACGTGCTGATTCCGCCCTATGGCGAACAGTTCTTCGAGTTCATGGCGTCGGTCTACCCGGGCATCACCGGATCCGGTTCGTTGCTGGACATTTTGCTGGGCGTGCTGTACGGACTCGTCGACGGGTTTCTCGGTGGCTGGCTGATCGCATGGCTGTACAACGTATTGGCGCAACGCCTAGCAAGACAGTGAGCGCTGGACTGAAACCGGCCGAAACTGCCATCTTGGCACCCTTGTGAGGGCCAAATCGCAGTGCATTCGGTATAAGATGTTTGTATGTTGAGAGTTCCGACAGTCTGGTTCGCTGCCTGCCTGCTAGGTGTAGCCGCTGGCTCCGCAGCCGGGGCGCCCTCGCCCGAGGGCGTGGAATTCTTTGAGAACAAGATCCGCCCCGTCTTGGCCAAGAACTGTTACACCTGCCATTCGGCAGAAGCCAAGACTCGCATGGGCGGGCTTTCGCTCGACACGCGCGACGGGATCCGCGAGGGCGGACTGCGGGGCCACGCAGTGGTGCCGTCTGATGTGGAAGCGAGCTTGATTCTGGGCGCCCTGCGCTATGAGGGTGCGCTCAAGATGCCGCCCACGGGGAAGCTTTCCGAAGAGGTCATTCAAGACTTCGCCACTTGGATCGAGATGGGTGCTCCGGACCCGCGCGAGGTGCGCGCCGCAGCCGAGCAGACCAGTATCGACCTAGAGCAAGGCAGGCGATACTGGGCGTTCCAGGCCCCTCGCGCAGAGGCTCTCCCGGCCGTGCGGGACCTGACATGGCCGCTCGGGGCTGTCGACCAGTTCGTGCTGGCCGGCTTGGAGGATCGAGGGTTGCGGCCAGTCCCAGACGCAAGCAAGGCAGACCTGCTCCGGCGCGTCACCTTCGATCTCACCGGGCTGCCGCCAACGGTAGCCGAGATGGAAGCGTTCATGGCCGACAACAGCGATCGGGCCTATTCCAAGGTGGTGGAGCGCCTCCTAGAATCGGATCGCTTCGGCGAGCGCTGGGGGCGGCACTGGCTGGACGTGGTGCGGTACTCCGACACGATCGGTCGCACGCGCAATCTGCCGTTCCCCATGGCGTGGCGCTATCGCGATTACGTCATCCAAGCCTTTAACAGCGACAAGCCCTTTGACCGCTTCGTGCAGGAACAAATCGCTGGGGACCTGCTTCCATACAACAGTCCCCAAGAGCGCATCGAGAAGCAGATCGCGACCGGTTTCCTTGCGCTGGGAGCCCACGATCTCAACGAGCCCGACCCGAAGCAGTTCGACATGGATGTCGCCGACGAGATGATCAATGTCACGACACGCTCGATGCTGGCCCTGAGCGTGGGCTGCGCCCGCTGTCACGATCACAAGTTCGATCCAATCCCGACCAAGGACTACTACGCGCTGGCGGGAATCTTCCGCAGCACCGAGTTGCGCAACGGCTTGCGGAGACGCCCTCGCTTCAACGCTGGCTACTTCCGCGTCCAGAAGATGGTGGAGTTGGACGGCGTGCCCGACTATTCGACGGCAGACGCCCCTGAACTGCGGGCGGAGCGCGCCCGGCTGTGGGGCGAATTGCAGGCCGCTGAGGAGAAGCGGGACAGGGTCGAGTGTCGCAAGTACGCCCGCGAACTCAGCAAGTTGCCTGTGCCGGAGAATCTGGCGATGGGCGTGGTCGAGGCGGCCAAGCCAGAGACCATTCGAGTCAACATCGGCGGTGACCCCCACACCCTCGGCGATCCGGTCGACCGGGGGTTCGTGCAGGTGCTGTACCCTTCCGAGACAGAGACACCCGAAATCGGGCCAAGTCAGAGCGGGCGGCTGCAACTCGCGGAGTGGTTGACTCGATCAGACAACCCCTTGACAGCGCGGGTGATGGCCAATCGCGTGTGGCACCAGTTGACGGGCAAGGGCATCGTTGCCACGGTCGATAATTTCGGCTCCACGGGCCGGCAGCCGACCAACCAAGCCCTGCTGGACTATTTGGCCGTACGCTTCGTGGACAGCGACTGGTCGGTCAAGAGCCTGATCCGGGAAGTCGTCCTGAGCCGGACCTACCGACTCTCGACGCAACTCGATGACAACAACTTCGCGAAGGATCCGGACAACGACTTCAATTGGCGCGCCAACCTCCGCCGCTTGGAGGCGGAGTCGGTGCGAGACTCGGTGCTTTTCGTCAGCGGAGTGCTGGAATTGGGGGAGGCGCCCCCGTCGCCGGTCGCGAGCTTTGACCGTAGCCAGCTTCTCAATCCCGGCAACAGGCAATTGCGGGCCTGGGAGTTCGATGATCCACATCGGAGCGTGTTCGTGCCTGTCGTGCGCAACCTGGCCAGCCGCATGTTCGAAGCGTTCGACTTCCCGGAGCCCAGCGAGACGCACGGCGTCCGCGACGTGACGACCAGTCCCAGCCAAGCGTTGCTCTTGATGAACGGCGCCTTCATCCGCTCCAACGCGCTGATCGCGGCGGAGCGGCTGATGGCCGCACAGTCGGGTGAGCGAGACCGCGCCCGCTATGCGTTCCGCCAAGTCCTTTCCAGGGATCCTTCCGCGGCTGAGGAAGAGCGCGCGGTAGAGCGCGTCCGGGAAATAGCGCGGACGCTTGGCTCTCCAGAAGCCAAGGCGGCAGACAGAGCGGCGGCAGACAGAGCGGCGGCAGAGGCATGGCTGGCGAACATGCTCACGGCCGCGTTCGAACGCGAACCGGATCCCAGCGAACTGTCCGCGGCGTTGCAGTCCATCGTGTCCGACGAGCCCGGCGCGGCCGATTCGGCCGTCGCCATGAGAAGTGCGTTTGCCGATGCGAAGGGCGCGATTCGCGGATCGTCGGTGCAGCGTGTAGTGGAGGCTGCTCTGGGACGATCAATAAATGGCGAGGAGCGCTCGCAGATGCGCAAGAGCATGAAGGACTGGTACACTTCGCAAGCAGGAGCCAGTGGTTCCGGTCCGCTGATGCTAGCGGCATCGGCAGATCCGGTCCACGAGGCGTGGACCCGCATCTATCACGCGCTGTACAACAGTGCGGAGTTCCGATTCCGCAACTAGAGAGGGGAGGCTAGGGAGCACGGCTATGTCAGCAATCTTCCAGAACCGCAGGGGCTTTCTGAGGCACGCAGCGGCCGGGTTCGGCTACACGGCGTTCGCCGGCCTTGCTGCATTGGAATCCCTGAATGCCAAGGGGAGCCAGAATCCGCTATTGCCGAAGGCACCGCACTTCGAGCCGAAGGCCAAGCGGGTGATCTTCCTGTTCATGCAGGGGGCGCCGACCCAGCACGACACGTTTGACTACAACCCCGACGTGGTCAAGTACGCCGGCAAGCAGTCGGAGATGGAGCTTTCGATCGGCACGCAGGGCGGCAGGATCCTGGCGCCGGTGTTTGACTACCAGCCCGGGGGCGAGAGCGGGCTGATGATCTCTGACGCGTTCCCGCACTTGCGGAAGCACGCCGACGAGCTGTGCCTGCTCAACGGCATGCACACCGATTCGCCGGCGCATCCGCAGGCGACGATCTTCACCCACACCGGCAGCATCACGTTCGTGCGCCCGTCGATCGGCTCCTGGACTGTGTACGGGCTGGGGACCGAGAACCAAGACCTGCCCGGGTTCGTGACCATGAATCCGCCACCGGTCGGCGGCTCGGCCCTGTATGGCTCGGCTTTCCTGCCCGCGAGCTATCAGGGCACGCGGCTCAACATCGCCGAAGGGCAAGAGCCCGTGCAGAACATCCGCAACGCGACCATGGATTTGGAGGCGCAGCGCCGGCAGCTCGACTACGTGCAGGCACTGAATCGCGGTCTGCTCGATCGGACTGACCAAGACGACCAGGTCGAGGGAGTGATCCAGTCCTACGAACTGGCGTTTCGGATGCAATCCGCCGTCCCGGAGGCGATGGACGTGAGCTCCGAGCCGGAGAGCGTGCGCGAGATGTACGGCCTCAATGCCAAGGAGACCAGGACATTCGGCACGCAGTGCCTGCTGGCCAGGCGCATGGCCGAGAAGGGCGTGCGTTTCATCGAACTGGGGCATCGCGGCTGGGACCACCACAACAACCTGCGCAAGAGGCTCGCGGATACGGCCGGGGCCACGGACAAGCCGATTGCCGCTCTGATCGCCGATCTGAAGCAGCGCGACATGCTGGACGAGACGCTGATCGTCTGGGGCGGCGAGTTTGGGCGCTCGAGCTACGAGCAGAACGACAAGAGCGACGGACGGCGCCACAATAACCGCGGCTACACGATGTGGATGGCTGGTGGCGGGATCAAGGGCGGGATGCGGTTCGGACGCTGCGACGAGCATGGCGTTGCTGTCGAGGATCGGGTGCACCTGCACGACCTGCACGCAACGATGCTGCATCAGCTGGGGCTGGACCACACCAAGCTGACATACCGCTACGCGGGGCGTGACTTCCGCTTGACGGACGTCCACGGCAGGGTCGTCAACGAGATCATCGCGTAGCCTCGCTGCCGCAGCATAGCGGTTCCCCGGCGTGGGTCGCGAGGTGGCGCTTCGGTTGTCGCGCCACGGCCGCATGCGTTCTCGAGACGAAGCCAATTGGCTGATTCGGGTTCGGGCAAGGATCTCTGCAATATGATCGTCAGGCTTCACAGTTTCCCATAGAGTCCTTGCAAATCATCCAGATTATGGATAATATACAAGAATGATTGCCCGCAGGGCGGAGAAAGTCATTCTAGATGCCCTTGGGTATCAGGCCGCGGTCGCAGTGATCGGGCCGCGGCAAGTGGGTAAGACAACTTTGGCACGCGAGATCGGAGACCGCGTGAACGCGGTCTACCTAGATCTGGAAGACAGCACTGACCGAGAGAAGCTGCAAGAACCGAGGCTGTTCCTCGAAAGGTACGAGGACCGGTTGGTGATCCTAGATGAAATCCACCGAGTGCCGAACCTGTTCAGTGACCTGCGAGGCATCATCGATCGCGGCCGCCGCCAAGGCCTGCGAACGGGTAGATTCTTAGTTCTCGGCTCGGCCTCGGTCGATGTCCTGCGCCAGTCGAGCGAAACCCTCGCCGGGCGGATCGCTTATGTGGACTTGGGGCCGCTGGACATCCTTGAAGCTGAACCGGGGATCGACGCCCTCGTGCAGCTCTGGGTCCGGGGCGGATATCCGGACAGTTTTCTTGCGCAAAGCAGTGGAACCAGCTTCAAGCTCCGGCAGCACTTCATCAGGAGCTATCTGGAGCGCGACGTAGCTGCCTTCGGACCTCGCCTGCCGGCGGCCGCGCTCGAACGGCTATGGACGATGCTCGCACATAGCCAAGGAGGCATCCTGAACGCGTCGCGACTGGCGAGTGCGCTGGGAACTAGCTACCAGACCGTGACCCGATACATTGACGTATTGGCTGGTTTGCTGCTTGTCCGCCGCCTTCCGCCTCTGCTCGCCAACGTCAGAAAGCGTCTCGTCAAGTCTCCGAAGGTGTATGTCCGCGATAGCGGGCTGGTTCACGCACTGCTGTCTATCGACGATTTCGAGGCACTCTCCGGCCACCCGGTGGTAGGCCAGAGCTGGGAGGGATTCGTCATCGAGAACCTACTTGCGGCCGCCCCGGAACGGACCTTGGCGAGCTATTACAGGACGGCCGCCGGGGCCGAGGCGGATCTGGTATTGGAGTTTCCGGACGGCCGACGCTGGGCGATAGAAGCGAAGCGTAGCCTCGCCCCCTCGCTTACCAAGGGGTTTCACAACGCCAGAAGGGATTTGTCACCGGAGAGGTCCTTCGTCGTCTACCCCGGTCACGAACGCTACAGCCGAACCTCCGACGTCGAGGTAGTCGGCTTGCGGGAACTAGCAGCCGAACTCGCCGGCGTCACGAGCTGACTCGAGACGCGCTTGACCCTACAGCACCAGATCAGCGCACCTGATGCTGGGTCGATGAACGCTATTCCTGACGCGTGAGGCGCTCGCTTGGGCAGTGAGGAAACGCAGCAAGACCGCTGGTAGTGGTCGGCCGTTCGCGGGCGGTTTCACGTCCATGGTGGCGATTCGGGCAGTAGTGCTTCGAACTCAGCGACCCGTGCCGCTTGGTATTTGCCGGCATAGGAACCGCCGTAGAACCTGTCCAGTGCCTCGTCACAGAGCCGCTCCCAAGACTCCTCTTCGCGCCCTGGGTTGATCGGGTAGAACAGGCAGCCGGTGGCTTCGGCGGCCTTGCGGTCCCCCGGCGCGTCGCCGATCATGAGGCGCTTGTCAGAAGCGTAGCGGCTGCCACCGGACATGACTTCGAGGTGTTCGACCTTCTTGCCTAGCTCCTGTCCGGCGATGATCTGCGGATAGTGCGATATGCCGTTCTCGTCCCACTCGCGCTGGAGCGCCTCGCCGGGCGTTCCCGATACGACACCCAAGTCGGCCCGTGACACCACTTTGTCCAGCGTCTCCTGCACCCGTGGGAAAGGGGGCACTCCGAAGACGATGTCTCCGACCGCTTCATTGACAGCGAGGCTCCACGTCATCGTGAGATCCAGCAGCGGGTCCGGATGCAGCTCGCGATATGCCTCGAGTCCCGCGTTGCTGGGCGGAAAGTCAGAATCGATGAAGGCTTGCAGCGGGGCAAGATCCGGGATTTCGATGCCGCGAGCAACCGCCTCCGGCCAGTCTCGGAGCAATCGGAGAGTCCGGACGCATACCGGGAAGCGGTTCATCCCGCGGGATTTCGAGTACAGGTTCGCGAACTCCCAGGTTCGGCGGGCGTACTTCGATGCCGCTTGCAGCCGCCAATGCTTGATGAACATCGGCGTGAAGCACTCCTTGTGCTTGATCTCCATCGAATCGAACACGCAGCCGTCCGAGTCGAGGCCGACGAAGTAGTCGTTCGATGTCTGGAAGTCTTGGAGTGTCTTCATGATTGCCTGGCGAATCGCGGTTTGACGACGGCTACGGCGCTAGCGATTCCACTGCGTGTGGAACACGCCGTCCATGTCTAGCCGACGATAGGTGTGGGCTCCGAAGTTGTCGCGCAGCGCCTGCAGGAGGTTGGCCGGGAGAAACTCCGAGCGGTAGCTGTCCAGATAGGCCAGCGTCGCACCTAGGCAGGTCGTAGCGACTCCACCGCGATTGGCGATCTCGACTGCTTCGCGCAGATCCTGCAAGGACTCGTTGACGATCGCCGAGAACGACGGGTGGAGCAGCATGTTCTCCATCTCGGGCTCTTGCTTGTATGCCTGTTTGATCGGGTCAAGCAGCTTGGAGCGGATGATGCAGCCGTCCTTCCAGATGCGGGCTACCTCAGCGAGGTCCGTGCCGAAGTCGTACTCCTTGGATGCCGTCTGGATCAGGTGCAGTCCCTGCGCGTAGGACGCGAGCATCGCAAGATGCAACGCGCTGTGCAGGGTGGCAACGAGGCGCTCCCGGTCCTGCTCGGATCCGGCATCCGGGCCATTGAGCACGCCCGACGCCTCCACGCGGGCCTGCTTTAGCCCCGACAGGATACGGGCGTTGACCGCTTGCGAGAGGGTCGGAATCGGCACGCCGAGGTCCAGAGCTGTCTGCGCCGTCCACTTTCCCGTCCCCTTCTGACCTGCGGTGTCGAGAATCTTCTCGACCAGCGGGTCGCCGGTCTGGTCGTCGCTCTTGGCCAGGCACTGCGCCGTGATGTCTACCAAGAAGCCGCCAACCTTCGCCGATGCGGTCCACTCTTGGAAGACTATTTGGATCTGGCCGGTCGACATGCCTGCCGCGCGACGCAGGATGTCGTAGACCTCGCAGATCAGCTGCATGATCCCGTATTCGATGCCGTTGTGGACCATCTTCACGTAATGGCCCGCCGCATGGCGGCCGCAGTAGGTCACGCAGGCCCCGTCGTCATCGGTCTTCGCGGCGATCTTCTCGAGAACCGGGGCGATGCGCTCGTAGGCCTCGAAGTTGCCGCCGGGCATGATCGACGGCCCCCACAGGGCGCCTTCCTCGCCGCCGGAGATGCCGCAGCCTACGAAGTGCAAGCCAGCCTCCTGGAGGCGTTTTGCGCGCCGGTCAGTGTCGGGGAAATGCGAGTTTCCGCCATCGATGAGCACGTCGCCCGGCTCGAGATGCTCAAGCAGAGCGTCGATCACCCGATCCGTGCCCGCTCCCGCGGTGACCATCAGCAGCACCCGCCGAGGCGGATCGAGGAGCGAAACCAGTTCCTCGACGGACTGCGTGACGGTGACGTTCTTGCCGACGGACTCCTCGCGCATGCGCTGGGCGTTCTCGTCGCCGCGATTGTAGGCGACGACGGGGAACCCGTTGCGCTCGATGTTGAGCGCTACATTGCGGCCCATGACGCCGAGACCGGCGACGCCGAAGTTGTCTGCTGGCATTGAAGCTATTCCTTGGGGAGCGCGCTAGTCGTTGCGCTCGTTGTGAGATGGACCCGGGCGAGGCGTCGCTACGGTCCCGGTTGCTTAGCCTAGTCCCGCGGACTGTAGGCAAATCCGCATGGTGACGGGCTAGCCACCATTGTATTAGAACGGCGCGACGCTGGCAGCCGGGAAGGATTCCGGCTAGAAGAAGAGGTGCACCATCTCCCCGTCGATCTCATCTAGCGTCGACCGGAACGCCGGCCAGGTCGGCTCGCCCATCTCCGCGTTCCACGCGGCCAGATCCGCCTCCAGTTCCTGCACTACCTCGGGATGCTCCGCCGCGAGGTTGGCCTGCTCGCCAATATCCGCCGACAAGTCGTAGAGCAGGGTGAGCTGGCCATGCGGGGAATCCTGCGGCCATGCCTGCATCGGTAGGCGCCTGGCCGAGGCGTCGGTCACGTCCGTCCAGTCCATGTCCGTCTTGTTGACCTTCCAGAGCTTCCAGTTCCCCTTGCGCACGGCAATGTTCGGCTTGGCGCGCCAGAACAGCAGATCGTGCGGCACCGAACCGGCTTCGCCCCTCAGATGGGGAAGCAGGTTTACGCTGTCCTGCGCAGTAGCAGAGGAGCCCGAAGCAGCCGCGATTGTCGCGTATAGGTCTAGCGAAATGACAGGTTCGCTATAGGTCGTGCCTTTCGGCAGGCCCGCTGGCCACTTGGCCACGAACGGTATGCGAATCCCGCCTTCCCAGTGGTAGCGCTTGTGTCCGCGCAGCGGTGCATTGGAGCAGCAGTCATCGACATAGCCAGCACAGCCGTTGTCTGACAAGAACACGAACAAGGTGTCGTCCTCGAGCCCGAGCTCGGCCAGTTTGGCCGTGACTGCTCCCACGTAGTCGTCGACCGCCGCCACCATCGCCGAGTAGATCCGGGTGCTGTCCTTTTCGATGTGGCGATAGCGGTCCAGGTATTCCTTCGTTGCCTGCAGCGGCGTGTGCGGCGCGTTCGGAGTGAGCATCAGGAAGAAGCGTTCGTCCTTGTGGCGCTCGATAAAATCGACCGTCTTGTCGCGAAACACATCGGTGATGTACTCCTCGACCTCGACTGGTTCCCGGCCGTCGTAGATCGCGTTAGCCGCAGTCCTGGCGATCGGGGCGTTCTGCGCCGGCCACGACTCGACTCCCGCCTTGCGTGAGTCGATGTAGATCGATCCCCCGGCCAGCATGCCGTAGTATTCGTCGAAGCCCCGGCTCAGGGGGTGGTGCTGCTCCTGCTTGCCGAGGTGCCACTTTCCGATCAGACCCGTGGCGTAGCCTTGCGCGCGCAACATGTCGGCGATAGTGGTCTCGTCCAAGGACATGCCCATGTCGGTGTCGCGCCCGGCGATGTTGAACTCGAACCCGTGGCGCTGCTGGTGCCGGCCGGTGTAAAAGCCGGCCCGCGATGGGCTGCAAACTGCTGCTGACACGTAACCGTCGGTCAGGCGGACGCCCTGCGCGGCGAGCGCGTCGATGTGGGGGGTCTGGATCACCGTGCCGCCGTTGGCACCGATGTCGCCCCAGCCAAGGTCGTCCGCCATCATCACGATCACGTTGGGCGGAGACGGCGCCGTCTCGTCGACCGGGGAGGGGGCGCAGGCGCAAAGCGCCAGAACAACCAGGGAACATGCGCTGAGTCTCATAGCGCCGCTATTCTAGCGTTGCCCAGTGCCAGCCTGGGGAGTGCGAGGCGAAACGCCGGCGGCTTGCGTGCGCATACCGCCTAGGACGGCCGGAATCCGGGAGGCTCTGCGGCTCGCTCGTATATCATTTCTGTAGATGGCACTCGACAAACGTAGGAGCACGCGCTTGACGCAGCCGCTGGTCCGCAGGAACGGTTCGCTGGAGCCTGCGAGCTGGGATGAGGCGCTCGGCGTGACCGCTGCTGCCTTTGCCCGCGCGAAGGACCGCACGCCGGAGTCGTCTTTCGGCATGTTCAGCTGCTCGAAAACCACGAACGAGCTGAACTACGCGGTGCAGAAGTTCGTCCGCAGCGTCATTGGCAGCAACAACATCGACAGCTGCAACCGTACTTGACACGCGCCCAGCGTCGCCGGTCTGGCGACAGCGTTCGGAGCGGGGGGCGGCACCAGCTCTTACCAAGAGGTCGAAGAGACCTCGCTGATCGTGCTGTGGGGATCGAATGCCCGCGAGACGCATCCGATCTATTTCCACCACGTGCTCAAGGGCATACGCAACGGCGCCCCGCTGTACGTGGTCGACCCCAGGCGCACGAGTTCGGCTCAGTGGGCGGACCGCTGGCTAGGCTTGGACGTCGGCACCGACATCACCCTGGCGAACGCGATCGGGCGCGAGATCTTGTCCGCCGGGCTAGAGAACCGGCAGTTCATCGAGCACGCCACGAGCCGCTTCGAAGCCTACCGGGCTGCTGTCGAGCCGTTCACCCTAGACTTCGCGGAGCGCGAGACGGGCGTGCCCCGGGATGCCATCCGCGATCTGGCCCATGCCTACGCGAAGGCCCCCACGGCGCAACTGTGCTGGACGTTGGGGATCACCGAGCACCACAAGGGCGTGGACAATGTGCTGGCGCTGATCAACCTGGCACTGCTGACCGGGCACGTCGGGCGCTACGGGTCGGGACTGTGCCCCCTGCGCGGCCAGAACAACGTGCAGGGCGGGGGAGACATGGGTGCCCTGCCGGACCGCCTGACGGGATTCCAGCATGTCGCCAACGACGCTTGCCGGGCCAAGTTCGAGGCCGCTTGGAACTGCAAGATTCCGCCGAAGCCCGGCAGGCATATCAGCGGCATGTTCAAGGCGATGGATAAGGGAGATCTCAAGACCCTGTATGTCCTTGGAGAGAATCCCGTGGGGTCCGAACCTGACACCAAGCACGTCATGGCCACCATGGCAAAGCTCGATTTTCTCGTGGTCCAGGACTTGTTTCTCACCCATACGGCTGAGATCGCCGACGTGGTCCTGCCGGCCTCGGCCGGCTGGGCAGAGTCCGAAGGCACGGTCACGAGCAGCGAGAGGAAAGTGCAGCGAGTGCGCAGAGCGGTCGAGCCGGCACCCGGCACCAGGGATGACATGGCGATCTTGTTTGACCTTGCCAAGCGGCTGGGCCACGACTGGGGCGAGCCCGACTCCGAAACACTCTGGAACGAGCTGCGTACGCTCAGCCCGATGCATGCCGGAATGAGTTACGACCGGCTGGAAGCGCTGGGTGGGATTCGCTGGCCGTGCTACGACGAGTCCCATCCGGGCGAGCTGTTCTTGCACGGGCGCTTGTGGGCCGCTCCACGGATCGGCCCGCGCGCGCCGTTCTCGGTCGTGGAGCCGGAGGCGCCGGTGGACTATCTGGATGACGACTTCCCGATTCGCCTCACGACCGGCCGACGGCTGGACGAATACAACACGGGCGTGCAGACCGGGGCCTACGCATCGCCGCTGCGACGCCAAGAAGCGGTGGACATTTCGCCGGAGGACGCCGCGCAGTACGGCCTGCAGGAGTACGAGCAGGTGCGCATTAGCTCGCGACGCGGTTCGGTGGTTGCGCCCGTCCGGGTCGATCCCGGTCTGCGACCTGGCTTGGCGTTCATGACGATGCATGCGCCGGACGAGGTCAACACCAACGAGCTGACGATCGAAGCCATCGATCCGAAGTCCGGCGTGTCGGAGTTCAAGGCCACCGCGATCCGCATCGATAAAATGGTCGGGGCGACCGCTGGGGATTGAGCCCGTGGGCTTGCCATGCACTTCGTCCGGGGCTTGTCCGGACCAGGTCGTGGCTCCTATTCGCGGTAGCGGAAGGATTGGTAGCTAGTGGACCTGCACTTCACGGCGGACGAGCCGACCGCGTCGGAGGTCGAGGCCGTCGACGCCGTGCTGGGGGCCGCTGACTCGAGGTGGTTCGGTGGCCAGCGCATTGACCGGAGCGAGGCGCAGACCTCGGAAAGCGGGCACCGCACAGCGGGACGGCGCCACCTGCTGCTACCTGTGCTCCACGCGATCCACGGGCGTGTCGGCTGGATCAGCCGCGGCGCGCTGAACTATGCCTGCAAGCGGCTCGAGGTGCCGCCGGCGGAAGCCTACGGCGTTGCGACGTTCTACGATATGCTCTCGCTCGAGCAGGCCCCCCCGGTTGTAGCCCGGGTCTGTGACGATATCGCCTGCCAAGCCAAGGGCGCGAGCGATCTCTGCGCGGGTCTCGAAAGGGTCATGGGGCCGGCCGGCGATGGCGAAGCGAGCGGACGAGGGTGGGTGCGCAGCCCATGCTTGGGCCAGTGCGAGAGAGCGCCCGCCGTGCTGGTGACGGCGGCAGGCGAGCGGCCGTGGACGTCGGTGATCGCCCCTGCGACCGCGCAGGCGGTCGAGGCCGCGTGTTGCGAAGATTCCCCGGCGGATGGTCCCCAAGTGCGGGACTCGGTTCCGCAGGCCGGGCAGGCTTCTCTCCAACTGCTGCATCGCGTCGGCTCGCCGAGCGCTCAGAGCTTGGACGGCTATCGCTCAGATGGAGGCTTGCGCGCCTGGGAACTGGCGTTAGAGAAGGGGCCGGAATGGGTGATTGAACAGGTCGAGCGGTCCAATTTGGTCGGTCGCGGCGGGGCTGCGTTTCCGACCGGGCGCAAGTGGCGCGCGGTGGCCCACGCCAGTGGTCCCAAGTACGTCGTTTGCAACGCGGACGAATCCGAGCCGGGCACCTTCAAAGACCGCGTGTTGATGGAGGGCGACCCATTCGCGGTCGTCGAAGCGATCATGATCGCCGCGTTCGCGACGGGTTCTGAGCGGGCCTACGTCTACGTCCGGGGAGAGTATCCGGACGCGACCGAGCGGATGCGCTCTGCTATCGCCGAGCTGGAGTCCGCGGGCCTGCTCGAGCGGGCCTGCCCGATTGAGATCCGGCGCGGCGCCGGAGCGTATATTTGCGGCGAAGAGACAGCCCTCTTCAACTCGATCGAGGGCTTCCGCGGGGAGCCCCGCAACAAGCCGCCGTACCCGACCGAGTCCGGTCTGTTCGGGCGTCCGACGCTGGTGAACAACGTTGAGACGCTGGCCAACATACTGCGCATCTTGCAGCAAGGAGGTGCCGCCTTTGCCGCCGTCGGGACAGAACGCTCGTCGGGCCCGAAGCTCTTCTGCCTGTCCGGACATGTGGCAGTGCCCGGCGTCTACGAGGTCCCGTTCGGCGCGACCGTGCGCGAGCTGATCGAACTGGCGGGCGGCGTCAGCGGCACGGGCAGGCTGCAGGCAGTCTTGGTTGGAGGAGCCGCCGGAGCGTTCTTGGGTCCGGACGAACTCGACGCTCCGTTCACGTTCGAAGGCATGCGCGCGGTCGGTGCGACTGTGGGTTCGGCCGTTGTGATGCCGTTCGATGACAGCGTGGATCTCGGCGCGGTCCTCTTGCGCATCGCGGAATTCTTCAGGGACGAGAGTTGCGGGCAGTGCGTTCCCTGTCGCGTGGGGACGGTGCGCCAGGAAGAGCTGCTCGAGCGCTTGCGCAGCGGCCAGCCGATTGGCACACTGGACCACGAGCGCCAGCTACTGCGCGAGGTTTCCCAAGTCATGCGTGACGCGTCAATTTGCGGCCTCGGCCACACGGCGGCCAGTGCCGTAGACTCGGCCTTGGAGCGGTTTCCGATCTTTCAGGAGGCGACTCGATGAGCGACCAGAGCCTGGCCGACGCACCAGACCTGACAGTGCCCGTGCCGCCAGGGCCAGTCCCCTCCGCCCCTGTACGTGAGCGGCGTCCCCAAGTGGAACTGTCCGTGGATGGCCAGCTGGTCTCCGTGCCGGAGGGCTCCACATTGCTCGACGCCTGCCGCCAGTGCGAGATTGACACTCCCACGCTGTGCTACGTCGAGACGCTCACGCCCGTGAACGTGTGCCGGGTGTGCGTGGTGGAACTGGAAGGCTCGCGAACGCTCGTGCCGGCTTGCTCCCGCAAGGCCGAGCCGGGCATGGAGATCCGCACCGACACCGAGAGGGTGCGCCTCAGCAGGCGAATGGTGCTGGAGTTCCTCTCTTCTAGCACAGACGTCACGCAGTCGCCCGAACTCTGCGGCTACATGGAGAGCTACGGTGCTGACCCGGAGCGGTACGGCGAGCGAGATGCCCAGGCTGAGTCTAAGGCGCAGCCCGTCAAAGTCGACAACGAACTCTATGTCCGGGACTACGCCAAGTGCGTCCTTTGC
Source organism: Bryobacterales bacterium (assembly GCA_022823865.1). GTDB lineage: Bacteria > Acidobacteriota > Terriglobia > Bryobacterales > UBA6623 > VXMF01. The sequence continues at coordinate 22,484 of JAJEHF010000034.1, forward strand.
TACAAGTGCGTCGAGGCTTGCGGCGAAGATGCCCAGAACACGTTCGCGATCGCCGTCGCCGGCCGCGGGTTCGATGCCCACATTGCTACTGAGTTCGATGTGTCACTGCCGGAATCGGCATGTGTCTACTGCGGCAACTGTATCGGCGTGTGCCCGACCGGCGCCCTCGTGTTCAAGGCCGAGCACGATCTGCGGCAGCGCGGGGAATGGGACGCGAGTCGGCAGGAGTCGACCGATACCATCTGCCCGTATTGCGGTGTCGGCTGCACGCTTTCGGTCCATACGCAGGATAACCAGATAGTGAAAGTCACCTCGCCGTTGGATCAAGAGGTGACCTCCGGCAACCTGTGCATCAAAGGCAGGTTCGGCTGGCAGTTCACCACCAGCACGCCCGGGACCGGGGATGAGACCTCTGCCGACGGGGAATAGCCTGGGCGGATAGGCAAACAGCGATCGGACTCGCCGTGGTTGGGCCGCTCAATCGCAGCTAGGCAGCTTGGGGCCGTCGTAGCTCGGGACCGGCTGAGTTGCAAGTCTGCGCTCGATTGGCAAAAATATGCGGCCATGAAGAAGATCCTCGTAGTCGGGCTGGGAGCATTGGCCGCGCTAGCGATCCGGTTCGCGCTGCAAGTCCCCGAGCCCCTGCCTTCGAGCGCTCTTGCCCAGAGCTCGGAAAGCGGTCCGTGCGTTGAATCGAACAGGATCGTGCTGAGCCTCGGCATCGACGACACCGAGGAGACTGATTGGAGCGGTACTGCGACCGGCTGGGTGAGGGACGACCGGGCGTCGTGGTCGGCGGAATCACAGTCCGCTCCCCTGAAGTTGGCCGGCGGAGGACAAACGCCGCGAGTGCTGCCAGCTTCGGCAAGTTTGAACCTGCCTGCCAGCCCGTGTGGCAGCGCGGCTGATGGCAGCCGCTCCGTGCGAGTTGAGAGCGGCGAGGGCTCGTTCGACGTGGCGCTCGGTGATCTTGGCATGGGGCGGCGTGTGTCGCTGCTCGGCGGGCGAGTCGAGGCAGCTCTCGCGCCGGCCTCCTCGTCTCTTCGGACCACTGCGATTGAGGAGGACTTCCCCAACTGCGCATCCATGCCGGATGACGCGGTGCTTTGCGCCTACGTGGAGTTCGAGCCGGGCGAGCCTATTGATGAGGAGAGAGCCCTTGCGGGCGATTTCGATTCGATCGAGTTCCGTGGCAACGGCGACCGTGTCGCCTTGTTGCATCGAGACCGTGCCGGGTGGCGCGATCCGGCCTATGTCACTGCGTCCGGCAGCGACGTCTGGCAGCCCGTGGTGATGAGTCTTCCCAGTGGCGGTGCTGCTGTGTTGTGGTCGGAGCAGCGCGACGGCAACTGGGACATCTACAGCCGGGCCTACTCGCTGCGCAGCGGCGATCTCGGCCCGGAGCGCCGGCACACCACCGATCCCGGCAGTGATTTCAATGTGGTCGCCAGCCAGGGATACTTCGCTTGGCAGGGTCGGCGAGACGACCAGTTCGACATCTTCCTGAGCCCGTTCGACGGCTCCCCAGTGCGAGTCTCCACCAGCGCTGCCAACGACTGGCGGCCGTCGATCGCAACCGATTCGGGCGGTGCGTCGTGGGTGGCTTGGGATACCTATGATGCCGGCAATTACGACGTATACCTGCGGCGCTACGAGGGCGGCGAGCTCGGCCAGCCGATAGCGATTGCCGCGTCGCCCCGGTTCGAAGCCCGGGCGGCGGTTGCGGTGGACTCCATGGACAGGCCCTGGGTCGCATTCGAGGACTCTGACGAGGGTTGGGGCAAGGATGCCGGAGACCGCTGGACCGGCAGGCAGGCCGCTTCAATGTACGTGAACAAGAACATTCTCGTGCGCATGTGGGACGGCGAATTGAAGCAGACGCAGCTTGCTCCGCAGGCGCCGACGGTGGACTACTTCCACGACGACACGCGAGTGGCGACTAGCCAGAGGCACAAGATCAGCATTCCGGCCATGGCGTTTGACGGTGCGGGCCGACCATGGGTGCTCTACCGCAAGCATCCGCTACAGACTGGGCGGGGAGAGCGTTGGCGCAGCTACGGTGCCTTCTATCGCAACGGGGCATGGTCCGAGCCCATCCCGCTCGAATCTTCGGACAACCTGTTGGACCGGAAGCCGGGCCTGGCCGCGCTTCCCGACGGATCGCTGCTCGCGGTATTCGCCGGAGACCAGCGCGTGCAAGCACGCAGTCGCAAAGACAGCGATTTGTTCGAGGCAAGACTTGTGGCGAGTCCTGCTGCTTCGGACGCGGAACTAGTGTCCGCTGACGCCAGAGAGCCTCGGTCTTCCCGCCCGGCCGTTCATCCGGACGAGGCGCAGCAGATCGCGCATATCCGAGCGCGTCGGGTACAAGCGGACGGCAAGAGCTTGCAGTTCTTGCGCGGGGAATTCCACCGCCACACGGAGTTTTCCTCCCATCGGGACTGGGACGGGCCATTCGAAGAGGTCTGGCGCTACGGGCTCGATGTGGCTGGCATGGACTGGATCGGGGCCGGCGACCACGACTACGCGGTCGGGCAGGATTACATGTGGTGGTTGCAGCAGAAGGCGGGCGACATTTTCAACGCGCCCGGATCGTTCAGCGCCATGTATTCCTACGAGCGCAGCGTCAGCTACCCCAGCGGCCACCGCAACGTCATCCTGCCGCGTCGGGGAATCCGACCCTTGCCTCGCATGAGGGGCAAGGATCGCGTCGAAGGAACCTCGCAGGACGGCTCTCCTGACATCCACAACCTGTTCGCCTACCTGCGGCACTTCGGCGGGATCTGTTCCTCGCACACTTCTGGAACAAACATGGGGACGGACTGGCGCGATGGCGACATCGAGGTTGAGCCCGTCGTGGAGCTCTTCCAGGGGCACCGCCAGAGTTACGAGGTGTCGGGCGGGCCGCACGCCGCGACCGGTCCGGAAGACACCATCCAAGGCTATCGGCCGGCGGGCTTCCTATGGGAAGCCTTTCAGAAGGGTCGGCGGCTGGGATTCCAGGCCAGCAGCGACCATGTCTCCACGCACATCAGCTATGCCATCGTCTTGGCCGAGGAGCACTCGCGGGAGGGAATCATCGATGCCTTCAAGCGGCGCCATTCCTACGCCGCGCATGACAATATTGCGTTGGTCGTGCGTTCAGGGGATCACCTGATGGGTGACGAATTCGCTTCCTCTGCACTTCCGCGGCTACAGATCATCGCTGACGGCACATCCCCGATCGACAGCGTCGAGGTGATTCGGCAGGTCGGCTCGAACGTGCCCGAAGTCGTCGCATCTATGGACCCCGGGGCTGTCTCTGTTGACCTGGATTGGTCCGATCCAGCCGCGGTGGCGGGCCAGTGGAACATGTACTACGTCCGCCTGAGACAGCGCAACGAGGCGATGGCTTGGGCCAGTCCGCTGTGGATCCGCTACGAGCCCTGACGCAGCTGCGCTCCAGCTAGTACGAGGCCAGGGTTCGGAACTCCTCGTAGCGTGCGCCGATGTGCTCGTTGGTCAGGTCGCGCAACCCGTCAACGCCGAACTGCTCGCAGCAGAAGCTGCCCATGATGGACCCGTAGACGACCGCACGCCGCAACTGGCTGTGCCACTGCTCTGGGTCGCCGAATCGATCGATCCCGCAGCGGTCCAACCAACCCATGAAGCCACCCGCGAAGGCGTCCCCGGCCCCGGTCGGGTCCATCAGGGTCGTGAGCGGGTAGGCCGGCACGCGGAAGCAGTCATCGCCATGGAACAGCACGGCCCCATGCTCTCCGAGCTTGATCACGACCGAAGCCGGTCCCATCGCCTGGATTGCGGCGGCTGATTCACGCAGGCCGGTCTCGCCCGAAAGCTGACGGGCCTCTTCGTCGTTGATGAGGATCGCGTCCCAGCCCCGGATGGTACGGGCTAGCTCGTCAGGGGTGCGCTCGATCCAGTAGTTCATCGTGTCGCCAGCGACAAATCCGCGGTTCGTTGCTTGGTCCACGACGGTCGCTTGCAGGCTCGGCTGGATGTTGCCCAGCAGGATCATGGGTGTGTCGCGGTACGACCCAGGGAGCTTCGGCTGGAAATCCGCGAACACGTTCAAGTCGGTGACCAGCGTGCGCCGCTCGTTCATGTCTTGGGAGTACACGCCCTGCCAGAAGAAGGTCTTGCCCGGAGCGCGCTCCAGGCCCTCTAGATCGATATTGCGACGGCGCAGGACTTCTTCGTCTGCCGGAGCGAAGTCGTCGCCGACGACGGCTACCAGACGCACGTTCGTGAAGTGGCTCGCGGCCAGCGCAATGTGGGACCCCGCGCCACCCAGCACGCGGTCGACCTTGCCGCGAGGGGTTTCGATGCCATCGTAGGCAACCGAGCCAACAACGAGGACGGACATGGCTTTGACTCCGGCGAGCAGGGTTGGTGCTAGATGTACTTGCCTGCAAGCACGGCGTATTTTTCGCGGGCGCGGTCGGAGATGGCCTTGCGGTCAGAGATAATCGCGTTCTTGAGAGCCGAGGCGTATGGGCTGGGTGCCGTGGGAATATTCCGGACAGCCTCGACCGCGATCTGCTGGGCATGGGCGGCGTTCTTGGTCAGGTACTCGATGACCGTGTCTACCGTCACGGCGTCATGTGCCGGATGCCAGCAGTCGTAGTCGGTGACCATCGCAAGCGTGCAGTACGACATCTCGGCCTCCCTGGCTAGCTTGGCCTCCTGCAAGTTGGTCATCCCGATGATGTCGAAGCCCCAGCTCCGGTACGTGTTGGACTCGGCCAGCGTCGAGAACGCCGGCCCTTCCATGCAGCAGTAGGTGCCGCCGCGGTGGACGGTCACGCCGACGGCGCGGCAAGCTTGCTCGGCGACATTGGCCAGGGTGGCGCAGATGGGGTGGGAGAAGGTGATGTGTGCCACCAATTCCTCATCGAAGAACGTAGACGGCCTGCCGCGCGTGCGGTCAAAGAACTGGTCTGGCAGCACGAAGTGGAGCGGCTTGAGTTCCTCGCGGAGGGAGCCGACGGCGCTGAACGAGAGGATGTACTCGACGCCTAGCTGCTTGAGGCCGTGGATGTTAGCGCGGAAATTCAGGTTGGAGGGCATGATGCGATGCCCGCGGCCGTGCCTGGCCAGGAAGGCAACTTCGCGCCCGGCGATCCGCCCGACGACATAGGCATCGGATGGCGCCCCCCAAGGAGTTTCGATTCGCACCTCGCTGCGATCTTCGAGCGGATCCATGTCGTACAGGCCGCTGCCGCCGATGATTCCGATGCGCGGGCGCATGAATTGACCATTGTAGTGAACGGTTCCGGCGGGTCTGATCGACGCCTGCTAGAGGGGTTCCGTCCACAAACAGTCAAGGGTCGCGCACAACACGGACTGGTAGGCTGGAGGTCTTGCATGGACCGAGAACTAGTCCTTGTCGGTGCTTTGGCGCTGTTCTGTCTCCGCGATGCCCGGCTGATAGTCTCACGGCTGCACCTGCTGTTCGCGTTTGTCCCGCTCCTCTTTTTGGCAGCGGGCGCTTGCGGCGTTGTTGCGGAAAACCTGTCCGCGCAGAGGGCGAGTGAGCTCCTCGACGATTCCCGGCTATGGATTACCGCATTGCTGTTGCATGCGGCGCTCGGATTCCAGGCCGTGCGCAAGTATCGTCGAGGCGGGTCCGCCGATTGGCTCACGGTGCTTCCGACGCCGCTCACGATTATTGGGCTGACACTTGGGTCCCGTGCCGTTCTTGTCTTTTGGGATGGCGTGGGCGGTGCGACTGCGGGCGTCGGGCTCGGCGCCGCCTACGGGCTGGCAGTAGCGCTGCTCGCGTTGGTGCTCCGGGAAAGGCGTGATGGAGTCGCGGCCCTGCGCTACTCCTCGCTAGCTCACCTCAGCGCGCTGCTGCTCGTGCCGTCCGCCGCCGTGCTGGACAACCCGCTTGCGGCACAGCCGGTGCATTGGGAGCGCGCCGCTGTAGTCCTAGGCTCGATCGCAGCGCTTGTAACTGCCTCGTTCTTCTGGCACCGCTATCGGTGGAAGTAGCTCATTCCTGCCAGGTCACGCTGACAGGGGGCGTGCGACTGCATTGAATGCTCTCGGTCATGCCTGCGGAAATGGTGGCGCAGGCCGTGTCCGTCGCGGTTCGCACCGCTTCTTCCTTACTCGTTCCGGAAGCGGTGGCACAGTTCGAGCGTCCTTGGAACTCCATGCACACCTCGCATGTGAACTGGCGCAGTCCCAGAGAGGAATATACGATCAAGGCTAGCAGCGCCGCCATGACGGCGAAGAGGATGGCGGCGAACACCGGTTTCATCTCATGCCAATTGTAGCGACGCAATTCGCTGTCACATCGGAGAGTGAGGACTGGGTGCTGGCGGAGCGACAGCCCCTCTCTTGACAGTCGGTGTTATATCTTCCACCACACCCCATGAGAAGCAGAGACACTCGGCCAATCTCCTGGATCAGGGCGGCACGCAAGGTCTTCGATGGCTTTCCGAAAGACCGCAGAACGCAATCATGCAAGCGCTGACGGTCGCAGCTGAAGGCCGCAAGGCCGACATCGCCAAGCCCCTGAAGGGTTTTGGGCCCGGCATATTTGAAGTGGCGCTCAAATACCGCACCAATGCGTATCGGGCGGTGTGTGCTCTGCAGCTTGAGGAGCGGGTTTGGGTTCTGCACGTCTTCGAGAAGATGGCGACGCAGGGCATCAAGACCCCGAAGAAGGATATCGATCTCATCGGGGAGCGGCTGAAACGGTTGAAGAAGGAGTTACAGCAATGAGCGAAAGAGACGAAGATCTTGAATTGGTGCATGGCAGCGGCAACGTTTTCCGAGATTTCGGCCGGGCTGACGCCGACGTGCGGCAGACTAAGGCGCTTCTGGCCGCCCGCATCATTGGCAGCCTCGACGATGAAGGGCTCTCGACGCGCAAGGCTGAGCGTCGTACCGGTGTAAGTCATGCGGACTTTACCCGCATTCGCAAAGTACAGCTTGACCGCTTCACCATTGACCGTCTGATGACTGTTCTCAACAAGCTTGGACAGCAGGTAGACGTGCAGATCGACGTTCATCCGCTCGTGGCCGCTGACGAAGCATCGGCACATCCGTGAGAGCCTAGGCATGGTCTGCTCGAGGCAGAGGGTGACGACGTCGAAGCCTCGATTCCAAGTTTTCATGCGCGACCGCCACGGCAGGCTTAAGTTGATTGAGTCGCAGGTAAGCCTGAATCCTGTCGACGACAGGCGTCGATACGCCTACGAATGGCAACAGTGAGTCTCGAGACGGTACGATTATCAGCAGTATGGCCGCGCTACCAAAAGGCTCCCGTGCGCCGGACTTCAGCCTCGGAGACGCTGACGGCAGCGAGTTTCAGCTCTACAGTGCCCTTGCGTCGGGGCCTGTGCTTCTGACGTTCTTCAAGGCCAGCTGCCCGACCTGCCAGTACGCTCTGCCGTACTTGGATCGATTCAACGCCCAATTGAACGGTTCTGGCACCGCGGTTGCGGTGTCGCAGGACACGCCCGCGGACGCGGAGCGCTTCAATCTGGAGCATGGCTATGTCACCAAGCAAGTGTTCGACACCGAGGAGGCGGGCTTTGCCGTGTCCAACGCCTACGGTCTGACCAATGTGCCGACAGTGTTCCTGGTTGGAACGGACGGTGTCATCGAGCACACCATGGTGAGTTGGTCCAAGGCGGATGTCGAAGAGTTGGCGGGAAAGCTGGGCCTGAACTCTCCCTTCCTGGCGGGCGAGGACGTGCTCGTCTACAAGCCTGGTTGAGGTTCCCGGAACTAGCTCCGGTCTGGAGCTTACTGGTCGTCTTGGCTGACGCGCCCTGCCAATCCGGAGGGGTTTTCGTGCACTCGCTCCCTGCGTCCGTGGCGCAGTGTTGCTGCCAGCCCGACGGATGATTCGCCGTAGCGGTCGCGCAGGGAGTCCACTGCCTGCAAGGCCTTGGCCCACTTGGCATTGCCCTCCGTGTCGAATAGCCTAGGTTGGGCGCCTGGCGCTTTCTGAAGCGAGCCGGCGTAAACGCCGAGCAGGCGTACAGCCTTCCCGCGTGCGTAGTTGCGTTCGTACAGGTCCCTGACCGTCTGCAGCAGGACGCTGTCCAACTGGGTCGCTTCAGCGAGGGTCTTCGCCCTCGTCTGCGTCGAGAAGTCGGAATAGCGGATCTTGACCTGGACCGTCTTGGCCCACAGGGATTGCTCGCGCAAGCGTCGCCCCACGAGTTGCGTCAGCTTCGCGATCGTGGCGTTGACCAATACTGCATCGAGCGTGTCTTCCGGGAAGGTCGTCTCGTGGCTGATGGACTTCGGATCGCTTTGCTCCGCAAACTCCTGGCTGAACCAGGCCCCGGCATCGCGCCCGAGCGCTTTGCCGGCTAGGTCTGCACCCGCTTTGCCCAGGTGGGATTCCAGAAACGATTCTCCTCGCTTGGCAGCCTCGCCAATGGTGCGTATTCCCAGCGCTGCGAGTTTCTCTCGAGTGACCCTGCCGACGCCCGGGATGCGGCCGATCTCGAGCGGGGCCAAGAATTGGGATTCAGCGCCGGGCCGGACGAACAGGACTCCGTTCGGCTTTGCCAGGGCAGAGCAGATCTTTGCCACCAGCCGTGACGTCGCAATGCCGATCGAACACGGCAAGCCAGTCTCGTCCTTGACCGCCTCGTGCAAGGCGTGGGCCGCAGCGAGCGGCGGCCCGAGCAGGCGCTCGGTTCCGCTGAGGTCAAGGTAGGCTTCGTCGATGGACGCCATCGACACTAGGGGCGAGAACTGCCGCAAGGTCTTGCCAACTCGTTTAGAATACTCGAGGTATCGCTCTGGATGTCCCTCTAAACACTCATGGCCGCATCAGCCGCCCCGTAAGCATGAAACGGGGGACGCGCCGCCAGCGGCGCGTCTGCCAGCCCGCAGTAGCATGGCGGGTAGCGGAGGCGGGTGCAAGATCGGAGTTTGCAGTGGTGGCGAGGGCTTCGGCCCCCTACCTCGTTCTCTAAAC
>JAJEHF010000208.1 GCA_022823865.1 Bryobacterales bacterium
CAGTCCATGCAAGCGCTCGGCTACAATCCTCTGGTCGCCATTCAAATCGCGCTCGCCGGCAACGCTGTCGCCACGCTCGAACAAGACTATGGCCCGACACCAACTCCCGCCTCGACACCAACCGAGGTGTGAGTAGTTACGATACAAGTAGGGAGAATGACCACTCTTATAGAGATACAACTGCGCATTCTCTGCACTTGATTGGCGATGCACCCTGCCTAGTGGACCGTGTCATGTTGCCGCTTCGGACTCGGAGTGGGCATCTGCGCTCCCACGCGAGCGCGCCAAGCCTCGAGGTCAGCTCTCAGCTGCTCTGCGATCTCCGGGTGAGAACTAGTCAAATCGCGGTTCTCCGAGATGTCCTCGGCTAGGTCGAAGAGTTCGTATTCGTGGCCGGAACCCGCAACGGTCCCCTCGAACCACTCGATCAGCTTGTAGCGCCCGCGCCGAACGGCGCCTGCCGGGACCATGCCCGATCCCACGTGGTAATGGGGGTAGTGCCAGTAAAGCGTCCGTTCCGTCCGAGACGCTTGTCCCTCGAGCACATCCAAGAAGCTCTCGCCATCGAGATCGTCAGGAGCATCCCCGTCACTGAGGAGTTCAAGGAACGTTGGAAAGAAGTCCACCGTCGTCATCAGGTGGTCGGTTGTAGAGCCGGGATCGGTGTGTCCCGGCCAGCGGATTACCAACGGCACGCGAATGCCGCCCTCATAGAGCCATCCCTTGCCCGAGCGCAGCGGGTCTTGGCGGGCGAAGGTCTCCTTGCCGCCATTGTCCGAGTAGAAGATGACCATCGTGTTGTCACGCAGGCCGAGTTGGTCGAGCTTGGACACCACCTGGCCGACGCCATCGTCTAGGCGCTCAGTGATCGCCGCGATAGTCGGCATGATCTTCAGGCGCTCCAGCAAAGGGTCTCCGATATACGGAGCAATGCGCACACGGCTCTCTATCACCGGCTCGTGGATCGAATTGTGAGGCAGGTAGAGGAAGAACGGCTCCGAGCCGTGGCTCTCCAGGAATCGCAAGGCATGGTCGGTGATGGATTGCACGTTGTGCGGATCCACCTCCGGGTCGCTTTCGCCGATGATCGGCTTATAGGTCACCAAGACATCGTCAAAGCCCTGCTTGTCAGGGTTATAGGGCAGGCTGGCTGGCGGCCGCTTGTCTTGGCTCAGGTGCCACTTGCCGAAATGCGCGGTTCGATAGCCGTTGCGCCGAAAGACCTCTGCGATCGTCGTGACCTCGAGGTCAAGGCGCTTGTGCCACTCGGGCTGCAGCAGAGGCTTTCCCTTTGGATTGGATCCCTTGATGTGATCTGTCAGGTGCAGCCTGGCCGGGTACTGTCCGCTCATCAGCGACGCCCTTGTGGGCGAACAGACCGCCGCTGCCGAGTACGCGCTGGTGAAGCGCATGCCCTCGCTGGCGAGGCGATCAATGTTGGGTGTGCGGTACGCTTTACCGCCGTTGGCGCCGATCTGGCTCCAACCGAGATCATCAGCCAGGATCAGAACGACGTTTGGCGCTTGTCCTGCGACGGCCAGTGCCGTCGCCAAGAGCGTCAGCGCGACGATCCTCATGGCGTCGAGTATAGAACCTGGCGGCCGTTGCCGGCCAAGACGGCACCCTAGCGTGCGTCGAACCGGAGATTCGAGTAGAGACAGCGCGTGCTATTGACGGACGATTTCGACGTGCCAGACCCCGTGAGACTCGGACCCTTCTACCAATCTGGCCTCGAACGAGCCTTGGCCGGTGGACAGTGTGACCGCCTCGAAGCGTACGCTCTCCGCGCCGGCCGAAACTGCCACGGACTCTTCCATTCCTTGAAACGCGATCGTTGCTGTCGCGGCGGCTGGCGCTGGATTGGCGAATGTGACTGCCACGTCGTAAGGTCCTTCCGAGGCAACTTCGACTTCCCACTTGCCCAAGACCTTTTCACCCCGCCCCCAGCCGTCCGGGGTCTCCATGCGCCAGTCCTGGCGCGTCAGTGTCACGCGCTCTTGCTGGTCGCTGCCGATCGTGAACCGCACCGCTTCGAAGCCTCGGCCGGACGATACGTCGTCAAACCAGTTGTCATACCCGGCCTTGAGGCGCTCGACCACATCGGGCATGTCCGCGGCCAGGTCGGTTTCTTCCCCCGGATCGACCAGCAGGTCATAGAGTTCGAGCGCAGCGTCTTCCGGCGGCGCATCCCGGAAACTCAGCGGCTGCACCAGCTTGTATTGCTGCTCGACCGCAGCGAATGCGCGGTAGCGTTGAGGCGCGTTGCCGCGGTGCGCTTGGACGAAATACGTCCGCTCCGGCAGTTGCGACACTGCGCCGTCCCACAACGGAAGCAGATTGATCCCGTCGAGCTCCACGCTGGACGGAGCGGCCACCCCAGCTGCTGCGAGCAAAGTGGGGGCGAGATCGATATGCGCTCCCAGTGATTCGACCTTGCGGGGCTCGAATCGGTCAGGCCAACGGACTAGGAACGGCACGCGGATTCCGCCCTCGTAAACGGTCGCTTTCTGCGCCCGGAGCCCGGCATGGTACAGGCGCGTCGTCGGGCCGTTATCGGTCATGAAGATGAAGATCGTATTGCCTGCAAGGCCCTGTGCCTCGAGATGGTCCAGCAGTCGTCCGACATTGTCGTCAATGTTGGTGATCATGCCGTAGATGCGGGCGTCCTTGTCGGACAGGCCCTGGGCAGCGTAGGGTTCGCGGTACGAGTCCGGGACCAAGTAAGGGGAGTGAGGCGCGTTGGTGGGGATATAGGCGAAGAACGGCTCGCCGCTCCCGTCACCGATCCAGCCAATCGCCTCGTCGAAATACACGTCGGTGCAGTAGCCTTCGAACGACTCCTGCTCGCCGTTGCGGAACAGGATGGGATCGAAGTAGTCCGATCCGGGAGGATCGGAGGGCTGTCCGATGCCGCCGCCCTTGTGGACCACGGATGCTTGGAAGCCTTGATCGATGGTGCGCTGCGGGTAGTTGTCCCCGAGGTGCCACTTGCCGAAGATCCCGGTGCGGTAGCCGGAATCTCCGAGCATCTCTGCGACGGTCACTTCGTCCGGCGCCATCATGGCGCGGCCCAAGTAGGTGTCGACCACACCTGTCCGGTAGTTGTAGCGGCCGGTCATCAGCGCGGCCCGAGTCGGAGCGCACACCGGCGATACGTAGAAGCGCGTCATTTCGACGCTCTCAGACGCCAGGGCGTCGAGCCGAGGTGTCTGCAGGACCGGGTCGCCGTGGGAACCGAGCTGAGCCCAGCCCTGATCGTCCGTCATGATCAGGACGATGTTGGGCCTGTCGGTGACCTCGCCGGCAGGCCCGCAGGCCGACGCCAGCAAGATCAACGGAATGAGAGCGAGAGCTCGAACTGACTCGCCGAGCCCGTGCCGGGCGATCATCGCTGTCGGGGTAAAGCCCGGCGATCTCAAGCTGGAGGCCGTCGGCTGGTGATGGCGTCGATTCGTGAAAGTCAAGGCAGTTCGATTTCTCATTTCCAAGTCACTTCCATCGCGAAAAAGTGGTCAAAGACCTCGCGATTCGGATGATTGGCGTCGTTTGTTTCGGGACTGCGGATGTAGAAATCCAGCTGCTGCAGCGCCGGATTCACCGCGCCGGCCTCGGATGTCTTGCTGTCCAGCGGGTAGTGCGCCACCAGGTCGCGGTCGCGCATGCCCTGCGTGACCATGAAGTGGATCTCGTAGTCGCTATAGAGCGGCTCGCCATTGAGCGTGGCCGAGCCCATGCCCCAGCCAGCGACGTAGAGCAGGCTCTTGGGCCAGTTCGCATCCCCGCAGCCCGAATCGCCATGCTCGAACAGGAAGGCGGCGATCCCGCCGTCCTGGCAAGGCGAGAACTCCTTGATCTCCTCGAGGTCGATCACGTACTTTCCTTCCGGCAGTTCGAGCTCGGCGCGGAAGGTGCCCGTGTTGGCGATCTCGTCGACATCGATCTCGGCCGTTCCGCCGACAGGACGGAGCGTCGTGCCGTCGTTGCCCATGTGGTCCCACGGGCTGGGGTCATTCAGGGTTCCGACCTGGTAGATGCGTGCGCCGGAGATCACGAAATGCCCGTCGTAGAGGTCATGCTGTTCAGGCTCGTAAAGGCCCATCGCGGTGTCGGGCTGGGTGCGCGGCCCGCGCTCGGGCTCCTGCGCCGCCGTGGGATCCTCAGGGGCCCCGGCCGAGCAGCCGAGCAGCAGGGCAACAAGGAGAGCAGCACTGAAGGCCAGCGCGAGGCGTGCTGCGGGTCGTAAACGGCCTGGGACCGGAGCGGAATTGCTGCACGCGGATCGCAGGTGGTGTTCAGTCGGAGGCGGTTGGGTGATGCGCTGCATAAGTGGAAGCCTACCACGGCAAGCCTTGGACTAGGACCTGTGGCGTCAGATGGGGCTCGGCTCGCGAATGGCATGCGCGCTTAAGCCGAGACAAGCGCGACACAGGCTTCCGGCGAGGGCTGGTTCGATCGGTCTACCGGTTGGAGCCAGAGCGGGCAGCCGGCCGCGGGCTCGGTGTCCGGTGTGACTGCATCGCTGCCAATGCCGCGCTGGAATCAGAAGGTGTCACGGAAACTGTAGTTGAGGCGCAGGTAGTAGTAGCCGCCATCGAATCCGAACGGGGAGAACTGGCTGTACAGGTTCCCAGGGCCTGCCGAGCCGAGCCGGCTCCGGTCGGTGTAGGTGTTGAAGACGTTCTGAGCACCCACGGCCAGTTTCACCCTGGGTGCCAGCAAGTAGGACAATTCCAAGTCAACGAGGTGCTTGCCGGTGTAATTCTGGTTGTCGTCGTCATCGAACCAGCCTCCGTAGTAGCTGATGCGCCCCAGCACGCTGACACGCCCCAGTGCTTGGTTCACCGAAGCGTTCCAGCGGGTCTTCGGCAGGCTCTCGTGGAGTTGCATGATGCGAAGCGCCGAGACAACCTCTGGATTGAACTGGACCACCTGAGTGTCGGTGTGGTTGAACAGGAAAGAGACTTCCGTCTTCGGTGCCGGTGCGATCGTGGCCGCGATATCAACTCCGCGGGTCAACGTGTCGAAGTCATTGGTGAAAAAGCGGAATTCGTTCAAGTTCTGTGCGCTAGTGACCCCGTCGGCCAGCAGGTCCCGGACCTCGGTGTCCGTCAGCACGAAGTCGCTGGTGAGGGCCAGGCGGTCTTTGATCGCGACGCGGAAGTAGTCAGCCGTCAAAGATACCGGCCCGTTCTGCGCTACTGCTCCGACAGTGAAATTGATCGAGGTCTCCGGTGCGAGAGCCTTGCCACCCCGCAATGCCGCAACCGCAGTACTGGACGGAATGGTCCCGACGTTGACCAAGTCCATCAGGTCGGGGTCCCACTGTGACGACAAGTTGTACGCGTTCTGCTGGCCCGGCGTAGGCGCGCGGAATCCGGTGCTCCAACTGGAGCGCAGCGCGATCATCTTGTTGAGTTCTACTCGGCCCGCGACCTTGCCGTTGAGTGTTCCTCCGAAGCCGGCGAACCGCTCGGCTCGAATCGCCCCGTCTAGCGTGTACTTGTTAAGCGGATCCGAGATTTCGATGTCCCCGTACACGGCGCCGTTCGGCCGGTCCCAGCTCCCGGCCGCCAGCGGGCTGAAGCCGGCAAACCCATTCGACCCTGCGCTGAAGCCCTGCTGGAGGTACGGCCCGAGTTCCCAAGACGGCTGGTCACCCTGCGTGATGGAGAACCTCTCGTTTCGGAACTCTCCGCCAGTCGCAAGATGCACCATCTCGTTCACGGCATAAGCGAAGTCTAGGTTGAGGTTGACCTCCTCCTGGCGGTAGATGCCGGGCCTGAAAGATGTCGGCGACTCCGGTCCGAGGGACGCATTGACGGTGTCGAAAATGAAGAAATCCACCTCGCTCGCTCCCAATCCGACGCTGGCATCCCAAGTCACCCCGCTTGCGAACTGGCCACGCACTCCGCCGACGAGCGAGTTGTCGGTGTAGTAGCCGCCGAACTGAGGCGTGAACCCTCCGGGGTACAACTCTTGGAAGGTGAAGCAGTTCGGATCTGCGAATACGCGAGACAGCGCGTCTTGGTCAGGCTGGTGGTTGGTAATCGGAACGGCCGGACAATTCGCCGAGCCGTCTAGGACACCATCGCTCGCATCGAGTGCATCACCGACCAGCAGCGACTGTCCGCGGTCGATGCTGTAGACGCCAGCCCGCGTGTTGGGATTCCGGAAGAAGAAGCCGCCGGTCGCTTTCCGGCTCGCATAGTTGGCGTGTCCGTAGACCTGAGTCGAGTCGTTGACCAGCTTGCCGAAGTTGGCGAAGAACTTCGGGGTGTCACGCAGTTCCGGAGATCCCCAGATCTGCACCACGGGCGTGCGGACATGGCTGTTGCCGGCCGCAATCAGCGCGTTGGCGTCGTCGCGCTGGACGCTGCGACTGGTCGGCTCTGAACTGCCATATTCCACGCTGAGGTTGACAAACCCGTCCTTGCCTAGGGGCAGGCCGACATTTCCCGCGACGATCAATCGTCTGCCGTCCCCGTGATAGAACCGGCCGGTGCGGACTTCGACCGAGCCCCCGCTGGGGCTGTCCTTCAGCGTGAAGTTCAAAACTCCAGCTATGGCGTCCGATCCGTACTGGGCCGAGGCGCCGTCGCGGAGGACCTCCACTTGTCGCAACGCGATGGACGGGATCGGGGACACGTCGGGACCCTGCGATCCGTCCGAGACGCCGTTTCCATGCCAGGCAATCAGCGCGGCGCGGTGGCGGCGCTTGCCGTTGACAAGCACCAAGATGTGGTCCGGGGCTAAGTTGCGCAGGTTCGCGGGACGGACGATCATGGCCCCTCCGCTAATCGGCTGCACGTTGACATTGAACGACGGCACGACGTTGCGCAGTTGGTTGAGGACGCCTGGGTCGCCCTGCTCCGCGAACGCTGAGGCCGGAACGAGATCGACCGGCACGACAGAGTCTGTCACTGCCCTGGCCTCCGCCCGGCTCCCAACCACGACCAATTCCTGAGTGAGCGTCTCGATCTCCAAGGTCACTGTGACCTCGCCAGACGGCCCGGCCACGGTCAGCTCTCGGCTGTTGAAGCCAGCAGCCGTGACCACCACGGAATGCGGTCCACTGCCAAGTCCGCAAAGCGATGCGACTCCGTTGCTGTCAGCCGGAACATCGACGGTGCCCGCAGACACCGTCGCGTGCGCAAGCGGAGATGCGGCCGGGTCTAGCACGCGCACGTCAAGACATTGCGCCCCGAGGCTTGGAAGGCACGCTAGAACGGCCAGCATGGCGGCCAGGACTGCCAGATTGCATCCCTGTGTGCCTAGCGGCGGAAATAATTGCATCAAATCGAATTAGGCGGGACTCCGGGCCACGCTAGGGCCATTCTCCGGAAAGCGCAAGTTTAGGGCGGACCGGAGATCGAAGGAGATTCCAACCGAACCTTCATTCTATTCGGATGGCGCATTCCTCGTCGGAATTCACCGGGATCACCGCTCCAATCGGATCAAGCGTCTCAGAATCCGAAGCTCGGAAGAGGTCGGACCAGCGCGAGCGCTTCCGCCAACGGCGCAGCTGGCCAACCCGGAAAACTCTGGGATGCCAGGGAATTCGAACGCGACTGGAAGGGCGGCCTCAGTCCGACCACTAATCGGTCGGCTAGGTCAGGATTGCGTCCACAGTGTGCATCGTGCGGTCCACGATTCCCTCGAGCCAGTCCTCCGCTTCCGCAGCGCAAGCGTCGGCTGTCTTTAGAGCCGCCAAATGACCTTGGCCCGACGCTCTAGCCTCCGCGTAGGCTTGTGTGAACCGCGTCGGCGGTAGCTGCGGCTTGACCGGTTGCTGCAGCGTGCTCCGCAGGTTGGGCCAGGCTTGGACAAGCTGTCGATGGTCGGCTTGGATCCAGGACGACGAGGCCCGTACCCCGGCCTCGAGCTTGGCAATGATCTTGGCTAGCCGGTCGATGCGCTCTTGGGCTTGGACACCGACCCTCTTCAAGGCGAATTCGTATAGATGCCCTTCACGGGGTGGCGCGTGGGGCAGCCGCACCAGTTCGTACCAAGCCTCCAACGCTCGGAGCGTGGCCACGAGCTTGACGGTGACCCTGAACTGCCGCCTGAGGCTGCCATATGAGGTTCGATCGAAGTTCGGGATGCTAACGGCCCGATCAGCGGTCGACACCAATGTGTTCGCGGGCACGTCCCTGCGGATCGTGCAGTTCGCCGCCGTGACGGCTCCCAGGCCCACTTCCAGCGGACCGACCAGACCACATGTCCCGCCGATGAAGACTGGGTCGGAGCGCAACAACACGCCGCGGATACTGCCGAGCAAGCTGCCCCACTTGTCGCCGCGCGGGTCGAAGTTGTAGTGAATCGCCCCCGAGCCGATCTCGGTGTGGTCCTTGCGCGACGTCCCTCCGGTAAGAAAGAGGTCGCAGAAGTTGATCAGCGATCCCGCCACGCAGCAGGCCGTGAACGTGGTGTTCTTCAACGCGACCGAGTGGGCGACATCAACCTCCTCCTCCAGCAGGGTTTCGGGGCGTATCTCCGCGAAGCCGCGAACCTTGACACCGTTGAGCAGGGTCGCACCCTGGTACAGCCCGGCGCCCAATTCCGCATTCGGACCGATCTGGCAATCGCTCACTTCGGCATGGCCTGAAGTGCCGATCACGGCCCCGGCGGCAATGCTGAGATCCTTGCCGGACAGCGTGGCCTGTCGAATGACAGCCGTGGCCTCGATCGCGTCAAGGTTCACGTCGGGGCTGACGTACACGCGTTCAGGCCCCCACACATCGACCCCTCTCCGCTGCAGGCTTGCTACCCGCGCGCGGTTGCCGCCATCGTCAAACGCCATCTGCAAACTAGTGTGGCATGGCGCCCCAATTTTCCCCGGAGCAGGCGTGGCCGATCAAGCTCCGGTCGCGGACAGGCTGGGTAGACATACCCGCGTTGGCTGTGTGAAGATCGTCTTGCTGACAGGCCCGCATCCGAATATCCGGGCCTGTTGTGCCACCCTTAGAAAATCCATGGCGGCGGTCCATCCCTCGGCCAAGATCGCACCCACGGCGCGGATCGCTCCCAGCGCGGAAATTGGTGCCGAGAGCGTAATCGGCGAGTACTGCGTTGTCGAGGACGATGTGCAGATCGGCGCCCGCTGTCGAATCGATTCGCATGCGGTCGTGAAGCGCTGGACGACCGTGGGCGACGACAACGTCTTGTCGGCTGGCGTGGTGCTCGGTTCGGACCCGCTGGACAAGGCCTTCACCGGAGAGCGTTCCTACTTGAGGATTGGCCACCGCAACACGATCCGAGAGCACTTCACCATTTCTCGCGGTACGGAGCCGGAATCCGAGACTGTCGTCGGCGACGGCAATTTCATCATGACCTCGGGGCACATAGCCCACAACTGCAGGATCGGCAACGAGACCGTGATTGCCAGCACGACGCTGATCTCCGGATATGTTGAAATCGAAGACCGGGCCTTTGTGTCTGGGGGGATTGGTGTCCAGCAGCATGTGCGGATCGGCGAGCTGGCGATGGTCGGGGGCATGACCAGGGTCAATCAGGACGTGACGCCGTACCTGACGCATGTCGGCCCGACGATGGCCGTGCACGGGTTGAACCTAGTGGGCCTGCGGCGAGCGGGCCTAGCGGCCGAGGACATCGACCGGATCCGCGCGGCGTACCGGATTCTGTTTCGGTCCGCGCTGCCGCTGGAAGAGGCGCTGGGCAGGGTGGCGGTGGAGGTCGAGGGGCGGCATGCCCGCCACATGGTTGAGTTCATTCGCGCTTCCAAGCGCGGAGTCTGTCGCCGCAAGGGGCGGACAAAGGAAGAGGAATACTGATGTACAACGGAATCGAGCACACGGCCATTGCCACCAAGGATCCCGAAGCCTTGGCGGGCTGGTATGAGCAAAACTTGGAGATGCCGATCGTCCACCGCTATGGCGGCAATGTCTTCGTGCGGGCGAACGACGGCACCATGCTGGAGATGATCCCGTCCGACGGGGTGGAGGTCGAGACCGGGATGCGGACGCCCGGAATCCGCCACTTGGCGATCAAGGCCGATGATTTTGACGAGGGCGTCAAGGACCTGGAAGGCAAGGGCATCGAGATCGTCCAGTTCGTCGAGGCCGGCCCCAACCGGCTGGCGTTCTTCTTGGATCCGGAAGGCAACATCCTTCACCTGATCGACCGCGGCGACACGCCGATCTAGCGCCCGGGACGTTGGCGGCCCATAGCGCAGGCGTGATCCCAGTCGCTGATCGGCCGCACAGCGCGCGCCGTGCCGCGGCCGAATCCGCGCCCGGACTGCTGCCGCGCAGGGTGTCCGCTCGCACGGCCCTGGCCGGGTCTACCAATTCGTGATCGACCCGTCGGGCCGCTCCAATAAGCGGATCGGCCGCGAGTGCTCGGTAATATCGAGTTCGAGCTCCGCTTGGCTCGCATCGAACTCCACGCCGAGTCCCCGTCGGCTGTTGGGCCACATCTTGCCGTTGCGGAAGTCGTAGTGGACCGGCAGGTGCGGGTGCACCTTGGCGTCTTTGCCCGTCATTTCCATGATCACGGGGCCCGGCAGCGCGGCGCAGCAGTGTACGAGCGCGGCTTCGGAAACCGGTCCCGTGAAGTGCGGAATCAGTCCGACATAGTGGGTCTCGCACAGCGCCGCGAGCTTCATGAACTCGGTGATTCCGCCGCAGTTCGGGATCGTCACGCGCGAATAGTCGATCAGCCGATTCTCGATCAGCACGTTGGCATCCCAGCGATCCCCGAAGTGCTCCCCGACTGCGATCGGAACCTTGACCATCGGGCGCAGCGTGCGGTAGACCTCCGGGTTTTCCGAGCGCACCAGGTCTTCGCAGAAGATCGGGCGCAGCGGCTCGAGCAGGGACGACAGCCGCACCGCGTCCGGCAGGTCGAACCGGGTGTGGTAGTCGATGGCCCAGTCCCCGTCCTCGCCCACGCCCTCGCGGATCTCCCGGCACATCGCGAACGTGTCGTCGACCGCTTGGCGATGGCGGTACGGCCCTTCGCCGGCGGAGCCGGCCCCGCCGGTCCGAAAGGCGCGGAACCCCGCCTCGATGCAGGCCCGGGCGGTGTCGCGCAGCGAGCCGGCGCTCGGAAAGCCGGTCGAGTAGCATTCGATGTGCTCGCGCGTGAGCCCGCCGAGCAGGTGCCAGATCGGCACGTCCAGGGCCTTCCCCTTGATGTCCCACAAGGCCAGGTCGAGGGCTCCCAGCGCGTGGATCTTCTCGCGCCCCGGAGGATAGAAGTAGCCCCGGTACATCAACTGCCACAAGTGTTCGGTCCGGAACGGGTTCTCGCCGATCAGGAGGCCGGCCAGCTGTTCCACGCTGTCCGGGGAGCCGCCCTCGCCGATGCCGGTGATGCCAGCGTCCGTCTCGACGGTGACGATGTGACCGCTCTGGTTGAAGAGCGGTCGGGAGTCCGAGACGCGGTAGAAACGGATCCGCGTGATCTTGGCACTTGGCAATGAAGCTTGGGCAGATGGCGGGAGGATCGGTGCCGCCAGGCCCAACAGAGAGTAACGGAGCAAGTCGCGGCGTCGCATGGCGGATGGAATTATACGAGACCGTGGCGGGAGTTTCGTTCCGGGGCGCCGGATCTGCGCCTCGCTGCTGCGCTAATCTGTTCGAAGTGCGGGCTGTTTGGGTCGGGCTGCTTCTGCTTTCGGGTTGCACCAAAGAGGCTCCCCCCGTTTCCTATGCCGTCGAGCGCGCTGCGAGCGTGGACGCCTCCGCCGTCGAGCTGGTCGTCCTCAGGGACGAGGCGGGCGGCGTCGAGGCTGCGATCGCGCCTGCGAAGGGCGGGGAGCTGAGCGGGCTGAGACTCCGCCACGGCGGGCAATGGATCGAGACCCTGCAGCTTGCCCGGGACTACGCGCCGCGCGAAGGGTTTGCCGGCAAAGGGCCATTTCTCTGGCCAGCGACCGGCCGGAATTTCCCGCCCGATCTGGAAAAGCGACGCCAAGAGGGCGAGGCGTTCGACGCCGGCGCGTACGAGCACGGCGGCGTGCGCCGAAGCATGCCGATCCACGGGTTTGCGCGGGATCTGCCCTGGACGCTGGAGGAGACCTCCGCGACTGGAGAGTCGGCACGGGCTCTGTTGAGCCTCGGCGACAATCCGGCGACCCGCGAAATGTACCCGTTCGGATTCCAATGCTCGGTCGAGTATGTCGTGTCCGGCGGCACGCTGACCCTGCGGTACGCGGTGCGAGCGAGCCCGCAGAACTCGGAGCCGATGTTCTTTTCGCTCGGCAACCACATCACTTTCGTCGCACCGTTGCTGGAAGGCAGCGATCCGAACGAGATGGTGCTGGCGACGCCGGCGACGCTCGAATTGCTGAAGACCGACTACGGCATCCCGACTGGGGAGACCCAGCCGGCGGCGTTCGCCGGCGGCATGCGCCTTGGCGAATACCCGCCCTTGGTGCCGACATCCCTGAGCGGCTATCCCGACGGCGCAGACCCGTATATCGAGTACCGCGATCCGGCCGGCCTGACGATTCGGGTGTCCCACCGCGCCGACCGCATCCCGGAGCAGCCGGTGATCCTGTTCAATCTGTGGGGCGATGTTCGCAGCGGCTTCTTTAGCCCCGAGCCCTGGGTCGGCCTGCAGAACTCCCTAGTGCAGCGCCAGGGCTTGGTATTCGTGGACCCGGGCGAGGAATTCGTGTGGACCGTACGGATCGAGCACGAATCGGGGTCCTAGCACCGCACCGCCCGGCGCCTCGGGCCTAGTATGCCCAAGGCGTGTCGTCGGCCCTGCGGATCGTGGGGCGAAGCCGGCGCTTGTACGGCCGCTTGCGGGCCTCGTCTTCATTCACGTCGATCCCGAGGCCCGGCTTGTCGTGGATGCTGATGTAGCCGTCGTCGAAAACGGGGCTTGCCGAGAACACCGCCCGTATTCCGTCCCCCCAGCCCACTGCGAATTCTTGGATCCCGAAATTCGGAACCGAGTAGCTGACATGGCAGTGCGCCATGTGCGAGACCGGCGAGATATTGCCCGGCCCGTGAAACGCAGTCTCGATGCCGTAGGGCTCGCAAAGCGCAGCGACCTTGCGCAGCGTCGAAATCCCGCCGACATGGGCGATATCGTGGCGGGCGTAGTCGATCAGGTGGTCGGTGATCAGTTGCAGGCCCTCCCAAGCGCCGGTGTAGACCTCGCCCATGGCGAGTGGCGTGCTGCATTGCTGGCGGATGATGGCGTAGGTGTCGAGGTGCTCGGGGCGCAGCACGTCCTCTAGGTAGAACAAGTCGTAGTCTTCCAAGGACTTGGCGAGCCGGATCGCTTGGCTGGGCGTGACGCGCTCGTGGACGTCGTGCAACAGGCCGACTTGATCTCCGACGGTCTTGCGCAGGTGGGCGAATAGCTTGGGCAGGATCCGGACGTACGGCTCGGGCTCCCAGAGCTGCGACGGCGGCACGCCGCGTTCGTACGCCGCCTGCGTTTCGGCCCGGACGCGCTCAGACGACGGCACGGCGTAGCCGGACTCCGCTCCGGGAGCGGCGACTTGTACCTTGACCACCTTGTAGCCTCGCTCCATCAGGGCCCGAGCGCCGTCCTCGACTTCCTCGATCGAAGCGCCGCCAGCGCTGCGATAGGTCAGCAGGCGCTCGCGCATCTTACCGCCCAGCAACTCGTACACCGGCAGGCCGGCGACCTTGCCCTTGATGTCCCACAGCGCCATGTCGATGCCGCTCATGGCCGACATGTGGACCGAGCCGGACCGGTAGTAGGGCAGGTGGTACAGGGTCTGCCAGAGGTTGCCGATGCGCATCGGGTCGCGGCCGACCAGAGCCGGGGCGAGATGCTCCTCCAGCATCGTCGCCACAGCCATCTCGCTGCCCGAGCACGTGGCGTCCCCCCATCCGTACAAGCCGGGCTCGCTGGTCGTGATCTTGACGAGCACGTAGTTGCCGAGGGGCCGCTCGTCAGGGTTGGTGACCACGACGTCGACGGCCTCGATTCGAAGGTCCTTCGGCGTCCGGTTCGCGTCAAACTGTGCCGCCAAGGGGGTCGCCGCGAGGGCGGGCAACGCTAGGAAGCTGCGGCGGTCGAGAACGGATACTGACATGGGAGCCCTCGCCGCCTCATGCTAGCGCAGGATGCCTCCCACCAAACGATCGAGTTCGACTTGAGGAGGCCTGTGTGGATTCAAGCCGCCGTGCGGGGCATTGGTAAAATCGGTGCGAGCAACCGAGCCGATGACGCGCGGTGAACTGCCATCCGCCCCGAGCACGCTGGCCATTGACATCGGTGGCTCGGGCCTCAAGATGATGGTTCTGGGCCCGGACGGGGTGCCGCTCAACGAGCGGCACCGCGAGCCCACGCCCAGCCTGCCCACGCCGGGCGAGATCATGCCCATATTGGAGCGCATGGTCGCGGCCCAGCCCCCGTTCGACCGAGTGGCGGCCGGTTTCCCGGGTGTTGTCTCGAACGGCGTCACCATGACCGCCGTCAACCTGCACGACGACTGGATCGGCTATGACTTTGCCGCCGCGTTGGAGCGCATAACCGGCACTCCGGCTCGCGTTGCGAACGACGCAGACGTGCAGGGCTTGGCAGTGATCGACGGGGTCGGTGTCGAGTTGGTGCTAACGCTAGGCACCGGCCTGGGGTCGGGGCTGTACGTGGACTGCACGCTCGTGCCCAATCTCGAGATCGCGCATCACGTGTACCGCAAGGGAAAGACGTACGAGGATGTGCTCGGCAATGCTGCGTTCGAACAGCTGGGACGCGAGAAATGGACTCGTCACTTGGAGCGCGCCGTACGACAGCTCGAGGCGACGTTCAGCTACAGGCGGCTGTTCCTCGGCGGCGGCAACTCGCGCAGGGCGGAGCGGGCCGACCTGCCGGGAAACGTATGCATCGTGTCCAATCGGGCGGGGCTGCTCGGCTGCATTCATCTCTGGGACTCCGTCGACACCGTCTGCCGGTGAAGCTGGCGCGCGGCCGATGGGCGTCGAGAGGCCCAATACACCCGCACATCCGGGTAGCGGGAAAGCAGGACATCCGAACGCTCGAGGCCTAGCGCCAGCAGAGCCGTGGCGAGCCCGTCCGCCTCGAGTCCGCTCGAAGCCACCACGCTGACGGCAGTTGACACATCTGCGCAGCTGGAGCGGTCTCGGGCGACGACGTGGGAACACATCTGGTCTCCCAACAGGAAATAGCGCTCCCGACTGCCGGAAGTTGACACCGCCTGGTGCCGCAGCAGCAGCCCGATCTCGGCGTCGCCGCGCTCTCCGACTTGGTCAATCGCAACCCTCCAGCCGCGCTTCCCCGGCGGCGGCGCCCCCGCCGCTATATCGCCGCCCACCGAGACCAGCGCTTGGAAGATGCCGTCCGATCGCAGTACCTCGAGTACTTCGTCTGCCACGAAGCCCTTGGCGATGCCCCCCAAGTCGATCTGCAGGCCGCGCTGCCGGAAAAACACTGTCCGCGACTCGGGGTCCAGTTCGACATGCCGCCATCCTGTAAGTGTCCAAGCGCCTTCCAGGGCTGACGGCTCGGACAGAGCGCTCCCCCAACCCCCGGCGCGCACTAGCCTTGTCACGCGCCCCAGGGTCGGATCGAAGGCGCCGTCGGATTGCCGCGCCAATTCGACGGCGTGCCCGAGCACGCGCGCGAGGTCTGCAGAGATCCGAGTGTGTGACCGCCAGGCTTTGCGCTCGACCTGGCGCAATTCCGAGTCATCGCGATAGCTGGACAGCTTCCTCTCTAGGTCTCGCACGCGGTCGAATGCTGCTCGAAACGCCCGCGCCGGGTTGACCCCCGCCGGCACGTATGCCTCGATCCGGGCCACCACGCCCATGTGAGGCTCCTCCGCCATCAGACGCAGCGGTTCGGTGCTTCCGCCCGGGGCGCATGTCAGCAGCGCAATCCCGATGGCCAGCGGCAGTCGCCGGCTACTTGGCGCCCGTGGCGGAGTTCCAGTAGACATGCATCATCTCTGCGGTCGGCACCTGCCTCGGGCGGACTAGGCGAAACCCCAGCCACTGGGCATCGGTGTGGTACCAGATGCTCTTCGGCAGTTGCGGGTCCTGCATTTTCCAGTCTTCCGACGAAGCCCTGCGCGCGCCGCAGCGCAGCGCCGGAGCGTCGTCCATCCACGATCCGCCGCGAACGACCCGAGGGTATAGGCGCTGCGCCTGTGCCCACGGGTTATCGAGCGGTTGCGCGCTCGCGGCGTAGTTCGGCTCGTAGCGATCGAGTGTCCACTCCCAGACGTTTCCGTGCATGTCGTGCAGGCCCCACGGGTTGGGCGCCTTGGAGCCGATCGGGCGGTACTGCCCGTCGCTGTTGTCCCAATACCAGCCGTGCTCGTCGAGCCCGTCCGCGTCGTTTCCAAAGGAGTACGCCGTGGCGCTGCCGGCCCGGCAAGCGTATTCCCATTCCGCCTCCGTCGGCAAACGGTAGAAGCGGCCGGTCTTGGCGCTGAGCCACTGGGCGTACTTGCTGGCCGCGTGCTGGGTCATGCTGATCGCCGGATAGCCGGTGATCCCCATGCCGAAGCTCATTTCGACATAGGGCGGCGTCGGGCTCGAAACTGCCGCCGCGACCCGGTCGGGATCGACGTAGGCATCAGCCTCGCGCAACATGAAGCGCCGGAAGGCGTCCCAGCTCACCTCGTGGGCTGCCATCCAGAAACCGTCGAGCGCGACCCGCACCTGGGGGCCTTCGTCGTCGCCGCGGCCAGCCTCCTCCGGCGCCGTTCCGAGCATGAACTCGCCGGCCGGGATGGGCATCATCTCGAGTGATGCATCGGCGCCGGGAACAGCTTCGCGGTAGGGTTCGAAGCTCTCGTCCGACTCGGTCCTGGCGCGAGCTGCGATCAGCGCATGAATGCTCCGCGCCAAAGCCATCTCGGAGTCATCGGCGGGCGTGGGGGACTCGTTGCCCGCTACCCTCACGGGAACGGCCCACGGCGCGCCCTCGGCGATCCACGAGCGCACCGCCGCCAGATCCGCGGCTGACGCTCGCGGCCCGGCGGGAGGCATCGTTCCAGCGGCGTCTGCCGGAAGCATCATGCGAGTCAGCAGCGGGCTCCGGTCAGGCTCGCCGGGCACGACGGACGGCCCGTTCTCGCCGCCTCGGAGCGCGTCTTGGAGCGATTCTAGGCTCAAGCCTCCCAGCTTGTTCGACTCTTGGTGGCAGCTCAGGCACTTGGCGCGAATCAGCGGGCGGACTTCGTTGTCGAAGTCCGCGGCCGCCAGCGCAGTCGCCGCAGCTAGCAAAGACAGGAGCAGGCGGCGCACGACTAGACGAACTTCGTCACCCCTGGGCGTGCCAGCGGAGGCACGTCCAGCGCCATGTCCCACTGCAGGTTCTCGGGGAATCGCCTCTCTTGGGACTCCATGCCCTGTTCCCATGTAAGTTCTTGGCCGGTGTAGGCCGCTGTGCGGCCGAGGATGGCCAATTGCGTGCTGGTGGCCATGCGCACGCCATCGTTGACCGGCTCGCCGCGCCGGATGGCGCGGAACAGCACATCGTGCTCCTCTTGGTACATGTTGCGCTGCTGGCCGCGAAAGACCCACGGATTCTCGCCCTCGATGCGGGGCATCAGGCCGCGCCCGATCGTCAGTCGGCCCTTGGTTCCGAGGATGTAGTCGGCGTTCTCGCGGTGGCAGCCGGTGATCTGACGGCAACCCATAAAGGCGCGCACGCCGCCGGGGTACAGGTAGTTGATCTCGAAGTGGTCGAAGATGTTCCCGTCGTGCGCGGGGATCTGCCTGCCGCCGACCGCCACGCAGCTCTCGGGCGGCTCGTCGCCGAAGGCCCAGGCGATCTTGTCAACGCTGTGGACGGCCTGCTCGACCAAGCCATCGCCGCATAGCCAGACGAAGTTGTACCAGTTTCGGATCTGCCACTCGACATCACTCATGCCTAGCGGCCGCTCGTAGGCCGGAGGCATCGGCTTGACAGGGTTGGTGTAGTAGGTCGCATAGTAGGCCAAGATATCGCCGATCTCGCCCGAACGCACCCTGTCCATGGCCTCGATGATCATGTTGTTGTAGCGCCAGCAGAACCCAGCTACCAGCGACAGGCGCTTGCTGCTCGCCAGCTTGGCGGTTTCCAGCACCGAGCGCACGCCGGGCACGTCAACGGCCATGGGTTTCTCGCAGAACACGTGCTTGCCCGCCTCGATGCAGGCCTTGAGATGCTGCGGGCGAAATCCCGGCGGCGTGGCCAGCAACACGACATCGACATCGCTGTCGATTACCGCCTGGAATGCGTCCAGCCCCAGGAATTGATGCCGTTTTCCCACGCGCACCTTGCCCTTGCGCTCGTGGCGGCCCTCGACCTGCTCCAAGCAGCGATCGATCCGCTCCTGCTCGACGTCCGCTACTGCTGTCAGCACGGCGAAGTCATCGGCTTGCAATGCCTGCGCGGCCGCTCCGGTGCCGCGTCCGCCGCAGCCCACCAAGCCGACCTTGATCTCTTGGCTGCCCTCGGCCGCAGCTAGCAGCGACGCCGTGCCGGCGGCGGTCGCGGCATCTGTCATGAATCTGCGTCGTGATCGAGCTTGACGCTTCACGGTAGGGGAATCTGGCATGCTTCTCGCATTGTCGCCCACCGCTGGCCGAATTGCATGTGGCGGCGCGGCTCGGACCCCGTCCAGCGCAGTGGGGCCGGCGGCCCGGACGTACCATGAGAACAGGTGCGAGGGCTGATCGCGAGTCTGGTCGCTGGCGCGGGCTTGGTCCGGCGCGGTCGCACCCCTCTGTCAGTGCTTGCGGCGCTTGCGCTGGCTCTGGCCCAGGCCGCGCCTTCAGCGGCGCAACCGTCCGACCCTGCCGCCGAAGCTGAACAAGGTTTGGCGCTGGTCAACTTGGACCTGCTGGACAGACGAGACGGCTATGCGATCCCCGCCGACAGCCGATTCCTCCCGGGAGAGACGATCCACGTCTATTTCCAGATTGGCGGCTATCAGGTTGGCCCGGAATTCCGCATCTCGCTCAGCTATGAGATGAGAGCCTTGGACCCGGAGGGGCGGTCGTTCTTCGCGGCCGAGGGAGGCGAGATCGACGTCGAACTCGCCCCGCAGGACGAGAATTGGATGCCGGTCGTGCGGTATTCTCCCCGCATCCCCGATCATGCCGGCGGCGGCACGTATTCGATCCAGATCACCGTGCGCGACGAACTGGCCGACAGTGGTGTGTCGGTGCGACTGCCCATCGCCGTTGATGGCAGCCGCGTGCAGAGCGCGGATCAGTTGCTGGTCCGAAACTTCGGCTTCTCCCGCGCTGAGGGCGGCGACCTGTTGGAGGCCCCAGTCTTCGACGCGGGAGAGGAGATTTGGGCCGATTTCTTCATCACCGGCTACAAGACTAGGGAGGACAACACCTACCAAGTCGAATCCGATGCCTGGGTGCAGGATGCCGAGGGAGAGAAGTTGTTCGACTTCAAGCCCGCCGGCGAGGCGGGCAGCCCGTTCTACCCCAGGTTGTGGCTGCCTGCCAGGCTTCGGCTGCAGCTCGACGAGTCGATTCCGCCCGGCCGCTATGCGGTGGTGCTGCGCCTGCGGGACATGGTCGGCGGAGTCGATGCCGTCGAACACTACGACTTCAGGATTCGCTGACAGGTTCGGCGGCGGTATAATCGCCTCGTGTCTCTCACAGAATCCACGATGCTGCCGCTCGGTACGGCGGCGCCCGACTTTTCGCTCCCTGATGTGGTTTCCGGCCGGACCGTTTCGCTAGCGGATGTGTCCGAGGGCCGGGACGGCCTGTTGGTGATGTTTATCTGCGCACACTGCCCATTCGTGCTGCATGTCGAAGACGAACTCGCTCGGCTGGGCAGGGACTACGCCGGTTCGGCCGGGCTCGGCATCGTCGCGATCTCTTCCAACAGCGTCGAAACGCATCCGGAGGACGCACCCGACAAGCTGAGTGCCATGGCCGCCAGGCTCGGCTTCAACTTCCCCTACCTGTACGACGAATCCCAACAGGCAGCGAAGGACTACACCGCCGCATGCACACCTGACTTTTTCCTCTTCGACGGCACGGGCCAGCTTGTCTATCGCGGCCGGCTCGATGGTAGCCGCCCCGGCAACGGCGTGCCGCTGGACGGCGGTGACCTGCGCGGTGCCATCAATGCCCTGCTCGCTGGCGAGTCGGCGCCGCGGGAGCAGGTGCCGAGTGCAGGCTGCAACATCAAGTGGGCGCCGGGCAACGCTCCCGCGTATTTCGGATAGTCCGCTCGATGGTGCTGCCGCACCTTGAATCCATCTCGGTGATCCCTTGGGGTGCCGCGGCACGCCCGAAACACCGCGGGGCGATCGCCCTGGCGATCTCGCTCGTTTGCGCCAGCGTCGCCGTAGGGCAGGGCACCGCCGACCTAGAGGCCGGGCGGGCAGCGTTCGAGACCTACTGCGGTAGCTGCCACGGCGGCGACGGCCGGGGCGGCGAGTACGCGCCGGACATCATCACGCCCGGCGTTGCCGTCGGTCGCAGTGACCAGCAGATCAAGGAAATCATCCAGGAGGGCTTGCCAGAACGTGGCATGCCCTCCATCAACGTTCCGGAGCCGGAGCTCGGGCACCTCTTGAGCTTCTATGGCTCGCTGACGAAGCCAGCCTCGCGCAGCATTGCCGCGGGAAACGCCGAATCCGGTGCGCGGATCTTCCGACAGCGCGGCTGCGCCGACTGTCACGTGCCCGGCCCCGCGGCACGCATCCGCGGTCCGGGTCTGGCCACTATCGGGGCGGAGCAGACCTTGGAGCAGATCCGGCTATCCATCACCGATCCGTCCTCGCGCATCGCTGCCGGGTATGCCGCCGTTCGGGTGCGCTTGGGCAGCGGCGAATCGATCGAAGGCTTCGCCAGGAATCGAAGCGCCCTAGACCTGCAACTGCAGACCTTCGGTGGAGAGTTCCGCTTCCTCGCGCTTGACGAAGTGGCCGCAATTGACGAGCGCCCGGGTTCTCTGATGCCGGAAATCGAACTGGACCCGGACGAGCGGGCGGACTTGGTGGCGTTCTTGAGCCGCCAGGACGGCAGCGGAGCGCTGGCCGACGCGTTAGCGGCTCACGCTTCGGACTCGGGCCTGCCATTCGCGCGCATCCTCCATTCAAGGCCCGGAGAGTGGCCCACCTACAACGGCCGGCTCGACGGCAACCGCCACAGCCAGCTGGACCAGATTCACCAGCGCAACGTGAATCGGCTGGAGCTGGCTTGGATGTATCCCCTGGACTCGCCGAACCTGCTCGAAACCACCCCCGTGGTTGTGGACGGAGTGATGTACGTCACGTTCTCGAACGAGATCCATGCCTTGGACGCGCTGCACGGACGTCGCATCTGGAGCTATAGCCAGCCCCGCACGCCCGACATTCTCGGGGCCGCGGCTCGCGCCGCCAACCGCGGCGTGGCGGTGCTCGGAGAGCGGGTCTTCATGGTGACCGATCATGCCCATTTGCTGGCTTTCGACAGAGTGAGCGGACGCAAGCTCTGGGATGTCGAAATGGCCGACCACCGGGAGAACTACAACGCAACGATGGCTCCCCTGGTTGTCCGGGATATGGTGGTTTCCGGTATCTCGGGAGGCGATCAGGGCGTGCGCGGCTTCCTGGCCGCTTACGATCCCGAGACCGGCCAGCGGCTCTGGCGCTTCTGGACGATCCCGTTGCCGGGCGAGCCGCTTTCCGAGACTTGGCAGGGCTCGGTGCTGCCGCACGGTTGTGGCACGACTTGGCTGACCGGGAGTTACGACGCGGACCTGGACTTGCTCTACTGGCCGACCGGCAATCCCTGCCCCGACATGAACGGCGACGAGCGGCTCGGAGACAATCTCTATTCCAACTCGATCCTCGCGTTGCGCCCGGAGACTGGAACGCTGGTGTGGCACTTCCAGTACACCCCGCACGACGAGCACGACTGGGACTCGGTGCAGACTCCGGTCCTGGCGGACATCGAGTGGCACGGCGAGCGCCGCAAGGTGCTGTTGCACGCCAACCGCAATGGGTTCTTCTACGTCTTGGACCGCGAAGACGGCGAGCTGCTGCTGGCCGAGCCCTTCGTGCGCAAGCTGACCTGGGCCGAGCGCGTCGGCGCGGACGGCCGCCCGGTGCTGATCCCGGGCAAGCGGCCCACCCGTGGCGGGAACCTGGTCTGCCCGGGGTTGCAAGGCGCGACCAACTGGCCTTCCAAGTCGTTCGATCCCGCGACCGGGCTGTTCTACACGATGGCGTCAGAGTTCTGCCATGTCTTCACGAAGCGAGACGAGACGTGGCAGGCCGGCAAGACCTACTACGGAGGCTCGGCCCGCGAGCCGAGCGGCGAGCCGGGAGAACGCTACCTGCGCGCAATCGACGTGCTGACTGGCGACATCGCTTGGGAGCGCAAGCTCGGCGACTCGATCCGCGCCAATTGGTCGGGCCTGGTTTCCACGGCAGCCGGGCTCGTGTTCTTCGCCGACAATTCCGGGACGTTCTCCGCCGCCCGTGCCGCCGACGGAGAGCTGCTTTGGAGCCGCCACCTCAACGCCCAGGTGCGCGCTTCTCCTATGACTTATATGCTCGGCGGCAGGCAATTCGTGACCATCGCCGCCGGCAAGAATATTCTGGCATTCGCGCTGCCCCCTGCCGAGCTCCCGTGACGGGAGCGGACCGAGGGCAGCGCATCGGTTTGTCTGTAGCTGGGAATCAGCTCCCGCAGGAGCGGTGCGACCGCTATGCGGCCTGTTGTCGCGCAGGTCCTCTTACGCAGCTTACGCAGCGCGCACGAAGTCGCCCGATTGGTGGGAGACGCCGGAGCAGTCGTACTCGTCTTGGCAGTAGACGCACAGCGTAGTCCACGGGATGGCCTCGAGACGCTGCGGGTTGATCTCCGCGCCGCAGTCCTGGCAGATACCGTACTCGTCTTCGTCAAGCAGCCTGAGTGCGGTCTGGACAGCCTTGCGGGTCTCGAAGTCGTTGTTGATCACGCTGATGGTGAGGTCCATCTCGAACCGAGTCTGCATCTGGTCCATGGGATCGTTGCAGCGGTCGCGGATCAATTCGTCCCGGTTATTGCGCCGGGTCAGCGCGTCGAGTTTTGCCAGCAGCTGCTGGCGCACAACTTCTTTTTCTAGAGTGACCATGATTGCGTTTCTCCTTGCAAGAAGATCTGGAGCAGGGTTGCTGACACCGGCCCGCCTGCAATAACGGTCCGGCTATGTGCTCGGATCGATCTCCTTAACTAGTAGAGTATAGATGAAAACCACCGTCAAGTGGTTGCACCTTGTAAAGAATATTTTTTTCCGTGGACAATATGCAAGCCTCTAAACATCGGAAAAGATCCCCTTGGCTGTTCGTAAAACATTGACCAACATAGACTTAGTAAGGCGGCCAGTCTGTGTATTCTGGCGGCTGGGGTGATAACTGCACAGCAGATCGGGCCCGTTCGCGGGACGAAAAAAATGGCGACCGTGCGCGAACGGGTAGTCGCGAGCGCGCAGCGAGGGGTGGCGAGCGCGCAAAACGGCCAGCCACGAGTCATGCGCGAGACGCCCGAGAGTGACCACCGCGCGGAGCCCCTGAAGCATGCTGGCCTCGCGCTCGAGGAACGGGCGACAAGCCGCAAACTCTCCCGGAAGGGGCCTGTTCTGGGGCGGCGCGCAGCGCACTGCGGAGGCGATGTAGCAGTCGCGCAAGACCAATCCGTCGTCCCTGGACGTGGCCGTCGGCTGCGACGCGAATCCCGTCTGAAACAAGGCGTCGTAGAGGAAATCGCCCGAACTGTCGCCGGTGAACACCCTGCCTGTCCGGTTGGCGCCGTGAGCGCCCGGCGCCAGCCCGACCAGCAGCAGGCGTGCGCCTGGGTCCCCGAACGAAGGCACGGGCCGGCCCCAGTAATCCCAGTTGAGATAGGCGCGGCGCTTGACGCGGGCAACGCTCTGGCAGTGCTCTACCAGGCGCGCGCAACGGCGGCAGGCCACGATTTCGGTTTGCAAAGCCGCCAAGTGGCGGTGGGTGGCACCGCGGCCCATGTTGTGTCGAAGTCTAGCAGGCCCTTGGAAGTCAGCATTGCGCGGCGTCAGCCCCGCGCCGCTTGCCAACGCTTGACTGATCTGTTATAAATTCGCACACGCTTGACGCGGGTTGGCTTGGCACTCCCGCCGAGACGCTGCCCGCTGCGTCTGGCGACGCGATGGCATATGCCAAGCAAGGCCCAGACCGGAAAGGGGGCTGAGACTTCGCCGAGCAGTGGTCCGATAGCTCCAAGACCTGCGGTCCACTCACGCAGCGCAAAGCGCCCCGTCAGCAAGGAGCGCCTTGCGGAGGAGCGGCAGCAGGAGCACTTCACTCTGGGAACGGAACTGTTCCAGTCGCGCAAGTTCGGCGCGGCGCGGCGGATGTTGGAGAAGGTACGGGCGGGCCCCAACGTCGGGCTGAGCCACCGGGCCGGTGTCTTCATCGAGATCTGTCGCAAGCACTCCGAGCGCAAGCGCCCGTTGCTCGAGACCGTGGAGGACTACTACAACCACGGCGTTCAACTGGTCAACAACGGCCAGTTCGCGGACGCCGTGCGAGTGCTAAACCGCGGCTTGGCCAAGGATGCCGAGGCTGCGCACTTGCACTACGTCAAGGGTGTCGCCAAAGTCCTCGCAGGGGACCACAATTCCGCAAGCAAGTCGATTCGCAAGGCAATCGAGCTGGACTCCGAGATTCGAATTCTGGCGCGGCGCGACCCCGACTTGCGCTCGGTAATCCGGTCGGCGCCGTTCGCCGACTTGGTCGCAGACAAGCCCGCCTGAGCGCCCCGCCCGGTCAGCTGCTGGCAGGCGTGAAGATGATCACGTGCTGGGAGGGCAGGAACTCCAGCACTTCCACGAGATCGAATCCGGCGGGTTCGATCTCTGATCGGACTTCGGCAACGCTCATCTTGTGGAGCGGGTGGATTGGCACCCCCGGTTGTTCCTTGCGGTACTCGACGACGACGAGCCGGCCCGCTGGCTTGAGCGACCGCCGGATGTGGGCGAGCGTGAGAGCGGGGTGGGCAAGTTCGTGGTACACGTCCACCAGAAGGACGAGGTCAACCGCGGATTCTGGCAGGCTCGGGTCCCGGGGAGTTGCGAGAACCATCTCAACGTTCTCGATGCCGCGCTCGCGCAAGTTCACTGCGAGCATGTCTAGCATTTCCTGCTGGATATCGACCGCGATCACCTTGCCTGCGCTTCCAACCCTCCTTGCCAGCCGCCAGGTGAAGTAGCCCACTCCGGCGCCGAGATCAACCACCGTGGCGCCGGGCTCGATATCGAGCGCGTTGACGAGTCTGTCGGGCTGCTCTTCTTGCTCGCGCTCCGGGCGGGTCAGCCAGTCGGCATAGACCCAGCTCATCGCCGGGGCGATCTGCCTTGGCCTCTGTGCGTCAGGGCTGCGTTCTTGTTGAGCCCCTAGCCGTTGCCACGGGCTGGCGGAGACCAGGCCAATGAATACAGCTGCGAGAACGCCTGCTAGGCGGGCGGTCTGGATCCGGCTTGTGCTACGCAGCGAGCAGGCCATGGCGTTCCATGAGGGAGCGCAAGTCTTCCCTGTCAGCTGCGTCCATGGCCACCAACGGCGGCCGCACGCTCCCGGCCGGGATGCCGGCCAGGGACATCGCAGTCTTGATCATCGAGACCTTGTAGCCGGGTCGGCGATTGCGCAACTCGTACATCGGCAGCACCAGATCGTCCAAGATGCCGTTCACATCGGTGAAATTGCCTTCGCGCGCCAGTTCGCGGATGCGCAGCGCGGTTTCCGGCATAAAGCACGCGAGGCCCGAGGTGAACGTCTCGACCCCCAGCTTCCAATAGCTAGGCACGAACGGCTCGGCCATGCCGTTGATCCAATGGAAGCGGTCGCCGAAGTGGCGGCGGACCTGGAGGTAGTGGGACAAGTCGCCGTTCTCGTCCTTGACCATGCAGATGTTCTCCACCCGGCCCAGCCTCTCTAGCAGGGAAAGAGGCAGCGTGCCGCTCCACTTTGTCTGGTACAGGATGACGCTGATGCCGGCGGCTTCAGCCACCGAGCGATAGTAGTCGGCAAGGCCGCCTTCGTTGGGGTCGGCCATGTAGGGTGCGATGCAGAGCACGGCCTTCGCCCCGGCGCGTCGGGCGTAGACGGCCTGTGTGCGCGCCGTCCGCCAGCTCTGGCCAACGCCGAGGATCAGGTATGCGCGCTGCGGCACCAGTTCCCCGGCGATCTCACAAATCCGCTCGTACTCTGGCAGGCCGAGGGCGTGTAGTTCCCCGTTACTGCCGCAGAACGAGAGCGCATCGAGCCCGGCCACAAGCATGCGTTCGGCGTGGGCCCGCAATGCCGGCTCGTCGAGTTGCAGGTCTGCGTCCCACGGCGTGACGGGGAACCCGATCGTGCCTTGGGGGAATTGGTTTGCTTGCGACATCTGTCTTTGCAGCCCGAGCCTGATGCGTTCCAAGATAACAGCACCGGCGCCGGCACGCGCCCAAGCCCATCCGGTGCAGCTCTCACACTCAAGCTAGGGGAAAATGGGCACTCGTTCCGGTTCAGTGTGAACGCCCGCTCCACAATGAGGTGAGTGCCCATTCTGCGCACTCCCGCGCCGGGAACAGAGCTGCGTGCGGCGGGAACCCGGCAACTGCGTGCGGGCTTTCTGCGGGGGGTGCCGCCTATGGTAGATTGGAACCTTGAGAGGAACGGGCGGCGCTGCCGCTGCCAGCCCTCCCATCCAACCGTCCCCAGCAGCGCCCGGGCGTGCCGACGCTTGCGGCTCTCACGTGCGGCTCCCATGGACCAAGCAGTAGCCAATCGTTACGTTTCAGCCTTGGCTGAGGTCGTCGCACAGCAAGACTCGGAGCTATCGCCCGAGGCGGCGTTGGAACAATTGGAGGCCTTTGGCGAACTGCTGGAAGGGTCTGAGGACTTGGCTGCCGTGCTGCGCTCGCCCTCGATCCAACCCGGCGACAAGCGCCGCTTGATCGAGCAGGTCGGCGGCCGCCTCGGCCTTGCTCCGCTCATTGTCAACTTTCTATTCGTCGTCACGGACCACCGCCGTATGCGGCACTTCTCCCTGATTGCCGATGGATTCCGCACGTGGCTTGACAGCCACCGTGGCAGAATCGAGGTCCAAGTGCGCACCGCCGGCCCGCTCGGTCCCGACCAGAGGGCCGACCTCGAGGGCCGCTTCCGCGAGCTGACCGGCAAGGACATCCGGGCGAGCTACGCGGAGGATCCCGGCCTGCTCGGCGGCGGCGCGGTGCAGGTGGGCTCGACCCTGTACGACGGATCGCTGCGGGCGGCCTTGGGGTCGCTGGCGGCCAGGCTGGCGGCTGGTGACCGCTAGTCGCTCTTGGTAGAGGAACGATTCGAATGGCCAAGATGAACGCATCGGAAATCACGCAGTTGATCCGCGACCGGATCCAGAACTACGAATCTGCCGTGGAAGTGGCAGAAGTGGGATCGGTGATCTCGCTCGGCGACGGCATCGCTCGCCTGCACGGCTTGGAGAGCGTGATGGCGGGCGAGCTGCTCGACTTTCGCAACGGCATCTCCGGCATCGCGATGAACCTCGAGGAGGACCAGGTCGGGGCGGTGCTGCTAGGTGACTACACCAGCCTCAAGGAAGGCGACGAGGTGCGCCGCACGGGGCGGATCATCTCGATTCCCGTGTCCGACGCAATGCTGGGGCGCGTGGTCAACGCTCTCGGCGAGCCGCTGGACGGCAAGGGCCCCATCGAGGCGACCCAGTACAACCCGATCGAGCGGCTGGCGCCGGGCGTGATCGACCGCGAGCCGGTCAAGGAGCCGATGCAGACCGGCCTCAAGGCCATCGACGCCATGATCCCGATCGGTCGCGGGCAGCGCGAGCTGATCATCGGGGATCGCCAGACAGGCAAGACCGCCATTGCCATCGACACCATCCTGAACCAGAAGGGCGGCGATGTGATCTGCATCTATGTCGCCATCGGCCAGAAGCGCTCGACCGTCGCGCAGGTGCTCAAGACCTTGGAGCAGCAAGGGGCGATGGACTACAGCATCGTCGTCGTGGCTTCCGCGTCGGACCCCGCGCCGATGCAGTACCTGGCGCCTTTCACCGGCGCCGCTATCGGGGAGTACTTCCGGGACTCGTCGCGTCACGCGCTGTGCGTCTACGACGATCTTTCCAAGCATGCCGCCGCCTATCGTGAGATCTCGCTGCTGCTGCGGCGACCGCCCGGGCGCGAGGCCTATCCGGGCGACGTGTTCTACCTGCATTCGCGCCTGCTGGAGCGCGCGGCCAAGTTGAGCGAGCAGCTCGGGGGCGGGTCGCTGACGGCACTGCCGTTCATCGAGACCCAAGCCGGCGACGTGTCGGCCTACATCCCGACAAACGTGATCTCGATCACCGATGGCCAGATCTATCTCCAGGCCGACCTATTCAACGCAAACGTCCGCCCGGCCGTGGACGTCGGCATCTCGGTCAGCCGTGTCGGCGGCAACGCCCAGATCAAGGCCATGAAGTCGGTGGCGGGCACGCTGCGGCTGGATCTGGCTCAATACCGCGCCCTGTCGGCGTTCGCGCAGTTTGGCTCTGACCTAGACAAGGCCTCGCAGCAGCAGTTGCACCGCGGTGACCGCTTGGTCGAGGTGCTGAAGCAGAAACAGTACGATCCGCTTCCGGTCGAGAAGCAGATCGCGATCATCTTCGCCGGAACGAAGGGCCATCTCGATGACTTGGAACTGTCCCAGATCGCCGACTTCGAGGCCGGGTTGTACGACTACCTTGACCGCCAGGGTGACGACGGCGCGCTGGCTCTGATCCGGGGTCGGCGCGTGCTCGACGACGACGTCGCCAATGCGCTTCAAGACGCCATCGGCGCTTACAAGGAGCAGTTCGCGGCGCTCCATCCGGTGGCGAAGGCAAGCTAGAGATGCCTTCCCTCATCGACCTGCGCCGGCGGATCCGCTCTGTCAAGAACACCGAGCAGATCACCAAGGCCATGAAGATGGTCTCGGCCGCCAAGCTGCGCCGGGCGCAGCAGGCGGTGGTCGGCGCGCGCCCGTACGCCGGGCTGCTCGAGGACATGCTCGGCAGCGTGCTGGCAACCGAGACGGAGGAAGAGGGCGCGTTCTCGCACCCCCTGCTGGAGCGCAGGGAGTGCCGCAAGGTGCAGCTGGTGGTGCTGGCGGGAGAGAAGGGACTGTGCGGTTCCTTCAACAGCAATGTGTTCAAGGCGGTCCAGGGATTCGTGGACGGGCGCCCCGAGCAGCAGGTGGAGCTGGAACTGCTGGGCCGGAAGGCGGTGGATTTCTACCAGCGTCGGGACTTGGCGGTGAGTGGCAAGTGGGACCAGGTCCTTGGCAGGGTCGAAGTGGGGACGGCCGAAGCGGTGGCTGAGAAGGCGATGCAGCGGTTCTCGGACGGCCAGGCGGACGAGGTCTGGATCGCCTACAACCGGTTTAAGGGCGTGTTGAGCCAGCAACCTGTCGTCGAGCAGGTGCTTCCGATCATTCCGCCCGAAGGCGCTGCCGACGGCGGAAGCTCGTACGAGTACGAGCAGCCGGCGCAGCAATTGCTAGGGGCACTTTTGCCCAGGCGGGTCGTGACGCAGGTGTTCTTGGCGATGCTTGAGTCAGCCTCTGCCGAGCACGCCGCGCGCATGACTGCCATGGACGCGGCCACGCGCAACGCGGGCGAGGTGCTGGAGAAGCTCACGCTGCACCTCAACCGCGTGCGGCAGGCCAGCATTACGACGGAGATCATCGAAATCGTTTCGGGCACCGCCGCGCAAGAGTAGCGGCTGCCGACGCCAAAGAGGACGCGAGAAGATGCAAATCGCAGGGAAAGTCATTCAGGTCGCCGGTCCGGCGGTCGACGTGCAGTTCGAGGGCGGAAACCTGCCCAAGATCTTCAATGCCGTGAAGGTGAGCAGCGAAGGGTTCAACGTGCCCGAGCCGATCGATGTCACCTGCGAAGTGCAGCAATACCTCGGCGAGGGACGGGTGCGCACCGTCGCGATGCAACCGACGGACGGCATGGTGCGCGGCATGCCCGTCGTAGACACCGGCAAGGCCATCTCCGTGCCGGTCGGCCCGCAGGTGCTGGGCCGCGTGCTCAACGTGTTGGGCGAGCCTGTCGACGAGCGCGGCCCGGTTGAGACCGAGACGAGCTTTCCGATCCATCGCGACGCCCCGCTGCTGGAGGACCAGTCCACGGAGTCCGAGATTCTCGAGACAGGGATCAAGGTGATCGACTTGATCGAGCCTTACCTCAAGGGCGGCAAGATCGGACTGTTCGGGGGCGCGGGCGTCGGCAAGACCGTGATCATCATGGAGCTGATCAACAACATCGCGCTCCAGCACGGCGGCGTGTCGGTCTTCGCGGGCGTTGGCGAGCGCACCAGGGAAGGCAACGATCTGTGGCTTGAAATGCAGGAGTCGGGCGTCGTGAACCCCGACGACTACACCAAGTCGAAGACCGCCTTGATCTACGGCCAGATGACCGAGCCGCCGGGCGCCCGGCTGCGCGTCGGGCTGACCGGACTGACCGTGGCCGAGTATTTCCGCGACGTGGAAGGACAGGACACGCTGCTGTTCATCGATAACATCTTCCGCTTCACACAGGCCGGCTCGGAAGTGTCGGCGCTGCTGGGACGCATGCCCTCGGCGGTCGGCTACCAGCCGAACCTCGCAAGCGAGATGGGTGCATTGGAAGAGCGGATCACCTCGACCAAGAAGGGGTCCATCACGTCGGTGCAAGCGATCTACGTGCCGGCGGACGACTACACGGACCCGGCGCCGGCGACGACCTTCACCCACTTGGATGCGACGACCAACCTGTCGCGCGAAATCGCCTCGTTGGGCATTTACCCGGCGGTGGACCCGTTGACCTCGACGTCTCGCATCTTGGATCCGAACGTCGTGGGCGACGACCACTACGACGTGGCCCAGTCGGTGAAGCGCGTGCTGCAGCGCAACAAGGAGCTGCAGGACATCATCGCGATCTTGGGCGTGGAGGAACTGTCCGAGGAGGACAAGCTGATCGTATCGCGGGCGCGCAAGATCCAGCGGTTCCTCTCTCAGCCGTTCCACGTGGCCGAGCAGTTCACCGGAACCAAGGGGTGCTACGTGAAGCTGGCAGACACGATCCGCGGGTTCCGCGAGATTGTCGACGGGCAGCACGATGACCTGCCCGAACAGGCGTTTTACATGGTCGGGACGATCGAAGAGGCGCTAGAGCGAGGCCGCGAGCTGGCGGCATGAGTTCGCTGGCAGTCCTTGCAAGCAAGTTCGGCTAGCGGCGGATGGCTGGGCGAGGCTTTCGGGCTCGGTTGTTCGCCGTCAATCCGTAGACCAACCGTTCGAAGCGCCGGGCGCCGACGGTTCGCCAGATTGCCAGTTGCCCAGTGCTGAATGATGGGTTCGGCCCCCCGCTCTGTCACTCCGTGAAGAATCTCCACTCATTCAGCCGGTCGGGATCGTAATTGGGATTGAGGGTAGGCATCTGCGCGCCGACCTCATGCCGCCATTGGCGAAGCTCGTTCAACAGTTGCTCTGACTCTTCTGGCATCGAGTAGATCAGGTTCACCGTCTCGCCGATATCGTTCTCGATGTCATAGAGTTCCGCCTGCGTTCCGTCGAAGTGTTCGATCAGACGGAATCGCCCCTTGCGTATGACTCCGTGGGGCGACGCTCCTCCGCGATGATAGTGCGGGTAATGCCAATAGAGGGCCTCCCGTCCGAGCGGTTGTTGCTGCAGCAGCAGGGGGAGGAGATTGACGCCATCAAGATCCTGCTCCTCCGTCGGTTCCTGCCCGGTCACCGCCTGTAGCGTAGGGAAGAAATCGACGCTACTAACTGGCTCGCTCGTCTCGATTCCTCCCGGGACCTTTCCGGGCCACCGGATAATGAGAGGCACACGATAGGCGCCTTCGTACGCGGAACCCTTTCCGCCCCGCAATGGGGCGTTGTTGGTCTTCTGCGGCCTGTCTGCATAGTGGTTGCCGCCGTTGTCCGAAGCAAATATGAACAGCGTCTTGTCCGCCAGTTCCAGGTCGTCGAGAGACTGCATGATCCGCCCGACATTCTCGTCTAGGCTGTGAATCATCCCGGCGTTGACCGGATTGCGCTGGACATGTTCCGAGGTAAGCTTCGCTGCGTATTTCCGCGTGAGTTCTTCCTTGGCCTGGGTTGGACGGTGAGGTGTTGAATACGCTACGTACATGAAGAACGGGCGATCATGGGACCGCTCTAGCCTCCGTATCACTTCATCGGTCAATCGGTCGGTGAAGTAGTCGCCATCTTCGCCGGACATGTTCTTGACGTTCGGCCAGGGATAGAAATACCCGCCTGGTCCCCAGGCCGATTCCGCGATGCTGTGATCGAATCCCTGCGTGACCGGAAAGTGCTCTTGGCGTCCCAAGTGCCATTTGCCGAAATGGTATGTCTCGTAACCGACCCGTTTCAGCATCTCCGCAAGCGTGACTTCTTCGTGCGACAGATACCGCGGCCAATCCGGCGGTGTCAGGGCGGCATAGGGGCAGTCTAGACCGCGAATGAAATCGGTCAGATGCAGCCGTGCCGGCGTCTTGCCCGTGAGGATAGCCGCGCGGGTGGGCGAGCAGACGGTCGCTGCGGCGTAGGCGTCGGTGAAACGCAGACCTTGGGATGCCAGGCGGTCGATGCTCGGTGTTTCGTAGAACGTACTGCCGTAACAGCTCAGATCCCGCCAGCCGAGGTCATCGGTAAGGACGAGCAGGATATTAGGGGGCGAGGCCCGCATCGACGCGGGAATAAGCAAGCCGGACAGTCCAAGGACGAGGAATGCGGCGACGCGTGGCATTCGTGAATCCCTCCAGGCTCTCTCAGTGCCAGGCAGGTCTCTATTCTCGCCTTGATTGAGGCTCGCTCGCACGCTGGCGTGTCGGCCGAAATCGAAGGGGGCGACCATCATCCGACTCAGGGCTCGGTGGTGGTGCGCGCTCATGCGTCACGGCGGCTCGGGGAATGGAACCCAAGCGCCTGGTCTGTCTCGGGACTCATATCCATCCTGTATGCCCTCCGGTCTATCGATTTGGTTCCGAAGCCCGTGAAGTCATGGCCGATGGGTGATACCACTGGTCAGGATTCCCACGC
Source organism: Bryobacterales bacterium (assembly GCA_022823865.1). Classification (GTDB taxonomy): domain Bacteria; phylum Acidobacteriota; class Terriglobia; order Bryobacterales; family UBA6623; genus VXMF01. Next base: position 33,023 of record JAJEHF010000208.1, read on the forward strand.
CTCGATCGTATGCTCGACACGTACCTGCACGTAAGCGTCAGCGTGCCGGGCGAAGCGTTCAGCATCTACCTCGGTCACAGGAAGATGCGCGTTGATTCCTTTCTCGTCCGATCCTTGCCTTCCGCCGAATGCGTGTCTGCCGCCGAGGCGGTCCGCGGCCTCGGTTCCGCCACGACTTGGGAACTGGGATCGACCGGGACGGACGGCAATGACGAGGACTTCGTTAGCTTGCACCGTGCATGGCGCACGGTCGTGGTCGGAACGGAAAGTCACGATGCGAGCGCGGCAGAACTCAGCACACCGTGGTTGAGCAGTGTAGATCTAATCAGCCAAGCCGACACATTGAAGTGCTGTGCCGCGTCCTCGATGTAATCGTCGTCCGGAACGTTGGATCCGAGGTGATCACGTAGCGCTTCGAACGGACACAGGAAAGCCTGTGCGAAGGCTCGCTGGAATTGCTGCCGCTCAGACCCCGTATCCGTCACCGGAAGCAGCCTGTCACCGTCTGCCGCTAGCAGATGGTCTCCGATGATGCGTGCAAGGGCGAATCGGCGGCCAGTGGGATGGCGCTTCTTTAGCGAGGCCACGAGACAGTCTTTGTCTGGGCAGCTGCGGAACCCGGCGGGAATTGGAACGTTTTCCTCGAATCCAAGATGGATCCATTCCACCGAGACTTTACACAGTTCCGCCAGCGTGTGGTTATCTACCGTGTCTCGGTCAATCGACCACTCGCGGCGCACTAGCTCGGCTAGCGCTGCCCCCTTTCTCCAAGGCTTCTGGTTGCGGATCTTAAGGCTTGCAGCTTCGGCCTTCATTTTTGGTGTTATGTCAAGCCGCATAAGGCACGATCTCTGACGAACATCGCGCCAGAGTGCCTCGAAGTCTTCCAGCGCCCGGCTCTTCGAGGACGCTGCCAGTTCCCCGACGGGATCGCGACCAACCTCATCCGCGGCGTGGCGAAGGCCGGCGAGTACAGCCGGTTCCGCCTCTTCCGGGTCGAATCCCATCCTAGCCTCGATCACCCGGTCAAAGCTCAATACTGGATCTTCGATTTCCTGGCCGAGATCGCGCCAAGCAGACAACAATTCCTGCGGCCCGTCCGCGTCTTGACTGGCCCAAGATTGCAACCGTGAGGCTACCGTTTCTACGAAGTCTCGCACCGCATTCTCGAATTCGTCCGCCGGCACATGAATATTCACTTCGCTCAAGAACCGCAAGGGCGATGTCGTACCCAAGCTGATGGGGTTGGACCGAATCTGCACGGTTGCATCACCGCCCACGAACTCCAAGTCTGGCCACAAGTAGCCGTTCCCGGCAGCACCGACTCGGTGGCTCATGTTCCAAGACACCCCTTCTCCTTGCATCTCCCAGCGCAATCGCCACCAGTTCGCGATGAACCACGAGGCGAGATCGTAAGCAGACACCCGTATTCCTGACCGGTAGGCGCGGGCGTGAGTGTCTACTAGCGCAGTCACGGGCACGCCATCGGCCTCAATCCCTACTTCAGCTAGGAAATGGCGATTCGCCGCGCCGCCGGAGGCGGGCTCCACCCATCGGCAATCGATCCTAAACTTACCGCTCATGCTGGCCCCACAGGCTGATTATGACCTCTCTAAACGGATCTGTCTTGGGCATCGGATATCCGTGATACGTGCCCGCGCTCTCATTCTCCAATTGCGCCTCGACGGGATCACCGCCTTCAGTCACCGCCCAGATGTTCTGGGGGAAGCCCGCGCGGACCTGGCGACTGACGAGGCCTCGACGGGCGCCTTCCTTCAAGAGCCGCAGTGCAGTCGCCCGGTCCAGGACCTCTATCCAGTCGCACTTTGACTTATCCGGACGCGGTTGGACGGGCGGCGTCAGTCCGAAATCGCCGGGCCTCTCCTTGTGCTCTGGGTTCCCCGTGTAGCTTACTCGATCAGCTAGCTTCTTGAGCTCCTCAATGTCCCAGCCGTGAGCGACTCTTCGCTTCGGATTGAATCTGCGGCGTGGCATCGATCTGCCCGAGTTCTTGCTGAAACCCTTGGCGCTGAAGTGCAGAAATCGTCGGATCCGACTTCTCGCACTCCACATTTGAATGTTACACGGAGAATCTTCCACTTCGCAGAGAATGCGGCTGGACGATTCTGGGATAGACGTGTCTGGGACACAGCCTCTCGGATAGGAAGAAGCATCGCAATTGCGTCATCGTCATGGGAGGTTGCCCGTACTAACCGCACAGCAGACTACGAAACAACTAACCTCGGCAGCTCTGCGTAGCGCAATCTCTTGCCGTACGTCGGGCACGCAACGAGAGCCATCCAGCGGACCCTGTCGAACCCGAGTGTCCAGTGGCGATTCGCGAACTCGTTCACCGAGTGCGCTGGGCGCTCTTGTCTCCCTTGTCCTAGGCTCTGGCAGCCCGTGGCCTCACTCGTGCAGTAGCGCGGGCTGCGGATCCGCGACTTGGCCGCGCGGCCGTTGCCCCGAGCTAGGAACGCCGCGGTCTCCCAGTTCTGTCCTGGCCCTGGCGGCGAGGCGCATCAGGCGTTCGACCACCTGCGGGCGCCGTGACGCAAGATTGCGCCGGCTTCCAATGTCTGTCTCCAGATCGAATAGCAGCGGGCTGCTCGATCCCGCGGTCCCAAAGTGCGGGTGCCTGGTGGTCGGTTCCGGCAGGGGGACAAACAGTTTCCATTTGCCGGAGCGCACGGCCTGGAGCTCGTCTTCGCGGAAGTAGTACAGCTCGTCTCGCGGCGAACGGGCGGTGCCTCTTCCGAGCAGCGCGTCGCCGACGTCCACCCCGTCGATGTCGCGATCTTCGGGCACTTCAGTGCCCGCCAGTGCGGCGAGCGTCGGGAGCAGATCGAGCATGCTCATCAGTTCGGCGGACTGGGTGCCCGCCGGGATCGTGCCCGGCCACCAGGCGATGGCTGGAACGCGGAATCCGCCCTCGGCAGTGGTGTAGCCGCGCCCGTGGAGCGGCAGGTTGCTGCCGCGGACGGGACTGCTCGGATCCGGTGCTAGCGGAGCGCCGTTGTCCGAAGTCCATAGAACAAGTGTGTTGGCGCTGAGTCCCCTCTCGACGAGTCTGTCAAGGATCTGGCCGGTCGACCAGTCGAGTTCCTCGACCGAATCGCCCCACGGGCCGTTGGAGCTCCTGCCGCGGAACCCCTCGCTGGCGAACGGCGCCGCGGTGCTGCCTGGCATGGCGTGCGCCAGATACAGGAAGAACGGGCGATTAGCGTGCTCGTCGATGTAGCGCAACGCTGCTTCGGTGTAGCGCTTGGTGAGCAGATTGCGGTCCACCGGCGCCTCGATCACGGACTCGTCGCGCAGCAACGGCAGGGGCGGCCACTCGTCCCCGTCGAAGCGCTGGCGATTCCGATTGCCCAGCTGGCGCGTCATGTCGTCGCTGTAGGGAATGCCCAAGTACGAGTCGAAGCCATGCCTTGTCGGCAGGAATTCCGGTTGGTCGCCCAAGTGCCACTTGCCGATGATGGCGGTGGCGTAACCCGCGGAGCGCAGCAGCTCGGCGACGGTGAGCTCGTCCGCGTGCAACCCATAGGGAGAGATCGGGCGCAAGACCAAGCCGTCGCGGGGGTTCGTGTGCAGGCCGATGCGCTGCGCATAGCAGCCCGTCATCAGGCTCGCCCGCGAGGGAGTGCATACCCCCGCGCTGGCATAGAAATGAGTCAGCTTGCGGCCCTCGCGGGCCATCCGGTTCAGGCTCGGCGTCCGGTGGTGCCGCGCGCCGAAGGGCTCCGTGTCGCCGTAGCCGAGGTTGTCGGCCAGCAGCAGGACTATGTTCGGCGGGCGCGCCTGCGTCGGCACCGGAAGCAGGGCGGCCAGCAAGACCGCAGCGCCCAGCAGCGCGATCACGCGAAGAGATCCTCGATGACGGTCCCGCCGAAGTCGGTCAGCTTTTCGTGGCGGCCGTTGTGCAGGTACCAGAGTTGGTTCTGGTCCAAGCCGAGCGCGTGCAAGATGCTGGCGTGAAAATCGCGCATTATGGAAGGCCGGTCCACGGCGCGCAGTCCGAACTCGTCGGTGGCGCCGATAGCCTGGCCGCCCCGAACTCCGCCTCCGGCGAACCACATGGTATAGCCGTGCGGGTTGTGGTCGCGGCCGTTGCCGGCTTCGGACGTGGGCAGGCGCCCGAACTCCGCGCCCCAGATCACGAGCGTCCGTTCCAGCAGCCCCCGCTGCTTAAGGTCCTGGAGCAATGCCGCGATCGGCACGTCGCTGTGTCCGGCCATCTTTTCGTGGTTCTGCTTCAGGTGCTTGTGCGCGTCCCACTGCATGCTCAGCGGGCCGCCTCCGGAGTAGATCTGGATAAAGCGCACGCCGCGCTCGACCAGACGCCGGGCCAGCAGCAGGCGCGTGCCGAACTCCCGGGTGTGGTCCTGCTCCAGCCCGTACGAGCGCTTGGTCGCGGCCGTCTCCTTGGTCAGGTCGACAGCTTCCGGTGCGTGCGACTGCATCCGGAAAGCCAGTTCGTAGGCGGCGATTCGAGCCTGCATCTCGCTGTCCAGCGGACCGCTGTCGAACTCGTTCATCGCCTGCAGCAGGTCTAGCATGCCGCGCTGGCGGGCCTCCGTCATCCCGGCGGGACGCTTCAGGTGGAGGATCGGGTTAGGGCCGGGGCGGAGCAGCGTGCCCTGATAGACCGACGGCAGGAATCCCTGGCTCCAGCACGACGTGCCGCCTTCCGGCGTGCCCTCGGGCTGGGGCATGACCACGTAGGCGGGCAGGTTCTCCGACTCCGATCCAAGGCCATACGTCACCCACGAGCCGATGCTGGGGTGGGTGGCGAACAGGCGCCCGTTGTGAACCTCGTACATCGCCGGAGCGTGCACGACGCTGTGGGTGACGAACGATCTGACGAAACAGATGTCGTCGACATGCCGGGCGACGTTCGGGAACAGCTCCGAGACCGGCAGTCCGCTCTGGCCGTAGCGGCGGAATTGCCACGGCGTGCCCAAGATCGGGTTGGTGCCGTCCGTGAACTGGCCCCCGACCGAGCCGAAGCTCTCCGGCAGCGGCTCGCCCGCGTGCCGGCTGAGCATCGGCTTGGGGTCGAACGTGTCCATCGAACTGGGCGCGCCGACGTTGAAGATGAAGATGACCGCGTCGGCCGTGGCACTGAAGTGCGGCCGCTTGGCGCGGAGCGGATTCGCGGCGGACTCGGCCAGCGCGGTCCGGGCCAGCAGGTGCTGCAGCGCGAGCGCGCCGAATCCGTTGGCCGCGCGGAACAACAGGTCGCGTCGTGAAGTCGCGCCGCGCGTGGCTGCGTCGCTAGGGTCGGTAGACGAATTCATTGCGGTTCAGCAAGGCGAGCGCGAAGTCGCGCAGCGCGTGGGATCCGGAGCGCAGAAAGCTGTCGGCCAGGGCGCGCTCGGCCGCGGTAGGCTGGCGGGCCAGCGTGAACTCGAACGCGCGCTGGACTTGGCAATCCGTGTCGGACCCGCCGCAGTGCTGCAGGATGCGCCCGGCTAGCCAGCGGGACTGATCCTGCATGAAGTCGCTGTTGAGCAGGCTCAGCGACTGCAGGGCATGAGTCGATGTTTGTCGCACGGAGCACGATGTCATCGTGTCGGGCTGGTCAAAGTTGGCGAGGAACGGCAGGCGCACCGTGCGCTTGTTCAGCAGGTACAGGCTGCGCCTGTCGTGCTCGTGCCGGTCGGGGGTGACGGGCCAGAGGTTGTCCGGCTCGGCTTCGGTGAAGATCAGGTCATAGACCTCCCTCTCGATCGGGATGCGCACCGGCCGGCCGGTCAGCGAGCGGTTGAGGCGGCCCGAGGCCGCCAACGCGCTGTCTCGTATCGCTTCGCCGGACAAGCGCCGGCGATGCGCCCGCCAGTACCAGCGGTTGTCAGGATCGATCGCGGCCTGCTGCGGGTCGATCTCGGAGGACTGCCGATAGGCACTGGAGAGGACGATCAAGCGGTCCATGGCCTTGACGCTCCAGCCCTCGCCCGCAAAGCGCAGCGCCAATGCGTCGAGTAGCTGCGGGTGTGTCGGCATGCCGCCCAGCAGCCCAAAATTGTTCGGATCCTGCATCAGGCCCCGGCCCATGCGAAACTCCCAGATGCGGTTGACCATCACGCGCGCTACCAGGGGATTCTGCTCCGAAGTCAGCCACTGCGCCAGTGCGGACCTTCGTCCGGACCCGGCGGACGGCGCTTCCAGGCCGAGCGCTCCGACCGCTTGAGGGAACCCGGGCGTGACGGCCTTGCCCCTTCGGCGGTAGTCACCGCCTGCCAACACATGGCTGGGCGGCACTTCTTCAAGGTTGGCCACTGCGAAGGCCGCTGCGGGAGGAGCGGGCCGATGCAGTTCCAGAGCGTGCAGCTGCTGCCTCAGGGCCGCCCGACGCTTCCGGGTGTCTGGGGGCATGAGCGGAACGATCTCGTACCAGACCGGGCTGATCTGCGACTTGGCTTCCTTGGCCAGACGCGCCTGCTCTTCGGTGCGGTCGTCTTCGGCAATTTCGAGCGCCGCGGCAAAGGCGGGCTCGAGGGCTGCCCGCTTGCGTTCCCGGACCTGGGTGTTGAAAGGCTCTTCGATCTCCTTGAGCTGGGCCTTGAGCGGTTCAACACGGGCTTCGTGCTCGGCAATGGCCTTTTCCTGGGCGGCGATCTGCTCCTCGCTCGCGATGGGCAGGTCCTTGAGTTCGGTCGCCCCGAAGAAGGACTCCAGGCGGTAGTAGTCCTCTTGGCTGATCGGGTCGAACTTGTGGTCATGGCAGCGCGCGCACTGCACCGTCAGCCCCAGCAGGCCCTGTCCCACGCCAAGCGCCATTTCTGTCAGCACCTCTTGGCGAGCCTCTTCCTTGTCCTGGTTGCCGGAAGTGACATGGCGCGGCCCCGCGCCGTGAAATCCGGTCGCTACCAGAGACTCGGAGCTGGCCGGGAAGAGTTCGTCTCCGGCCACCTGCTCCTGCACGAAGCGGTCGTAGGGCTTGTCTGAGTTGAACGCGCGGACCACATAGTCGCGGTAACGCCAGCCATGCTCCCTGTAGCCGTCGCGCTCGAAGCCGTCCGTGTCGGCGAAGCGGACCACGTCGAGCCACTTTTGCGCCCAGCGCTCGCCGTAGTGCGGTGACGCCAGGAGCGAGTCGACCAGCCGCTCGTAGGCGTGTGGCGACGGATCGGACAGAAATGACGCCGCCTGTTCGGGCGTTGGCGGCAGGCCCGTCAAGTCGAGGCAGACCCGGCGCAGCAATCGTTCCTTGCTCGCTTCAGGCGATGGCTCCAAGCTTTGCTCGCGCAGCGCTTGCCGGATAAAGGAGTCGATCAGATTGCTGGCCCAAGCAGTCTCGGCTACGGGCGGCTCGGGCCGTGCCGGCGGGCGGAACGACCAATACCCGCTGGGTGGCTCCGAGCCGCCGGCTGCAACCAGCGGGGCAACCCCTAGCGATGCGCCTAGACACATCGCCGCAGCGGCCAGCGATCCGGTCAACGCCCGGCCCACGAGACCCATTATATGGACATCCCGCTATTGCTTATGGGTATCTCTTCCGGGAGCCATCGATTCCCGCTGCCGCTGGATCGCCGCTTCGATTTCCGCCACTGCCTCCGGATAGCGGTCGGCGACGTTCCATCGTTCGCCGATATCGGTGCTGAGATCGAACAGCTGCGGCGAACGGTGCTCCTTGTGGTTGGCGTAGCCTCTCCAGCCGATCTGCTTCTCCGTGCCGAGGGAATCCCAGGACTCTAGGACCAGCTTGAAGTGGTCCACGCGGGCCGCCCACAGATTGCCGGGCTGGCCATAGTAGAACCACTCGTGTCGCGGGCTCGGCTCGCCCCGCAGCAGCGCGCCCGACAGATCGATCGAGTCGAACTCCCTCCCGTCTGGAAGGCTTGTGCCCGTCAACGTGGCGACCGTGGCCATCAAGTCGACGTTGACGCCGATCCCCTCGACCACGGCGGGTCGGATCGTCCCCGGCCAGTAGAAGATACCGGGCACGCGCAACCCGCCATCCCAGCCGGTGAGTTTTCCGTCGCGCAGCCCGCCCGGCGAGCCGCCGAGGTCGAAGTACGTGAGCCAGGGACCGTTGTCGCTGCTGAACCAGATCAGAGTGTCGTCGGCCACTCCGGCGCGCTCCAGCGCGCCGACCACCTCGCCGACCGACCAGTCGAGCTCTTCGATCACATCGCCGTAGAGTCCGGCGTTGCTGTGCCCCTCGAAGCCGGGCGAGCGGAAGATGGGCACGTGCGGCATGCTGTGGCCGATGAAGAGCATGAAGGGCTGGTCGGCCTGCTCGCCGATCCAGCGTACTGCTTCCTCGGTGTATCGCTTCGTCAGCGTGGGCTGGTAGGCCGGCGTCTCGACAGCCTCCTTCTGGCGGTACAGCGAGATGGGGAAGTCCTCGCTCGTGGCGTTCTTGATGTTCTCGTAGGTCCGCTCGAAGCCTTCCCGCAGCGGAGCGTCGTTGCTGCCGACGAGCCCGAAGAATGCGTCGAAGCCCTGGTCGTTGGGATGCGAGCCTTGGTAGTTGAAGCGTCCGGTCAGGCCCCACTTTCCGATATAAGAGGTCGCGTAGCCGCGCTGCTTGAGCATTTCCGCCATGGTGACCTCGTCGTCGGGCAGATCAGCCCACAGATTCTTGCCGTTGCGGTGGATCCGGATCGGCATCCGTCCGGTCACCAGCGCGACGCGGCTGGGATTGCACATCGGCGCGGAGGCGTAGAACGAGGTCCAGCGCTGGCCCTCCCGGGCAATGCGGTCGATGTTCGGAGTCCGAATCAGAGGGTGGCCTTGAATCGAAATGTCCCCGTACCCGAGGTCGTCGGCGAGGATGAGCACGATGTTCGGGGGCCGCGCATCGGTTGGCGCGCCCGCATCGCAGGCCGCGAACGCCGCGGCTAGCAGGATGGCTCCGATCGTTGCAAGGAGAGTGCTCCGCGCGGGCCGGGATGTATCCGTTCGGGTGGATCGCCACTGTGGCATGAACTCGCTAAGCCTACCATCGTCTCCACTGGGCAAGCCGACCGCGCCGTTGGCGAGATGGGGAGCGGTCGCGGTCTGCTCTTGGCGTTGCGCGCCGGGATGATGTAAATTTGAATCTCTAGTCCGGGTCGCAGGCACCAAATCGCGCCGAGGCCGGATTTCTGGCCATGCCTGCACTTGGCGTTCCGACGGAAAGAGTGCCCGCTCTACTGCGGGCATCGATAGCGCTGCCTGCCGCCCTATTCGCTTGGTTCTGTTCGCTTGTGCCGCGCGTCTCGTCCGGCGAGACGCTCCATTGGGAGATCGGCTGGATCCCGCAGCAAGGCATCGCGCTGAGCTTCTTCATCGACGGGTTGAGCCTGCTTTTTGCCCTAGTCATCACCGGAATCGGCACGCTGATCGTGCACTACGCGAGCGAGTACATGCGGGGCCTCCCGCAGTTGCCGCGCTTCACTGCGTTTCTCCTGGCGTTCATGCTGTCGATGCTCGGACTGGTGCTGGCGGACAACCTGATCGCCCTGTTCATCTTCTGGGAGCTGACGGGCCTCACATCGTTCCTGTTGATCGGCTACAAGCACGAGGATCCGGCCGCGCGGCGCGCAGCACTGCAGGCCCTGCTGGTGACCGGAGTAGGCGCCTTGGCGATGCTTGCAGGCTTCGTTCTGCTGGGCGAGACGGCCGGAACGTACAGCTTGCGGGAATTGTTGGCCGGGGATGCGAGTCTGGCCGAAGCTTCGCATTATCCGTGGATCTTGGGGCTGGTCTTGGCTGGTGCCTTCACCAAGTCCGCGCAGTTCCCTCTTCATTTCTGGCTGCCCAACGCGATGGTGGCGCCGACCCCTGTGTCGGCCTATCTTCACTCGGCCACGATGGTCAAGGCCGGTGTGTTCCTGCTGGCCCGGATGTCGCCCGTGCTCGGCGGAACCGAGGCGTGGAGCGTGACGCTGGTTGGCTTTGGCGCGGTGACCGCCGTCTATTCGGCGTTGGCTTCAGTGACGCGCACGGATCTCAAGCAGGTCTTGGCCTACACCACTGTGATGGCCCTGGGCACATGTGTGATGTTTCTGGGTCTGCCCGGCGAAGCGGCAGGCGCGGCGCATTCCACTTCCGCTGTCGCGGCCATGGCCTTCATCCTCGTGCATGCCTTGTACAAGGCCGCATTGTTCATGGCTGTCGGTACGATCGAACACTCAACAGGCACTCGAGACATTGCCCGCCACGGCGGTTTGCGCCACGTGCTCGGCCCGACGTTCGTGGGCACGGCGCTCGCAGCTGTTTCCATGGCCGGCTTGCCACCGTTCATCGGCTTCGTCGGCAAGGAACTGCTGTATTCGAGCGCGTATGAATCAGCATTCGGCGGGTTTGCCCTATTCGCCATCGTCGCCGCTAGCGTACTCATCGTGACAGCCGCCATGCTGGTGGCCGTGGTGCCGTTCTTCGGAACGATGAAGCAATCCGCTCGGGACGCTCACCCCGTTACGTGGCAACTGTGGATCGGTTCGTTGCTGCTCGGACTGCTCGGCTTGGTCGCAGGAGTTGCGACCACTCCAGTGTTTCAGGGTCTGGTGTTGCCCGCTGCTGCGGCGATCGCACCCGTGCCGGAGCACTTTGAGCCCGGGCTCTGGCACGGCTTCAACTCCTTGTTGCTGCTGTCGCTCGCTACTTGGGCCACTGGGGCATTCTTCTTCTGGCTGCGACCTTACATACTGTCGGTGCCGGGGGCGCTGCTCGATCGTTTGCCAGTCAGCGGCGACCGGGCCTATGACGCGACCATGGATGGCATCGCGCGGTTCTCCACTGCGCTGACCCGCCATATGCAGTCCGGCATCCAGAGCCGCTATATCCGGGCGGTCTTTGCCACCCTGGCTCTGAGCGTCGGCGCAACCCTGGTGGCCAAGGACGCAATTCACCTGCCTTCTCAGATCCCGAGTGTGACTTTCGGGGAGTGGACCTTGGTGGCCGTGATTTCAGCGTCCGTTCTCACCGTGATCTTGTCTAGGTCCCGCTTGCTGGCGATCTGTGCGCTGGGTGTAGTCGGCACGGCCGTCAGCCTCATCTTCCTGCTGCGCGGGGCACCAGACGTGGCCATGACCCAGCTGATTGTCGAGACTCTGGTGGTTGTGATCGTTGCTATCGTCTTGCTCAAGCTCCCTGATTTCCGGAACGAGATCCGCCAGCCGCTCTCGGAACGCTGGCGTGACGCGGCTATCGCGGTCGCGGTCGGCAGTGTGACCAGCCTTGTCCTGCTCGCGGTGACCGCCCAGCCACCCCAGCTGGAGTTGACCGAGTATTTCGAGTCCATGGCGGTTCCAGGCGCCCACGGGCACAACGTTGTTAACGACATACTGGTTGATTTCCGCGCCATGGACACGCTGGGCGAGATCTCGGTCTTGGTACTTGCCGCCGCTGCGGTCTGCGCCCTGCTCCGACGCCGGACGCGCTACCGCGTTGATCGCTTCCATCGGCTCCAGCGCAGGTATGCGGCCGGCCCGGACCGGGCTCGGGCATCGGAGGAGGATGCATGAATACGCTGATCCTGCGCGAGACCACGCGGGTGCTCTTCACGTTGATTCTCGTTTTCTCGGTCGCAACGCTCTTGCGCGGTCACGACGCCCCGGGCGGCGGCTTCGTCGGTGGGCTGATCGCGTCGACCGCGTTCAGTCTTTATATCTTCGTGGCCGATCCAAAGGACGTGCGCCGCTTGGTTCGCGCCGATCCGCTCAAGACTGCGGCTGCGGGGCTCGCGCTTGCAATCCTGTCGGGATTGATCGGACCCATCCTGGGAGGCCGTCCGTTCCTGTCTGGGGAGTGGGTGGAAATCGGTGCTGTCGAGCTCGGCACGCCCCTCCTATTCGATTTTGGGGTCTACTTGGTGGTTGTGGGGGCAGTTCTCACCTTCGCACTTGAGATCAAGGAGCCAGGCGCTGCTCCTGCGGCCGACAGCGAGGAATGATCAGAGCGGTCTGATGGAAACGGTTGTCGCAGTCTTGGTTGGGGTCTTGATGGCCTCGAGCGTGTATCTGATGCTGCGCCGAAACTTGGTGCGCTTCGTCTTGGGCTTGGCTCTCATCTCGCACACGGCGAACCTGTTGATCTTCTCCTCCGGCGGCCTGCACGGTACATTTCCGCCGCTCGTCCCTCCCGGAGAGTTGGTCCCGGGGGACGGTGCCGCGAATGCCCTGCCACAAGCGTTGATTCTCACGGCGATTGTGATTTCCTTTAGCGTCTTCGCCTTCCTGCTGGTGCTAGCCTTCCGGACTTACCAGCGTTTGGAAACCGCAGACCCCGACTCGATGCGCTCCGCCGAGCCGGTGATTGCCGCGGGCCGAATCGACGGCTCGGCATCGGGAGGTCGCCAGTGAGCTGGCTGCTCGCGAGTGCCATCGTACTGCCGCTTGCCAGCGGAGTTGTGGGGCTGTCTCTGCGTCCGCGCCGCGCCGTGCAACAGTGCGTCAGCCTTCTGGCGGCTATAGGGCATCTTGGAATCGCGATAGCCCTGTTGGTGAAGGTATGGAGGGAGGGAATCTTGGTGGCGCAGGTCGGTGAGTGGCCGGCTCCGTTCGGGATCACGCTTGTCGCCGACCACCTCAGCTCCGCCATGGTGCTGATCACTGCCGTCTTGGGCATGGCGACGATTGTCTATGCACTCTGCGATATCGACGAGAACGCACTCGTCAAGGACTTCCACCCACCCCTGCAAGCTCTGATCGGGGCGGTCTGCGGGGCCTTTCTCACCGGTGACATCTTCAACCTGTACGTCTGGTACGAGGTGATGCTGATTGCGTCCTTGGCGCTGCTGATTTCCGGGGGGCGTAAGGCGCAGTTGGACGGAGCGGTTCGCTATGCCGCGCTGAGCTTGGTCGCTACAACCATGCTCCTCAGTGGAATCGGCCTGCTCTACGGCATGACCGGCACGCTCAACATGGCCGACCTGCACTTGCGCGTACAGCAGGTCGAAAACCAAGGGCTGCTTTCGGTGGTGGCGATTCTCTTCGTCTTCGCGTTCGGCATCAAGGCGGCGGTGTTTCCTTTGTTCTTCTGGTTGCCTGCCAGTTACCACACGCCGAAAGTGGCGGTGTCGGCCATCTTCGCGGGGCTCCTGACCAAGGTGGGCGTGTATTCGATGATCCGGGTGTTCACTCTGATCTTCACCCACGATGTCGGCTATACGCACGGCATATTGCTTTGGACTGCCGGCCTGACGATGGTCACCGGTGTGCTGGGTGCCGCCTCGCACAATGAGCTCAGGCGCATTCTCTCGTTCCATATCATCAGCCAGATCGGATACATGGTCTTGGGACTGGCCCTGTTCACTCCGCTGGCCTTGGTGGGCGCGGTGTTCTACATTTTGCATCACATCATCGTCAAGGCCAATCTGTTCTTTGTGGCGGGAGCGACCGAGCGGCTGTCAGGATCGAGCGACCTGAAGACCCTAGGGGGAGTGTATCGCGAGCAGCCGTTGCTGGCGGCGTTGTTCTTCGTGCCAGCCTTTTCACTGGCCGGCTTTCCGCCTCTGTCCGGGTTCTGGGCGAAGCTACTCGTGATCAAGGCATCGTTGGCGAGCCAGCAGTACTGGATCGCTGCGGTGGCGTTGGGCGTGGGGCTGCTAACGCTGTATTCGATGACCAAGATCTGGGTCAACGGGTTCTGGAAGGCGCGGCCAGCCTCCGCTGAGGAGCCTCCGCCGCTGACAAGGCCCAATCGCTTGCTATTGCTAAGCCCCATCATCTGCTTGGCAGCCATCACGCTCGCGATCGGCCTTTGGCCTGGGCCGCTCTATGATCTGGCAGAGCGTGCCGGGCACGAACTCATGGATCCGTCCAAGTATGTCGAAGCGGTCCTGGGACCGAGCCAGACCGCCTCCATTGACGCTGGCACGGGGGTAGCCAAGTGAGGAATCCGTTCCATTACAATCTCCTGCTGGCGGTGGGCTGGTGCGCGCTAATGGGTCGGCTCACAGTGGCCGATCTAGCAGTGGGCTTCGTGATTGGGGGCATTGCGCTCAGCATTTCCAGCCCGATGTTCGGACGCATGCGCTACTACGATCGGGTCTACGATCTCACGCGCTTGCTGTTCTATTTCATGCGTGTGTTTATCGCTTCCTGCGTTCGAGTCGCATGGGATGTCCTAAGGCCCGTCCACAAGGCGCGGCCCGCGATCGTGGCGATCCCGCTGTCCGTTACGGACCCGATACAGATCGTCACCCTCGCGAACCTGATCTCGCTCACCCCTGGCTCGCTGAGCCTTGACGTGAGCCCGGATCACAAGACGCTGTACGTGCATGTCATGTTCGTCGATGATCCGGACGAGGTCCGCCGGGAGGTCAAGTCGGGGCTGGAGCGGCGTGTGATGGAGGCGCTTCAATGAGCGGAATGGGGGAACATTCGGTGATCCTTGCGTGGGGGATCGATGTCTGCGCCGCGCTGGCGCTGTTGGCGATCTTGATCGCCTTCGTGCGCATGGTGAAGGGGCCGACTCTGGTCGATCGGGTGGTGTCGGTGGACCTGATCACGGTGTTGGCAGTGGCGGTGGCAGGATTGTTTGGTATTGCCAGCGGCCACTCGGCAATTCTCGATGTCGCGGTTGCCACGGCCTTGGTCGCGTTCTTGGCCACGGTGGCGTTCGCTTGGTTCGCGAACCGGCGCGCCGACCAGATTGAGTCCAACACGACGCCGGGGAGGTCTAAGGAGAGCGGATGATGGCGGAGATGGGTTCGTTGCGGGACTGGATCACGGCGATGGTCTTGGTGTCGGGCGGCTTCTTCCTGTTCGTGGCCAGTCTTGGCGTCCTGCGCCTGCCGGATGTGATTGTCCGCATGCATGCCCTCACCAAGGCCGGTGCCCTCGGCGCCGGATTAGTGTTTGTTGCGGCTGCGGTTCATTTCCGGGACCCGGCCAGCGTCACTGTATCGTTGCTGGCGATTGTTTTCCTCTTGTCTACGGCACCAGTCGCCGCGCATGCGATTGCCCGTGCGGCGTACCGCTTGGGTGTCCCGCTCTGGGAGAGGACACACCTCGACGAGTGGCAGGGCAAGTATGCTCCCATGAACAAGTCTGCCGAGGACTCGGACTAGGCGTGTTCTGAACGTTGCGTGGTACCGGGTCCGCACAAGACTGCGGTGCCGGTGCGAAGGCACGGCTCCCCGGGCCGGATTCGGGCCGACAGTACCGGGGCAGCTAGAGCGGCTATCGTCCCCAAGGGCGACAGCTCAGGCACAGGCGGCTCTCGAACCATAAGTTGTCACCACCTGGCCGGCCGAGCTGGTGTCCACGGTCACCCAGCGCCATGATCGCAATCACTCCAAGCGCCGGATTCGTATGTTGCGAAACCAGACCCGGCTGGCGTGGTCTTGCAACACGATCCTGCCAGATCTGGCTTGGGCGAAGGCTTCGTCCCTGCCGGCCGCCCGGGCCCTTGCGGCGAAGTCCGGACTGCCAATGTCGAACTCCACCACCTTCTGCCCGTTGAGCCAATGCTCCACACGGTTGCCGCGTGCTACCACCCGGAGAGTGTTCCACTCGCCGGGCGCAGGCGACCGATCACCCCGCGGCGCGTACAGCCCGTAGGCCGATCCCGCCCTGCGGTTGGCATGCTGTTGCGAAGCTGGGCGCGCGTTGTCGGCGAGCTGGTACTCGATGGCGGCTCCGTTCGGGTTTCCGGTGCCCGCAAACCTGTAGAAGACCCCGCTGTTGCCGAACTCCCCCAGCTTCCATTCGAGGCGCAGGTCGAAGTCCCCGTATTCTTCAGAAGTGGCTAGGTTTCCGGGCCGGCCCTCGACCAGCAACACGTCGTTCTCGACCCGCCACCCGCCGCTCGTCTCCGCTCGGGGGTGCACGGTCCACCCCGAGAGGGTCGAGCCGTCCAAGAGCGGCTCGAAGCCGGGTTCGTCAGCGAGTGCGACGCCGTGGAGCGCCAGCAGGGCAAGTGCGAGCCTCATAGCTCGAGCACCTGCTCGCTCTCGAGATCGAAGCCCATCGCCTTGTTGCGGCGATGGGCCTCCACGCCCAGGCTCACCGCGACTTGGGAGCGGTAGCCGAGCTCGCCATCGAGCGGGGCGGGCTTGCGCGTCCGGATCGACTCCAGGAAGTGCTGCCGGAACGACTTCGACGGCGGGGCTTCTATCTGTAGCGACGGCATCACCGAAAGCGCCTCGGCCCGCTCTTCGAACACCGCTTGGAAGTAGCTGTCGCGCTCCTCGCCAGGAGACCCGATCTGAGGCCGAGACCGCGAGTCCTCGTCGTAGCGCTGCTTCCAGCGCGGCTCTGCCAGCAGCGAGGACAGCACTTGGCGCTTGCGTCTCTCGGACAGGCCCGGGAAGTTGGTGGGCCGCACGGGGCGGCGCTCTTCGCTCCACGTTCCCATGGCGTCCAAGCCGGCGCTCGCGACCCGCTCCTTGAATCCGTCGATGAAGGGCTCCTCCGGCACCAGGCGGATGCTTCGCGGGCGCAGGTGGTTGCCTTCGAAGTGGATGTTGGCCTCGTGGCCGCGCACGACGATAGGGAGCTCTACCGAGTTCTGGAGGGAGCCGGAGCACACGATGGTGTGCTTGCTGGGAAAATCCAGCGCTACGACGAGCGTGTCCGGCACCTCCATCACGGACTTGGGAGTGCCGTAGTTCCCGCCGGCAGAGACAGCCCGAATCGGGAACTCCCGGCCGAGGACTTGGATCAGCGGCGTGACGTGGTGGTAGTACAGGTCGGTGGCAATCCCGCCGGAGTAGTCGCGGTAGCGCCTCCAGCGGAAGAACCTCTCGCGTGAGAACGGCCTCTTCGGAGCGCTGCCGAGGAAGGCTTCCCAGTCCAAGTTCTCGGGACTGGCCGACTCGTCGATGGGGTAGCTGAACGGGGGCTCCCGGGTGTTGCGGCTACGGCTCGTCTGGCTCCACAGGATCTTCCCCAGCAGGCCTGCCGAGACCAGCTTCCGAGCAGGCTCCCAGATCCCGTGGGCGATGTGTTCGCTGTCCACCGCGAGGATGCGACCGGTCTGCTTGGCGGTTTCTACCATCTGCTTGGCCTCGGCAATGGTCAAGCTCATCGGCTTTTCCACGTCCACGTCCTTGCCGGCCCGCATCGCTGCGATCGCCATCGGTGCGTGCCAGTGGTCGGGGGTGCAGACGATTACCGCGTCCACGCTCGGATCGTGGATGAGGTCTTCGTAGCGCCGGTATCCCTTCGCCGATGTCTGCGTAACGCCTTGGTCTAGCCGCGGAGCGTAGATGTCGCAGACGGCGGCGACTCTTGAATCCGGGCTATTGCTGAATTCGTTTAGGTGTCCTCGGGAAATATTGCCCAAGCCGATCACCCCGATACCGATGACGTCGTTTGCGCCTCGTATCCTCGAGTACGAGGCAGCTGTTGCTGCGATGGCGGCCCGACCTGCAAAGCCCCGGCGGGTAAGTGGCGTCATTGAAGGCATTGTAGTCGTAATGGACTTCGCCGGGAGCTTGGTCTTGTGGTTGACTTGGCTCGACTTCCCGCGACTATGGCGTCGACCCTTCGATCTCTATGCCGAACGGAGAACTCGCGCGCTAGCTCTATCGGGGACTCGGAATTCACGGGCACTTGCCAATTCCGCGTCCCGCCCTTCCAGTCGGCGGGTGTCAGCGACCGAGCGCAATGTAGATCGCTTCACAGCATCGTCGCCCCCGCCCCCGGGCATTGCGGGTGCTTAGCCTTCCGATGTCGTTCGGATCCGTGAGGTCGGCCATCGGCGGCACCTACTTGAATCCCAATCAGGCACCACCGGAGAGCATCCGCGCTAGCCCGCCCAGTGCCTGCTCGATACGTGCTGCGTCGATGTTCTCCGGTAGCGGGACTGTGAGGACCGGACGGTTGGTTTGCGGGTCTGTCCGAACGAGTTGCGAGATGCCAGCCTGTGCGGTCGTGGGTGGCCCCCCTGGGGCCTGCTGCGCGGCTTGGCCAGCGGGTTGGGCTGTCGGTCCGGCCAGCGCTTCGAGAAATCTAGCCCCGGCTTCGAAGAGCCCCGTCAGCGCCACCTCGATGCCGGGTGCGGCCGGAGGACGGTCGGCACCCCCGCCGGGCGGTGGCCCTGGCGTGTTGACCGGCGACGGAGTGGGTTTTGGCGGCGCCGGGGTGTCGGGCTGCGCGCCGGAGGCTTGATCGGGGACTCCGGGCTCCTCGCGCTCGCGCGCGTGTGGTCCCGGATCCGCGGCCGGGGGGACAGGGTCTGCCTGGCGCTCGCCACTATCCGCAGGCCCGGAGTCTTCATCCATCATCTCCTTGACCACTTTGAGAAATGTCGAGCGTCCCAGCTTCTCGAAGCTCACTTCGTCGGCCGTTGAATCGAAGAGCCCTGAAAACAGGGCTCTCTTCAGTTGCATCGTCTCCCAGACCCGCACTTCGATGCTCCCTTCCGTCAGCATGTGAATCACTTGCACGGGCTGGGCCTGGCCCATGCGGTGCACCCTTCCGATGCGCTGCTCCAACCGTGCCGGATTCCAGGGCGGCTCGAAGTTGATCACGGCCGATGCAGACTGGAGGTTGAGGCCCACCCCGCCCGCATCCGTCGACAGAAAGACCATGCAGCTGGGATCCTCGCGGAAGCGCTCCATCAGTGCGCCGCGCTTGGGCGAGGGAACGCCTCCGTGCAGGGAAACGAAGTCGATCCCTAGCTCGGCCAGTTCCTGTCCGGCGAGGCGGGTCATCCGCTCGTACTCGCTGAAGACAACGACCTTCCGTCCCTCCTCGACCGCGAGTTCGCGGATGATCTCTTTGAATTCCTCGAGCTTGGGAGAGTGGTTCGTCTCCTTGTCGAACAGGAATGTCGAATTGCAGAGCATCCGCATGTTCTGGATCGCACAAGTGATGCGGCGCAGGTCCACTTCCGACAGCCAGCCCTGTCTCTTCCATTTGCTCATCAGCCTGCCGAGAATCTCGTACTGCTCCGCGTAAGGGCCAGCTTGCTGCTTGGTTAGGGGAACGGAGAATACCTGGTCGGTTCGCTCCGGCAGCTGCTTCAGCACCTCGTCGCGCCTCCTGCGTAGCAAGAGAGGCTCCAACTGCCTGTGGATCTGATTCAATCCGCGATAGCCGATCAGCTTGCCGGTCTCTGTGGTCTCGACGTGGTCGTGCAGGAAGCGGAAGGCGGGTCCCAGTGCGCGACCGTCCACGAACTCAACGACCGAGTAGAGTTCTTCGACTTTATTCTCCAGTGGCGTCCCAGTCAGCACGAACGCGTAACGGCTCTTGAGCTGCTTGACCGTTCGCGCCGTCTTGGTGGCCCAATTCCGGATGCGCTGCGCTTCGTCGAGAATGATCAGGTCGGGCGCGAGGGCTTGGATCGCCTCCATGTCCCACCGCACCAGTTCGTAATTGATGAGGTTGAAGAACTTCGCGTCCTCGTAGCGCTTGATCCTTCGTCGCCTGTCGCCGTCGACGACCTGCACGGACAGGTCGGAGAATTTCTCGATTTCGGTCTTCCACTGGTACTTTACGGAGGCAGGCGAGATCACCAAGACGCGCTCTATTCCCCGCCGACGCTTCAGGAGCGCGGCTGCCGCGACGGCTTGGACGGTTTTCCCCAGTCCCATGTCGTCGGCCAGCACAACGCGGCCGCGGCTGGCCGCAAACAGGACACCGCGCATCTGGTACGGAAACAGCGAGACCTTCACCAGTCCGGGAAGGATCGATTGGCCCGCCTCGATCTTCCTGAGCTGCTCGCTCTCCCACGCGAGGCCTTCGGCCCGCTCGTTCACGCGGTCTACGTAGTCGATGACGTCGCTGTAGACAACGGCCGTCCCGTCGGCACGCCGCAGTTCCCCAAGAATGGAGGCGAAGCGGGAATACTGTGCCTTGGGCAGGAGCCCTGATTCGTCGAAGTAAGCGGCTGCGACCGCCCCGAGCATCGGATCGGGCCTGTCGGGAAGCTTCAACTGCACTTCAAGGCTCTCCCCGTACAGGAGGGAGAGGGAGGCGCGCTCGCGCTCGTAACGCTTGTGCTCCAGCTTCGAGCGGTACCGGCGACGCAAACGTGCAAGCAGGCTCTCGATGTGCTTGCATGTTCCCAAGGTGTTGCGGGCGAAATCGGGACAGGAGCAGTAGTTGTCGAAGAGGCCCGGGCCGCGCATTGCGATCCTGTACTCGGAGCCGCTGGCTGAGAGCACCTGGTAATCGCCGAACGGCTGGCCCTTGGGCTGCGAGAGGATCTGCTTGATTGCTTCGCTCGCGCGTTTCTGGCGTGCTTGGATCTGTTCTTCGACTAGCATGACTCGCTTCTTTGCCTACCCGCGGCGGCACCCGGCCGCGCATGGCTTCCAACTATCGTAGCGATCCCTGACCAGACTTCCGCTGCGGCTGAGGCGAGAACGCGCGTTGCCTTGCCGCTAAGTTCTGCGAGGCCCGTTGCCTCCGGCTGAAGCGGGGGGGGCAGGGAGGCGTGCCAGCCGTCCTGGGGAGACTTGAGAGTGGACTGTCGCAGGCCGCTACGATTCCCGGCCGCGGAGCGGTCGTCACTATTCGAGGTGTGCGAGAATCACGTCTTGAAGCCAGCGGTGGCGTCCATATTGCTGATCGCTTGCTGCCTCGCGGCGGCCACGCGATTCGAGGATCCCAAGCCGCCCGAGCCGGCCTCTATCGAAGAGCGCGCCGCGGTCGAGCCGACAGCCCATCCCGGCGTAACGCTCCACGCACGGCCCGCACCGCTCGCGCCCGGGGCGGTGACCGAAGACTGGCCGGCTTTTCTCGGTCGCAGCGGACAGCCGGCCTCCGGCGAGACCAGCCTCTTGCGCGCGTTCGGACAGGACGGGCCGAAGCTCTTGTGGGAGCTGTCCAAGGGCACCGGCTACAGCTCGCCATCGATCCAGGGCGACTACCTCGTATACCTCCACCGCTCGGGGAACGAAGAGGCTATCGAGTGCCTGCGGCCCGAAACAGGGGAGCGCTACTGGAGCTATCGGTACCCGACAGACTTCAGCGACCGCTACGGCTACAACAACGGCCCGCGCTCGAGTCCGGTCATCGATGGCGACCATGTGTACACCTACGGTGCGCAGGGGAAGCTGCACTGCCTCCGTCTCAAGACGGGACAGGTTGTCTGGCGCCGCGACGTCGCCACCGAGTTCAGGGTTCCCCAGGACTTCTTCGGAATCGCCACCACGCCGTTGATCGAAGGGGACCTGCTGATCTTGAACGTCGGCGCTCCGGGTGGTCCCGAGGTGGTCGCCTTCGACAAGTTGACTGGACGCATGGTCTGGGGTGTCGGCGACCAGTGGGGGGCCAGCTATGCAACGCCGGTCATCGCCCGCGTCCATGGCAAGCGGCGGCTGTTCGTGCTCGGCGGCGGTGAGAGCAGGCCTCCGACCGGCGGGCTGCTGTCAATCAACCCGCTCGACGGCGGGCTGGACTTCAGATTCCCCTGGCGCAGCCGCAGTTTCGAGTCCGTCAATGCGTCGTGTCCGGTCGTGACCGGCAATCGGGTGCTTGTCTCGGCCACTTACCGTACCGGAGCGGCGCTGATCGAAGTGAAGTCCGACTGGACATTCGCCAAGCTCTGGGAGAACTCCGATTTTGATCTGCACTGGACGACCGCCGTCTACGATCAAGGCCACTACTACGCGTTCTCGGGCCGCAACGAGCCAGACGCGAAGCTGACCTGCGTGAATGCCGGCAGCGGGGAGACGGTTTGGAGCGAGTCTCTGGAGTGGCAGGAAACTGTGCAGGTGCAGGGAGAGGCGCGGGCCTTCCACGCCAGTCCCTTGCGGGGCAACTTGCTGAAGGTAGACGGCAGGTTCCTCGCACTCGGCGAGCACGGGCACCTGATGTGGCTGGATCTCTCTCCGGCGGGCCCGAAAATCTTGGACCGCGCCAGGCTGTTCTTGGCCCGCGAGACGTGGGCCCCGCCGGTCATCAGTCGCGGGCTCCTCTACGTGAGCCAGAACTCGCGTTCCATCGACCCGCCCGCCGGCCCGCGCTTGCTCTGCTTTGACTTGCGGGGCCGGTAACGGCAGCGGCGGCGAACCGTCCTGCAGATGCCATCGGTTCCGCCCGCACGGCCTGAGCGCGGTTGTCACGGTTGCTCCGGTAACACCTCGAACAGCATTGCCGTGCGGTCGACGAACACCTTGCGCAGGCCCCAGCGACCAGGCTGGCTCGCCACGGCTCGGGCCTGCGGGAAGTAAGGGTCGCGGGGGTCCACGTTGAAGACCACGTAGTCGATACCGTGCTGTCGCAGCAGCGCCGCCGCAGATGTGTGCGCGGCGCCCGGGGAAACCTCGATTCCGACGAATTCAAAGGACTCCGGGCGCACCCGCTCCCAGCCGCCTGCGGGGGCAAGCACCGCGAACTCCAGAGTGGCCTGCGTAGCCGCCGCTCTTCCGGGATGCACCAGCTCGATTCCGTCCACGACCAAGCTCCGGTCGAAGCGGATCTCGAGTTCCATCCCCGATGCTGCCGGTTGGCGCGATGTCCACCTGGTGAACGGATTCCCGTCAATCATCCGATCTGCGTGCCACGGCAGAGGCTGCGCTCGCGGGATCCACTGCGGACTCGCGGGTACGGGGCGGCCGTTGCTAAGCACGCGAAACTCGGAGGCCGACCAAGAAGTGGCGTTGTGGTCGCGAGCCTGCTCCACGCGCACCCCTCGGACGGGGCGCGGCGGCCACGCTGCGCGGACCGCGCTGTCAGGAGAATGGGAGGGCTTCAGGGGAGCTAGCACCGCATCGGACAGGTCTTGGTTCTCCAGCCCTTGGTAGGAAACAAGCAGTTCTGCATCGAAGTACGCTTCCGGCAGGTCGGTGAAGGACAGCACGCGCATCTCGTTGCCGCCGAGCTGGCCGATCCGGTCAGCCAGCAAGAAGAACTTCACGTTTCTGGCTAGGTGCCATTTCTGAGGCTCCAGGCGGAGCGCCGCCCGCCACGGCAAGCCTTCCACGCTCCACAGGTCGGGATGGTACCAGCGCGAGCGCTGGGCGGGCCATGACGTGACGCACTGGCCGGCCAGCAAGAGCGCGACGAAACCGTGGCGCAGCCGGAGCGGTGCCATCTCCAATGCCATGCCGATGGCTAGCAGGGCGAACGGCAGGCTGGGGATCAGGAATCTCGCTCCGGCGTTGGAGAACCAAGGTGTCGCGCTGACCACGGCCGCAGCCAGCAGGGCGCGGGTCAGCGGTCTCTTCCAAGCGAGCAGGGCGATTGGCAGCAGGAGGATCATCCAGCCCAGCGAGCCGGCGTAGCGCTCTCCGAAGACCAGGTCGAACGGTGCTGCGAGCAGCTGTTCCCAGCGATCGAACGGGCCCTGGCGATAAGAGCGCATCGCGAACTTGTAGGCCGTTTCCCACTCAACGCTGAAATACGGATTGGGGAACCAGCTGTTGAAGAATGGCGCGAGCGGGTTGCCCGTGAAAATCGCGTTCTTGACCAGCCAGGGCAGGCCGACAATAGCTGCCGGGACTCCGGTCCGTGCGAGCAGTCCCGCCGCCGATCGCGCCGAGCCTCCCTGGAACAGGCGGTAAAGCGCCGCTGCGAAGGCAGCGCTGACAGCGATCACGCCCGTGTACTTGATGGCGAACGAGAATCCGATCAGAACGCCGAGGACCACCAGCCATTGCCGCTCTCCGTCACGCCACCACAGCAGCAGCACGCAAAAGACTGCGAACAGCGCAAAGGCGAGGGCGCAGTCGTTGTAGGCGGAGGTCGCGTCCGGGATGACGACCGGGCACGTGAAGTAGACAACCGTGGCGAACGCGCCTGCAAGCTCGGCCCGAAATCTCTTGGCAAGGCACAGGATCCCGCCCGCCGTGGCGACCAGGAAAGACAGGTGGACGAGCTTTGCCGCTGACTCGCGCCCGATCGCGTAGGCGAACAGGTACAGCATCTCGGCCCCCTGCGAGAGTTGGGCGTAAACGTTGGTGGTGATCGCTTCGAAGCCGTGTGACCGGTAGTAGCGGTGCACGAGGCCGAGGTGATAGCCCATCGCATCCGTTCTGGTTTCCGGCGCAAGCGTGTGGACGACGTACAGAATGCCGTAGACAGCGGCCGGCACGTAGAGGAGCAGTCGCGCGAAGCGTGGCGCAGAGCTAGGCTCCAAAGCCAACGTCGGCCACTTCCAACGGCCCCACCAGTGCCAGGCCAGCGCGATTGCCGCGAACACTCCCAGTGCAGTGGCGTCGTAGAACCATCCGGCGGCGCAGAGAGCGAACACCAACGTGCTCAGCACTGCAGATCCGCAGCCGAAGGCGAGCAGCCAGCCCTCCGCCGGCGTTAGCTTTCCCCGCAAGCTGCGCAGCTGGCCGATCGCTGTCCGGCCTGCGAGGCAGGCCGCGACAACAGCAAGCGTGCCTCCGGCCAGCACGCTTGCCAGTCGATCCAAGGCTTCGAAGAGCGTGGCTTCCATGTGGGTCTGCGACCAGCGCTTGACCAAGCATACGGACTTCGGCCAGAGCCCGCACGCCGAACCGCACGCAGCGTTCCATCACCGCCCGAGTCGGGCGCGACGAATTCCAGTGGCCGCTTCGCAGCGCACGGGACGATCGCATGCCGGCGCGACAGCGATCAGCGGGACCGTCGCCCCTCGTAGATCAACTCGCGCGCCTCGGGCCAGGTCTGCCCCTCGAGCGGGTCAGGGCTGTTCGGGTCGCCGACTCTCAGATCGGGGAGAGTGTACTGGTTCGGGATTGAAGGATCATCTAGCACGCGCCGTAGCCCATCCTCGACGACGGCGCGAAGTGAACGTCCCGTCTTCTGGGCGTGGCGCTTGGCTCGAATGAGGAGCTCATCGTGAATCTCGATCGTCGTCTTCATGGCCCATATTAAACATAGAAGGTGACATGGGGGCATCACTTCAGTGCAGCGCGAATGCTGCTACGGCGGAACGCCAGAGTGTCCACCCGAGCGGGAAAGCGCCATCCGCTGCGTTTCCGGGATCCGAGGACAGGGCAGCATCTGCTGACGTTCGAAGAGTTGCGCGGAATCTGCGGGAGCCGCAGGCGAGACCGCGGAGGGAAACGCCATCCTGCGCGGGACCGCACGCGCACACCGTCGCGTCCGTGTCACGGCCGGCCTTCATCGTGCCTACCTTCGTCTCAGCGGCTTGGCGGCGTACTTGAGAATGCACCACAGAGCCCAGACCCCGTCTCTGGGGCGGATCTTCTTGCCTTGCTCGTAGGTCCTGCCGTGGTACGAAATCCCTACCTCGTAAACGCGCGCCCCGGCCTTGGCGATCTTCGCGGTGATCTCCGGCTCGAAGCCGAACCGATCCTCCTCCAAGACGATGGACTGCAGCAGCTCCCGACGAAAGACCTTGTAGCACGACTCCATATCGGTCAGGTTCAGGTCCGTTGCCAAGTTCGACAGCAGGGTCAGCAGGCGGTTTCCCAGATAGTGCCGGAAGTACAGGACGCGGTGCTCGCTGGAGGTCAGGAAGCGCGAGCCGTACACGGCGTCCGCCCTGCCTTCCAACAGCGGGTTGAGCAGTTTGGAGTAGTCGGCGGGGTCGTATTCCAAGTCCGCGTCTTGGACGAGTACGAAGTCCCCCGTGGCTGCCTCGAATCCTGTTCGCACGGCCCGGCCCTTGCCGCGATTGCGATCATGCCGGAGCAAGGTGACGTTCTCAGCGCTGGCAGCGATCCTCGCCGCAACGTCCGCCGAGCCGTCCGTCGACGCGTCGTCGACGATGATGATCTCGGTCGGAACATCCACGGCCTGGACGCGAGCGACGACCTCTTGCAAGGTGCCGGCTTCGTTATACGTGGGGATGACCACCGTCAGCGTTGCAGGCAAGCTGGGTCGACTCCTTGGCGGGCGACGCGAGCGTTCCGGCCCGCGATCGCCTCAGACGCCAAGTATGCAACAGTCTGGAAAATCGCCGGTCTGCCGGGAACTAGCGGATCGGCGGCTGCGCGGGTCGAGACCCACCGCAGCCTGGGCGAATGGGGCGTAGCGTAGGATGGATTCGTTGTCGGACGAACCCAAGCGTGCGCCAAATCCGAGCGGCCGAGTGTATCTGGTGGGCGCCGGGCCGGGCGATCCGGACCTGCTCACGCTTCGCGCGCATGAGCTCCTGCGGGCAGCCGACCTAGTCCTGTACGACAATCTCGCCTCGCCCGAGGTGCTGGAACACGCATCTCCTTCAGCGCAGCGCCGCTACGTGGGCAAGAAGCGTGCCGAGCACGCCTGTACCCAAGCCGAGATTAACGGCTTGATGGTCGCCGCAGCTCGCGAAGGCAAGGTCGTGGTTCGGCTCAAGGGCGGCGATCCGTATGTGTTCGGCCGCGGCGGGGAAGAGGCCCTCGGCCTGGCGCGTGCCGGGATTCCGTTCGAAGTCGTTCCCGGAGTGACTTCTGCGCTCGGAGCGGCGGCCTACGCCGGCATGCCGCTGACGCACCGGGACCACACGCAGGCAGTCACGCTGGTGACGGGGCACGACGTCGACCAGATCGATTGGCCGTCTCTGGCAGGCCGCCAGACGCTGGTGGTTTTCATGGGCCTGACGTCCGTTCCCGCGATCGCCAAGCGGCTGATTGGTGGGGGGATGCCCCCGGACACTCCGGCTGCGGCGATCCGCTGGGTGACGCGCGGAGACCAGAGGGTGGTGACGGCCTCGATCGCCGACCTGCCGATGGCGATCCGGCGGGAGGGCCTGCGTCCGCCCGCCCTCGTGGTCATTGGCGACATTGTTGGCCTGCGCGACGAAATCGACTGGTTCGACAAACTGCCGCTCCGGGGCAAGTCGGTGGTCGTCACCAGAGCTGCATCCCAGGCTGCGTCTTTCTGCGGTGCCTTGCGCCGGCTGGGGGCGCGGGTGATTCCGATTCCCGCGATCGCCTTCGAGCGGCCTTCTAGCTGGGCTCCGGCCGACGCTGCGATTGACGGGCTCGAACGCTACGACTGGGCGATTTTCACCAGCGTTAACGGCGTCAATCACTTCTTGGAGCGCCTCGACGCAAGCCCGCGGGATCTCCGCCAGTTGCCGAAGCGAATCGCCGCGATCGGCCCGGCCACGGCCGACCGCTTGCGGGAGTTGCATCTCAAGGTCGAGCTCGTGCCGGACCAGTTCGTAGCGGAGGCCTTGGCAGAGGCGTTTCTCGAACGCGACATGCGGGGCAGCCGCGTGCTGCTGCCGCGAGCCGAGGACGCTCGCAGCGTGCTGCCGGAGCAACTGGCTGCGATGGGGGCGGAGATCGACGTGGTTCCCGTCTACCGCACGGTTGTGCCGGAGGCGTCGCGCCAATTGGCCGAGCGCGCTTGGTCTGCCGATCCCGTGCCGGACTGGGCCACGCTGACAAGCTCTTCGACGGCTCGCATGCTCGCGCAAATGGTGCCGCTAGATCGCCTGAAACGTTCCAAGCTGGCCTCCATCGGGCCGGTCACATCAGCCACTGTCCGGGAATTGGGCCTGCCGATCGCCGTCGAGGCGCAACGATTCACCACCGACGGCTTGGCCGAGGCGCTGTGCATCGCTGTCACAGGCGCGATACGGTGATAATATGCGTAGGTCGCCATGAGGTACGTGCAGGCAGGCGAGCAGCAGCTGGTCGTGTTAGAGCCAGAGCACGACACGCTCCGGCAACTGGTGCAGCAGGTCGGCTTCTCGGCCAACATCACCAAAGAGGCGCGTCGCGTGACAATCGAAGTCAGCGCCCTCGAACCGTCAGGCCCGCTGCTGTTGTTCGACGCCGGCGACCCCGCCAACCTAGGATGGTTCTCGCGCTGCCAGTTCTATGTCGATTCCCTGTCGGGCGTGGTCCTGCAGACGCCGTTGGTCATTTCCAATTGCCATAGCGGCAGCGAGGTCGATCGCGAGCGCCTGCGCATTTCCATGGCCACCGAGGTCCCGGCCGGCTTCAGGCTGGCCGGCAAGAAGAGCCTGAGCGAGCAGGTGGTCTACGCGTTGTTGTTCAACCTGCTGACGGCTCTGCGGGACACGGGCGTCGCGCTTTGCGGCAGCGCGGGCCTGCAGCCGCTCGCAGGCGCCGCCCGCCGCGCGCGGCCGGCCAAGGATCGGGCTACCAGGGCCACCAAGCGCTGAGCTGCTGCTCGAGCGTTCTCCGG
The DNA here is from genome assembly GCA_022823865.1 of Bryobacterales bacterium. Classification (GTDB taxonomy): domain Bacteria; phylum Acidobacteriota; class Terriglobia; order Bryobacterales; family UBA6623; genus VXMF01. Next base: position 60,961 of record JAJEHF010000208.1, read on the forward strand.
ATCTCGGCGTGCTCGCTGGAGTCGGCTAGGTTTGCTCGCTCGCGCGGGCGGGCATCGGCCAGCCGGTACAGCTCCGGCGGCTCGGTTTCGTTCTGGATGTACTTCCACTCCTGAGTTCGCACCATCTTGGTCCGATAGCTCGGCTCCATGGTCGGTCGCAGGACTTGGGTGTGGCGCGGAACCCCGTCTTCGTCGTCCGGGGCGAGATTCGGCGGCAGCACGTCCGGGGCAAGGTCCCCGTAGGCCGCCGATGTGAACAGCGCCGGGCGGCCTTGTGCCGCCCCCAGCACGGATTCCGCGACAGATTCGCCGGAGGCATCCTCGGGGCGCTCGCCGCCGGTCAGCTCGGCCAGGGTAGGGAACAGGTCGGCGGACTGAGCCAGGGCGTCCGTCCGCGCCCCCGCCGGAATGCGGCCCGGCGCCCACCACAGCAGCGGCACGTGCAGCAGGGCGTCGTACAGGAACATGCCCTTGCGGACCATTCCGTAGTCCCCCATGAAGTCGCCGTGGTCGGCGGTCAGAATGACGATCGTGTTTTCGGCGAGCCCCTTGGCCTCCAACGCTCCCAGCAACCGACCGAGCGGGCGGTCCACGCCCCACTCGACCTGCGCGTAGTAGTAGCGCATCGTCTCGGCCAGGTCCTCGCGGTCCAGCTCGCCGAACCCCATGGCCCGGGCGTAGCGGCCGAGGCGGGCACTCACCACCGCCGGGTCGGCACGTTCCGGCATGACCATGTCGCTGGAGTCGTATCTGGCGGCGTAGCGCGCCGGGGCCATGTAGGGCGGGTGCGGATCGAAGTAGCTCACGTGCAGGAAGAACGGATCGCCGCCCGCCTGTCCCAAGAACTTGATGGCCGACTCGGTGTTGATGTGCGGGTAGCAGTCCTCCTCCGGCCAGTACACGGCCGAGTGCCAGTGGGGCGGCACGAAGCCGTTGTAGGCGCGGAACGGCTCCCGGTCGCGGATATCGGCGTAGTCGAGTTCGGCGAGGGCTTCGTCCGTCAACGTGTGGTTCTTGCCCACCCAGGCCGTTTGGTAGCCGCGCCGGGCGAAGTGCTCGAGCATCGACCCCTTCCAGGCCAACTTGTCCCCATCCCGATTCGTCAGCGAGCCGTGCTCGTGGGGGTGCTGGCCGGAAAAGCAAGACTTCCGCGTCGGAACGCACACCGGTCCGCTGGCAAAGCCGTTGCGGAACAGCATGCCCTCCCGTGCCATGCGGTCGAGATTCGGGGTTCGCACGTTCGGATGGCCCACCGTGCCCATGCAGTCGCCGCGCATTTGGTCCACCGTGACAAAGAGCACGTTGGTTGGAGCGTCGGCGGCCCGGCCGGCGTGAAAGGCGGTGGATCCGGCGGACAACAGCAGGGACTGGGCGAATCTGCGGCGGCTAATGCTCATGGCGGGGCCAGTATGACAAATCGCGAAGTGCCTTCTCGGCCGCGGCCGACCGCGCCGGTCCGCCGAGGCTCTCGCATAATGGAACTTGGGGCGAAGCCGCCCGTAGCTTCCGCGCCTGCGCAATGCAGTCCCGCTTCGATCGCATACGCCTGCTCAACGAGTGCTTGGCAGAGCGCATCCTCGTGCTTGACGGGGCGATGGGCACTGGGCTTCAGGAAGCGAGGCTCACCGCGGAGGACTTTGGCGGCGCCGCCCTGGAGGGCTGCAACGAGAACCTCGTGCTGACCCGGCCGGACGTTGTGCGGAAGATCCACAGGGGCTATTGCGAGGCCGGCGCGGACATCATCGAAACCAATACGTTCGGCGCGATGGATATCGTGCTTGCCGAGTACGGGCTCCAAGACGACGTTGCTCGCATCAACGCGGAGGCCGGCCGCTTGGCTCGGGAAGTGGCCGATGCTTTCTCCACAAGCGGCAGGCCGCGCTTCGTCGCGGGGGCCATGGGGCCCTCGACCAAGTCGATCACTGTCACGGGCGGGGTGACCTTCGCCGAACTCGTGTCTGCCTACCGCGACCAGTCACTCGCTCTGGCCGACTATGCGGACCTGCTCATCCTCGAGACCTGCCAGGATACCCGCAACGTCAAGGCCGCGCTCGTCGGCATCGGACAGGCTCTGCGCCAGTACGGCCTGCGGCTGCCAGTGATCGTTTCGGGCACCATCGAGCCCATGGGATCGATGCTGGCCGGACAGGGCGCCGAAGCCCTGGCCGTGTCGCTGGAGTATGCGGAGCTGCTCGGCATCGGTCTCAACTGCGCCACGGGTCCGGAATACATGACGGACCACATCCGAACGATCCACGAGACGGCGACTCCCCTCGTGTCGTGCTACCCCAACGCGGGCCTGCCCGACGAAGACGGCCTGTACGGCGAGACGCCCGATTCGCTGGCCTCGGTGCTGGACCGCTTCGCGCGGAACGGCTGGCTGAACATCGTCGGCGGCTGCTGTGGCACGACTCCCGCGCACATCCGCTCGATTGCGCAGATGGCGCAGGGACATGCCCCGCGCCGCCACAGCCCGGACCGGGGCACGAAGTTCACCGGCATCGAGGTGGTGGAAGCATGCGAGGACAACCGTCCCCTGCTGGTGGGCGAGCGGACCAACATCGTGGGATCGCGCCGCTTCAAGCGGCTCATATCCGAAGAGCGCTTCGAGCAGGCCTCCGAGATCGCTCGCGCGCAAGTGCGCGGCGGTGCCCAGATCATTGATGTCAACCTCGAGAATCCAGACCGCGACGAGTTGTCTGACATCGATTCCTTCTACGGGCTGCTGGTTAAGAAGGTCAAGGCTCCGATCATGATCGACAGCACCGATCCGGCCGCGGTGGAACGCGCCCTGACGTATTGCCAAGGCAAGGCCATCGTGAACTCGATCAACTTCGAGAACGGGGAGGAGCGCTTCGACCAGGTCGTGCCCCTGCTCCGCCGCTACGGCGCTGCCGTGGTCGTGGGCACTATCGACGAGGATCCCGAGCAGGCCCAGGCGATCACCCGTGAGCGCAAGCTGGCCATCGTCGAGCGCGCCCACGGCTTGCTCACTGGGAAATGGCAGCTCGCCGAAGAGGATCTGGTATTCGACCCGCTGGTGTTCCCGTGCGGCACGGGTGATGCCAACTACATCGGCAGTGCCGTGGAGACCATCGAGTCCCTGCGGCTGATCAAGTCCAGGCTGCCCCGCGTGAAGACGCTGCTCGGAGTGAGCAACGTCAGCTTCGGCCTGCCTCCGGCGGCCCGCGAAGTCGTCAACGCCGTGTTCCTGCACGACGCCACGAAGGCCGGGCTTGACCTGGCGATCGTCAACACGGAGAGGCTGCGCCGCTTCGCCTCGATCACCCCGGAGGAGCTGCAGCTGGCCGAAGGGCTGTTGCACAACCTGCCGTGCGATGGCATCGACGCACCGCAGGACCACCGGCTTCAGGCTCCGGAGCAAAAGGCGGCCCTGAACCAGCTCCACATCGCGAAGGTCACGGAGCACTTCCGCGGGGCCGTCCAGAGCCGCGGGCCGAAAGTGCAGGACCTGGCTCTGGACGAACGGCTGGCGAGGTACGTCGTGGACGGCACCAAGGAAGGGCTGTTCCCCGACCTCGACCAAAAGCTCGCCGATAACGTGGCTCCCCTCGAAATCGTCAACGGGCCGCTCATGGAAGGGATGAAGCGAGTGGGCCGGCTATTCAACAACAACGAGCTGATCGTGGCCGAAGTCCTGCAGTCGGCAGAAGCGATGAAGGCGGCTGTGGACCACCTCGAGCCGCACATGGAGAAGACCGCCGATGCCAACAAGGGCAAGATCGTCCTGGCCACGGTCAAGGGCGATGTCCACGACATCGGCAAGAATCTGGTCGACATCATCCTCTCCAACAACGGCTACACCGTGCTGAACCTGGGCATCAAGGTGCCGCCGGAAGAGCTGATCAACGCGTGCCGGGAACACCAGCCCGACGCCATCGGCCTGTCCGGCCTGTTGGTCAAGAGCGCTCAGCAGATGGTAGTAACGGCCCAAGACCTGCGCTCGGCCGGCGTGTGCGTTCCGCTGCTGGTGGGCGGTGCCGCGCTGAGCGCGAACTTCACGCGCAAGCGGATCGCTCCTTCCTACGGCGACCTAACGTGCTATGCCAAGGACGCCATGAATGGCCTGGCACTGCTGGACCGGGCGCTGGACCCGGCGGCAAGAGCTGACCTTGAGGCCGAGCACGCGCCGGTCCGAGACGATGCTGGTCGCGACCGGCAAGGGGCCGCCTCCGCCAAGACCGCGCGCAGCTCGCGGGTGCGCGCGGACGTGCCTCCGCTGAAGTGTCCCTACGACGCGCGCCGGTGCGAGGACGTTCCGCACCTGCGCGACCTGTGGCAGTACATCAATCCCGCCATGCTCTATTCGCGGCACCTCGGGTTCAGGGGCAACTTCAAGCGGGCACTGGCCGACCGCGACGAGAAGGCGCTAGCGCTGCACGCGGCGGTGGAGGATACCAAAACCGACGCCGAGCGGTACATGAAAGCGCGAGCCATCTGGCGCTTCTTGGACGCGCAGTCCCACGGGAACTCGATCCGGCTGTTCGAACCTGGCAGCGATGTCCTGCTGCACGAATTCTCGTTCCCGCGCCAGCGTCGCGCCGAGGGCCTGAGCCTGGCGGACTTTATCGCCCGCCCCAACGGCTACAGGGATTCGGTGGCCCTGTTCTGCGTGACGGCGGGAGAGGGCATCCGTGATCGATCCGAAACCTACCGCGACCGTGGGGAGTACTTCCGGTCGCACGCGATCCAAGCCTTGGCGATCGAGACGGCCGAGGCCTGTGCGGAATGGGTCCACCGGCGCATCCGCGAGGATTGGGGCTTCGCCGATCCGGCAGGCATGACCATGGAGGATCGGTTTCGCTCGAAATATCGCGGCCGGCGCTACAGCTTCGGCTATCCGGCCTGTCCGAACCTGGAGGACCAGCGCGGGCTGTTCAAGCTGCTCGATCCGTCCGAGATCGGCGTGACACTGACCGACGGCGACATGATGGATCCGGAGGCCAGCGTTAGCGCCGTGGTCTTCCAGCACCCCGATTGCATCTACTTCGACGCGAATTCGTAGGCTTGCCCGACGCCCTTGTCCGCAAGAATCAGGGGGCTGGCGGGCTCCAGATCGTGGCGCCGATGTAGCGTTCCGGCCCGCTCGCTTCATCGGTGAAGTAGTACACCGACACGACCTTGCCATCGGGCCGCTGGATCGAGCGCACGTACCCAATGTCGCGGCTGGCACCGTCGTCGCGCAGCGTAATCTCCCCGCCCCAAGTCCTGCCGTTGTCGCCCGAGAGTCGTGCCCGGATGCTGTACGGCTCCGCCCGGTAGCCGTAGACCAGGCAGATGCGGCCGTCCTGCAACTGGATCATCGAGGGTGGATTGCCCACGCCGGTGTCGGGGACGGCTTCGCCGAGGTAGTCCCAGTTCGCGCCGTCATCGGCGGAAAGATACGCGCCGATCCATCGCTTCGTTTCGTCGCGCATGCGCACCGTGACCAGTATCTCGGTATCGGAGAGCCGCACCGAGGCGGGCATGATCGAGAAGCCCACTTCCGGCTCGGGTCCGATCCAGCCCAGCAGGCTCCACGTCGCGCCGCCGTCCGTCGTGCGCACGCACAGCGGCCGCCCCTCCTTGCCGTCGGACTTGGCCGCGGTGATGAACAGGGTGCATTGGTCCTCGCTGTCGACGATGTAGTCCGTGCGCGGCGCGATGCCGGGCGAGTCGAAGGCCGGCAGCCGGAACGGCCCGTCCCAGCTGCGCCCGCGGTCGTAGGAGTGAAAGACGCGCCCGATACCCGCATGGATGCTGTTAGTGCGGACCGTGAGCGCGAAATCGGGGTGCGTGAAGTTGATTCCGCCCTCGCTGTCACGGAGTTCCGGGATGGTGACGCCCGGCCGCGTTACGCCGTGCAAGTAGCCGCCCTCGGTCAGCAGATAGCCTGCGGCGCCCGGATCTTCGAGCGCCCAAGTCTCGCCGCCGTCCATGCTGCGCGCCAACATGGGAATCTCGGGCATTTCGCGGTCAATGTGGTGGCTGTCGCCGAGATCCTTGTACCAACCCTTGCCGAAACCGACGAGGATCTCGTCGCCCCAACTCCAGATGCCATGGTTGGCAGGCCAGCCGCCAAACATGCCCTGCTCGAAGTAGACCTTGACGTGGCGAGCCTCCGTCGCGCTGGGCGCGTCCGCTGCCGCCGGTTCTGACGCCGGCGGCGCAGTGCAAGCCGCCAGGGCAAGCGCGACAAGCAGCGAGGTCGCGGAAGTGCGTTGCATCACCTGATTCTCCTTGATCGCCGACGCGCACGGCTCGTGCCGACCGTGCCGTCGCGTGCACTCGCTAGTGTATCCGACGGCTTCCGTGCCGTACTTGGAGGAGAGCCGCGGGCTGGCTGGTAAAATCCCCTTACATGACCCTGCGATTGTTGCCTCTTGTGGCGCTGCTGGCGGCCAGTCTGTCGGCCCAGACCAAGCTCCTTCGATATCCCGACATCCACGGCGACCGCGTCGCGTTCGTGTACGCTGGCGACCTCTGGACCGCATCGAGCCAAGGCGGCCGGGCCGTCCGGCTGACCGCCCATCCGGGCCTCGAGTTGTTTCCGAAGTTCTCGCCGGACGGCAGGTGGATCGCGTTCACGGGGCAGTACGACGGTGACGAGCAAGTCTATGTTGTTCCCGCTGACGGCGGCGAACCGCGACAACTGACGTACTACCCCGCTCGCGGCCCGCTGGCGCCGCGCTGGGGCTACGACCACCATGTTTACGGCTGGACCCCCGACGGAGCAGCCGTGCTGTTCCGTTCGACCCGCGAGTACTGGGGGGCCAAGGACGGCCGGCTCTACACGGTGCCGCTGGACGGCGGGCTGCCGTCGGCTCTGGCCATGCCGGTATCGGGCGCGGGGGACATTTCCTCGGACGGCAAGCGCGTGGCGTATGCTCCGTTGTTCCGGGACTTCCGCGCTTGGAAGCGCTATCAGGGCGGCTGGGCCCAGGACCTGTACATCTTCGACTTGGACAGCGGCACGGCCGAGCAGATCACGGACCATGTCCGCAGCGAGCGCGACCCGATGTGGATCGGCGCTGACGTGTACTTCGCCTCCGACAGCGATGGCACGCTCAACCTGTACCGCTATTCCACGAGGACCAAGCAGACGCGGCAGCTCACTCGCGAGAAGGTCTGGGACGTGCGCTGGCCATCGAGCGACTCGCACGGTCGCATCGTATACGAGCTCAACGGGGAACTGCGCGTCTACGACACCAAGGCCGGCAAGTCCCGCGCGATCTCGATCAGCGTTCCCAGCGACGGCGTCGCGAGGCGGCCGAGACGCGTCTCGGCGGCCGACAACGTCGAAGACTATTCGCTGAGTCCGAAAGGCAAGCGCGCGGTGTTCAGCGCGCGCGGCGACATCTTCACGGTTCCGGCCGAAAAGGGCCCGACCCGGAACCTCACCAAGTCGTCCGATGCGCATGATCGCTCGCCGAGCTGGTCGCCCGATGGCAAGCGGATCGCGTTCGTGTCGGACATGTCGGGCGAACAGCAGGTCCATGTCATCGACCACATGGGCGGCAGCTCGGAGCAGCTGACGGACAGGGCAAGCGGTCGGTTGTACCGCTTGGTCTGGTCTCCGGACTCTGAGCGGATCGTGTTCTCCGACCAGCTGGGCAAGGTGTACGTGCTGGAGGTGGCGACGAAGCAGGTCAAGGAGATCGCGGACGAGCCGCGCGGCAGGATCACCGATTACGAGTGGTCGCCGCGCGGGGGCTATCTGGCGTTCACCGTCAGCGTGGCTTCCCGTGTCAACTCGATCTTCATTTGGGATGCCGCCGCCGACAAGCTACACCAAGTCGGGGGCGCGATGTTCGAGGAATTCCTCCCTGTCTGGGGGAAGAAGGGCGACTTCCTGTACTTTCTCAGCGACCGCGAGTTCTCGCCGCTGATCTCAACCACGGAATGGAACTTCGCGACGAACCGCCAGACCGGAATCTTCGCCCTCGCCCTCCGCAGGGATGTGGCGCATCCGTTCCCGCCGCAGAGCGATGAGGCCGAACTCGACGAGGAAGAAGCCAACGATGACGGCGACAAGTCAGACGACAGCGGCGAGACGGAATCCGCCGCCGAGGGGGGAGACGAGCCGGAAGAAGGGCCCCTTGAGATTGACTTCGACGGACTCGGCGACCGAGTCGCCCGCCTGCCGCTGCCCGCGGACAACTATCGCGGCTTGGCGGCTGTGGAAGGGTCCTTGCTCGTGCTGCAGGACGGGCCGTTCTACTACGGGCGGAGTTCGGGCGTTGAGGCGAAGGTCAAGATTTTCGACCTCGAAGAGCGCGAGTTCAAGACGGTCACCGAGGCTGGCGGCTTCGCGCTCTCGGCTGACGGCAAGAAGCTGTTGGTCCGCAAGGGGGCCGGCTTCAGGCTGGTGGACGCCAAGCCCGACGCCAAGGATGCCAAGACTGTCTCCACCAGCGGGATGGAGCTCGACTTGGTGCCGAGCGAGGAGTGGACCACCATCTTCAACGAGGTCTGGCGGAGATATCGAGACTTCTTCTACGTCGAGAACATGCACGGCTACGATTGGCCGGCATTGCGCGAGCGCTATCGGCCGTGGCTGGCGCATGTCAAGCACCGCTCGGACCTCAACTACGTGATTGGCGAGATGATCGCCGAATTGAATGTCGGGCATGCCTACATCTCCGGCGGGGACTACGAGACTCCCGACCGCCCGAAGGTCGCGTTGCCGGGGGCGGAGTTCGAACTGGACGCGGGCAGCGGCCGCTACCGGATCTCCCGCATCTTGCGCGGTCACAACGAGGAAGACGAATACCGCGCTCCTATGACCGAGATCGGCGTGGATGCGCGGATCGGGGATTACGTGCTTGCCATTGATGGCGACGACCTGCTGGCCGGCACGAATCCGTACCGCCTGCTCCGCCACAAGGCGTCAAGGCCGGTGGAGCTGACGCTCAACGACACGCCCAGCTCCGACGGAGCGCGCAAGGTGTCGTACCGTCCCATCACGGACGAGTCCAACCTGCGCTACTTGGGCTGGGTGGAGGCCAATCGCGAGGCAGTCTCGGATGCCACCGACGGCAGCGTCGGCTACCTGCACGTGCCTGACATGAGCTCGCGCGGCATCAGCGAGTTCATCAAGTGGTACTATCCGCAGCTCCGCAAGGAAGGCTTGATCGTGGACGTCCGCGGGAACGGGGGAGGAAACGTATCGCAGATGTTGATCGAGCGGCTCCGCCGCAAACTGCTCGGCACGCGCTTCTCCCGGACGATCGACGACTTCCGCACGTATCCGGGCGAGGTGTTTCTCGGGCACCTGGTTTGCCTGGTGAGCGAGAATTCCGCCTCGGATGGCGACATTTTCGCGGCGCGGTTCAAGCAGGCGGGCCTCGGTCCGCTGATCGGCAAGCGTTCTTGGGGCGGGGTGATCGGCATTACCTCGCACGGCCCCTTGATGGACGGCGGGGACGTGCGCGTGCCGGAATTCGCGACCAACGCGGTGGATGGCTCTTGGATCATCGAAGGACACGGCGTCGACCCCGACATCGTCGTGGCAAACGATCCCGAGGCCGTCATCGCCGGCCGGGACCAGCAGTTGGAGCGGGCCATCGAAGAGGTGCAGCGAAAGATTCGCGAGGAGCCGCGGCCCCTGCCTCGGCGACCAGAGGACCCCGTGAGGGTCCCCTAGACTAAGCTCGATGTCGTTTGTTGCGTCGCAGCACCCCTCATGCAACCCCGCTTCGGCACGTCGGCACGGCGGTTGCCCTCGCAGCTCGATAGTGCCTCGACTGGCTGTTGGGATCGGCCTTTCGGCCTTGCTCGCCGCGCTCGTGCCGGTGCCGCGCCTAGCCGCCCAATCGGCAGAGACGACCGGTGGCGCAGCGGTGGTGCCCGGCGCCAGGGCCGTGCGGGCTCACACTTCGCCTCCGATCGTCGCCACGGAAGTCACCGACCTGACAGTGACGCGAACGCAGACTTCCACGGAAGAGTTCGACATCTTCGTGGACACGTTGATTGCATCTCTCCAGTTCGGCAGCTTCGGGATCGGGCGGGCCTTGGGCAGCGACCCGGCCAATGACGGATTGATCCTGCCGTTGGACCTGCCCACGCCATTCTCCATCGGCGAGCCCGCGGGGACGAATCCTTCCGAAGGCTTGCTGTTTTGGTCCGGCAGCGCCTTCGCGCGTGACGTTAGCGGGACCGCGACCGATGGCCACGCTGTCCTTGGCGAGGTCGAGATCTCGATCGCGAGCTATGCCGATCCGCGCGCCAATGTGTCGTTCTTCGACCTCTTCGACCTCAACACAGGAGCTTCGAGAGCGGAATTGGAGTGGACGGACGTGCCTGTACAGGACGGTGCCTTTAGCGCTGGTACGGAAGGCGATGCGGTGCAGGGCAGGTTCTACGGCCGGAGCCACATCGGCGTGGGAGGCATCTTTCAGAGCGATGGACTGATCGGCGCGTTCGGGGCCCAGCGCGAGCATCCTGAAGCGCTCACGGTCGTGGACGTCGGGCCCACCGCGCCGCCCGTGGGCCCGCTGCCCGCGGCGACACGGCTCCTGGGCGTAGTCTTGGGTGGACCGCCAGCGTTGCACGAACCCATGATTGGGGAGCTGGCGGAATTGGACTCGCCCCTGACCGACGTGCCCGTACTGTTAGGACAGTCGTCTCAAGGTGCGATCGACATCGGCGCGATGAGCTTGAGCGTGCGCGGGGTTGTCGGTGGCGGTGGCGGCGACCACGGCCAGCTCTCCATGACCTTGCGGGTCGGTCTAGGGCTTGGCGATCTGCTGCCGGCCACGCTCAGCATGAGAGCGGAAGGCCTGGCGGGCCAGGATGGCCAAGCGGGATACTCGGCTCTCACGAGCACGATCGAGTTCGACTTGGGGCAGGGGCCCCAGCCGTTTCCAGAGGGCATCGAGGCGACCACGCTGATCGCAGGCGGATTCGGATTCCTCACGAGTCCGACGGCGAGCGTTGCCCGCTGGAATGGCGTGTTGCAGGCTGAAGACATCAGCGACTCGCGCTGGCGGGGCAGTCAGGTCAGCGGGGATGTCTCCATCAGCGTGCATCTGGCGCCAGAGCCAGCAGTAAACGTAGAGTTCTCCAACTTGTCCGACCAAGGCTCCGGTCGTGCCCTCGAGAGCATCTCTTGGACGTCGATCCCCGTTTCGAAGGGGAACTTCGTTGCAGAGGACGGTGCCAACCTGTTGCAGGGGGTCTTCGCGGGCTTGGACGGCACGAGCGTGGCGGGCATTTTCCAGTGGGACGGCCTGTCAGGAGGATTCGCCGCGTCGAATATGAGCCGAGCCGTTCCGTTCCTCCCGGTCGGCCAGAGCTCGCCCGACGCGGTCGGCGAAGACGTCCGGCTGCACGTGAGCGTCCCTTCGCTCGATGCCCAGCGCGGCATCATCGGCTCCATCGCAGAGGTCTCAACCATCGAGGGCCTGCTGCTGGGCGCGAGGCCCGAGGATCCCGCCGGGATGATCCAAGGCGTCCGGATCGAGCAGCTGCAGCTGGCGGACTTGCCGATCGGGGGTGTCGCGTCCGATGTCAACGGCCTTGGCGGCTGGCTTGAGGAGGGCTACTTCGGCGCGGCTGGGATCTATCGCGCCGACGAAGATCTCGTCCAGCATCGCTGGGCTTCCGCGGCACTGATGGTGGGAACCGGCTCGTCTTCCAACCCGCCCGATGTGAGCGCCACATGGACGGGCGAGATGGTTGGCATCGACACCAGCGGGTTGGCGACGGACGGAAACCTCGTCCGCGGCGATGCCAGCATCAGCCTGAGAACTGCAACCTACCTGCTAGCGACGGTTTCTCTCACGGGCATCGTTGACCAGGCGAGCGGCCGGACGCGGCCCGACATGTGGTGGGGCGGCATTCCGGTGTTCAATGGCAGCTTCGAATCCTCGACCTCGCACCACGAGATCGCGGGCAGGTTCCTGGGGCCGGACCATCGCGAGGTGGCCGGCACGTTCGATTGGTACAGGATTCAGGGCGCGTTTGGCGCCCGGATCTCGGAACCGTAGCGTCCGGCGCCTCGCGCCGGTCCCCCATGCCGGTGCCGGTTGCGCCAGCGGCGGCCCGGCCTCTCAGTAGACCGGCGTCCCGTACGGCACCGGCGTCTCGACGCGCTGAATCTCGCTGACCCTCGCAATCTTCCAGACCTCGCCTGCGCGCTCGAGGAAGATCTGCTGAACCTCGTTGCGGTCCGCGTAGACATACTCCACTCGCACTTGGGCCTCTTGGCCGGCCTCTTCGGGCGCGTTCATGGCGATGCCCTTGATGTCCCTGTTGCGCTCGCGGAGGAATTCCGAGAAGCGCTCCGGCCCCATCTCTTCCATGCTCTGGCGGAGCGTGCGTTCCATCTGTCCCGTGTAGCAGTCCAAGTAATCGTCTACCAGCCCGTCCCGGGCAGCGTCGAGCATGGAATAGATCACATCCCGCGGTTCTTCCGGCCTGGAAGAGCCGAGGCCCAAGAAGCCGCTGTCGTCGCTGCCGCCAAAGTTCAGGCGCTCGAACCCGCCCTGGTACCAGGCGATGATCGCCAAGCCGGCAACGATGACCGTGACCGTGACTGCCTGCGCCTTCGCATCCTTGCTCATGGCAGCGACGACTGGCGACTGCTGCCCCGCCGGATGATGTTCAGGTCGAGATTGCCGTCCTCGTCGACGATCGTCTTGCGCAAGCGCGGCAGTATCTCTTCCATCGTCTCCAGGAACAGGCGGCTGCGCGTCACTTCGGGGTTCCGAGCGTATTCCGAGGCCAGTTTCTCGAATCTGGCGGCGTCGCCCCGAGCCTGCTGGACGCGGCGTTCGCGGTAGCCGTGTGACGCGGACAGCATCTGCTGCGCCTGCCCGCGCGCCCGGGGAAGGATGTCGTTGGCGTAGCCCTCGGCTTCGTTGACGATCCGCGCGGAATCCGCCCTGGCCGATGCGACGTCCCGGAAGGCATCGGCCGCCTCCGCTGGCGGGGTGACCGAGCGGATGTTCACGGTCGACAGCACGACCCCTAATCCGTGGCGGTCGATCAGCTCTTGCGACTGCCGCCGCACTTCCTCTTGGATCGCGATCTTCTCCGTCGTGAGGACCTCGTCCACCGCCCGGGTGGAGATCTGCCGCTCGAGAGCGGCTTCGACGGCGTTCGCGACCGCTAGGTCGACGTCGGCCGACCGGAACAGATAATTCGCCGGTTCGGCGATGCTGTATTGCACGACCGCTCGTACGTTGAGGATGTTCTGGTCGCCGCTGAGGAACTGGGAGAGCACGGGGTCGGCAGGCAGGGCGTTCGCCTCGTCGGCCAGCTCGCCCCCGATGAACGCGCGCTTCAACTCGCGGACCTTCAGCTTGTACACCTGTCCCACGGGCCACGGCCAGTGCCAGCCGACGCCGGGCATGACCTGATCGTTCGACAACGCCCCGAAGGTTGTCAGCACGGCCTGTTGCTCGGTGCGAATCACGTAGACGCCCGAGAACAGCCACAGCGCCGCGAGAGCGCCCGCCAAGTGGCGTGCCGAAACCTGCCGCAGGCTCTCGCCGAGCGGCCCGCCGGACGGGCTGTCGGTCGCCGGAGACGGGTGCGCGTGCTGGTGCATGGCCGGTGCTATTGCCCCCTCGTCAGCAGACGCAGCAATTCTGAGTCGGCACTGAGGATCACGGTCGTGTCCTCGTCCAGGGCCTTGCGGTAGGCTTCCAAGGTCCGCGTGAGCTTGTAGAAGGACTGGTTGCGGGAATAGGCCGCGCCATAAACGCGAGCGGCAGCCGCGTCGCCTTCGCCCTTGGTGGTCTCGGCCTCCTTGTACGCCTTGGCTAGGATTTCCTCCTTCTTCCTGTCGGCTTCGGCCCGGATTCGCAGGGCCTGCTCCTCGCCCTCGGCGCGGTACTGCCGGGCGATCCGCTCGCGCTCGGCGCGCATGCGGGCGTACACGCTCTGCTTGTTCTGCTCCGGCAGGTTGAGCCGCTTGAGGCGCACGTCGGCAATGCTGATGCCGTACTCCTCCAGCGCTGCCGTGCCGCTGCGCTCGGCCAACTTGTCGAGCACTTCCTCGGTCTTGACCTGTTTCGGCGACGTCGAGACGATTTCTTCCAAGTCGAGATTGGCGATCGTCGCCGCCAGGCCGGACCAAACCAGGTCGTGCAGGCGCATTTCGGCCGCTCTCTCGTTGCCGACAGCCTGCACGAACGCCTGCGGGTCGGCGATCTGCCACAGGGCATAGGTGTCGATGCTCAGGTTCTTCTTGTCCTTGGTCAGGAATTCCGAGCGCGGGGGGTTGTAGACCCGGAGCCGCCGGTCGAAGAGCTGCACTTGCTGCAGCAGGGGCACCTTGATGCTCAGGCCCGCGTCGGTAACGGTGCGGACGGGCTTGCCCAATTGCGTGACCAGGGCGAACTCTGTCTCGCGCACCGTGAATAGGGCAGACCAGGCCAGGACCGCCACTCCCAGCGCCAGCAGCAGGTTGCGGTTGCGCTGCACCAGCCCGCGCCAGTCGAACGGCTCCCTGGGAGCGTGGTCGTGATGGTGCCCGTGCTCGTGCTGCTCGTCCCCGTGCTTGTGGTCATGGGAATGGCCGTGGTCGTGTGTGTGGTGGTGGTCGTGCATGGTCTATTCCCCCAACTCGGCGGGCTCGAATGGCGGCGGCGGCTGTTGCATCTGGGCTCCCGGCGGCGCGACGATCACCCCTTCGTCCATCGTCCAGAGCGTGCGCCGGCCGCCCGAAGAATCGATGATTAGTTTCTTGCGGCCCGGCAGGATCTCTTCCATCGCTTCCAGGTACAGCCGCGTGGAAGTCGGCCCGGGAGCGGCGCGATAGGCTGACTCGAGCTGCTGGAAGCGCGCCGCGTCGCCGCCCGCGCGGTCCGTGCGGCTCGCCATGTAGCCGTGGGCCTCCTGCACCAGCGCCTCGCCTTGGCCTCTGGCCAGCGCGACCTGCTCGTTGGCGTAGCCCTCGGCCTCGTTGATCATCCGGCTCTTTTCTTCCAAGGCCCCGGCGACCTCGCGGAACGCATCGACGACCTCTACCGACGGGTGCATGTCCTGGAAGCGGACGTGCTGCACGCGCACTCCTGTGCCGTAGTCCGCAAGCCGCCGCTGCAGCTCTTCGGCGGCCCGCCGCTCGGTCCGGTGGCGGCCGGTGGTCAAGAGCGCATCCAGCGACACCGTGTTCACGACGCTGCGCAGCGCCGCTTCCGACGCGGCGCGGATGACGGCCTCGGGATCGAGCTGTTGGAAGATGTAGTCGTCAGCCCGGTCGATGTCGTAGTGCACCACGGCGGTCATCTCGATCATGTTCTGGTCGCCGGTCAGCATCAGCGTTTCCTCGTCCTCGAGCTGGATCCGGCCGTCCCGGTGCTGGATGTTCCATTCGTAGGACGGAGGCTCGCTGAACGCCGCGCCCTCCGAAGTGCGGAAGCCGATCTCGATCGCGCGAATCTGCCTTGCCCGCACGCGCGTCAGCCGATCGACCGGCCACGGGAGCTTGAAGTTCAAGCCGGGCTCCCGATTGGGCAGCACCCTGCGGCCGAAGCGCTCGACCACGCCCACTTCCTCGGTGCGGATGGTGAAGACGGCCGTGGACGCCCACAGGGCTAGCAGAGCGGCTGCGGCGGGCTTTGATAGCAGCCTGCGGTTCTCTACCAGCCAGGCGAAGCCTGCGGCGGGATCGATGCCGCGAAGGATGTCGAGGACCGCCCTCCAGAGCTGGGCGATGCCGACATGGGACCGCACGCGCTCCCAGCGCGAGAGCTGGCCGGCGGGCCGCTCGATGCGCAGCAGGCGCACCGAGTTGAGCATCACGAAGATCGAGGAGATCTGGTGGACTCCGGCGGCTAGTGCCGGCCCCATCCAGCCGATGCCGGCGATGTAGACGGAAACCACGTTGACCACGCCGGCGAAGAGGATGATGTTCTGCCACACCGTGGTGACGGCCCGCCTGGAAACACCGAACAGCTTGGGCAGCCTCCCGATCTCCGGGTTGAGATCGACGACATCGGCTGCCTCGGCCGCGATGTCGGCGCCGGAACCCGAGATCGCCACGCCGACATCGGCTGCCGCCAGGGCGGGCGCGTCGTTGACGCCGTCGCCGATCATGGCAACCTTGCGGCCCTGCACCTGCAGTTGCTTGATCCGGTCCAGCTTTTGCTCTGGCAGCAGTTCGGCTTCCACGTGCGTGATGCCGACCACCCGCGCCATCGCGTCCGCAGCCTTGCGACGGTCGCCGGTGAGCAGGATGATGTTGCTGATGCCCAGGTCCTCGATCTCGTGGACCGCATCGTGAGCGCCCTGGCGCGGCGTGTCTCGCAGCAAGATCGCGCCCGCGCAGCGGTCGCCCTCGGCCACTAGGACCGGGGTCGCCCCAGCCCGGTCGGAGGCGGTCAAGTAGTCTTCGAGGCCATAGATGCCGTGGTCGTTGAGGAAGGCCTCGTTGCCGGCTCGGACGGTCTTGCCGCGATGGATGCACTCGGCGCCGCGCCCGGGCACGATCTGTGCGTCTTGGAATTCCCCGGCGGCGATCCCGCGCTCTTCGGCGGTGCGGACGATCACCTTGGCGAGCGGGTGGTCCGAGCTCGCTTCCGCGGTCGCCCCGAGAGTGAGCACCTGTTCCTCGGTGTGGCCCGGGGCCACCAAGATATCGACGATCTCGAACTCGCCGGTGGTCAGCGTGCCGGTCTTGTCGAACACGATGGTGTCGATTTTGGAGGCCGTCTGGACGACCTGCCCTCCGCGGGCCAGCAGGCCGCGGCGGGCCAAGCCGCCGATGGCGGCAACCATGGCGGCGGGAGTGGCCAGGATCAGTGCGCAGGGGCACCCGACGATCAGGACCGCCACGGCCCGGCGCACGCGCTCGGTGGCCTCGACGTCGCTGGACAGGAAATAGACCGCGCCGGCAGCCAGCAGGATGGCCGGCAGGAAGTAGCGGGCGTAGCGGTCCGCTTCCCGCACCACCGGCGCGGTGCGGTGGTCGCGGGCCTCTTCCACCAAGTGAATGAGCCGCGCTAGGGTGGACTCCTCCGCGGCATAGGTCACCCGGATGTGGAGCAGGCCGTGACCGTTCAGGGTGCCCGAGAATACTTCGTCCCCCTCGCTCTTGTCGCGAGGCACGGACTCTCCCGTGATGGGGCTCTCGTCGACCGACGATTCACCGCGTTCGACCGTGCCATCGGCGGCGATGCGCTCGCCGGCGCGCACGACGACCAAGTCGCCGGGCTCCAAGTCCTCGACATGGACTTCGACCTCCTCGCCATCGCGCAGCACGCGGGCATGGTGGGGCAGCTGGTCCACGAAGCGGTGGATCGCCCGTTCGGTCCGCCCGGCGGCCCAGGCCTCCAGGCCCTCGCCGAGGAGCATGATGAACATGGCCTCGGCGGCCGCCAAGTATTCTCCGATCGCCAGGGCCGCGCCCGCCGCGATGACGATCGCGAGGTCTGCCGAGATCTTGCGCTCGAGGAGCTCGGAAATGGCCCGGTAAAAGGTCTTGTAGCCCGCCAGCACCGCGAGGAAGATCGCTGTGTCGATTCCAAGCAAGGAATCGAAGATGCCGAACAGGTTCAGCAGCAGCAGGACGCCGACGACAACCGTGAACCCTACGTACTTGATCTGCTCGCGGCGGTCGCGATTTATCGCATGGTCCTCGGAGACGACATGCACTGGTAGACAAAGATAGCAAAGACGGTCGTTGGCCTCCCTGAATAGCGGGGCCTCGGGCGTCGATCCATGTGCAATGGGCGCGACTAGCCGAGGTGATCGTCGCCGTCCCGCGGAGCCGCTCCGCCCTCGCCACGGGGTACCCGCAGCGCGCCTCTCGACCGGTGCCCGCCGCTGCCTCTACCGTCCCCCAGAAGCCGATCGGCGCATTGTACAATCACTGCTTCATGCCCGGGAAGAGCTACGCGAAGGGCCCGACCATCCCCCTGATCGGCGAGACCATCGGGGATGTTTTCGACAAGGCGGTCGCGTCGCACTCGGACAAGGATGCCCTCGTCTCGCGCCACCAAGGGCTGCGGCTCACGTACGCAGACCTCGACAGGGGCGTGAGCGAAGTCGCGGCGGGGCTGTGGGGCTTGGGAGTCCGTCCCGGCGACAGGGTCGGCATGTGGGCCTCGAGCTGCGTCGAATGGGTCTACCTGCAAGTAGCCACTGCCAAGATCGGAGCCGTCCTGGTCAACGTCAATCCCGCCTACCGCGCCCGTGACCTGACATACATCTTGGAACGCTCGGGCATCAAGGCCATCTTCCTGAACGAGCAGGACGCCCGCGTGAACTACGCCGACCTGCTGGAGGAGGCGAAGGGCAGGAGCAATCACTCCCTGCGCGCTTCGGTTCTGCTAGGCACGTCGCAGTGGGACCGGATGATCGGCGGCGGAGTCGCTCCCGATCCCGGACCGAGAGACTTGCACGAGGTCGTCAACATCCAGTACACATCCGGCACGACTGGCAGCCCGAAGGGCGTGCTGCTCACTCACCACAACATAGTCAACAATGCCCACCTCGTCGGTGCCGGGCTGCGCTGGACGCCCGCGGACATCCTGTGCATGCCCGTGCCCCTCTACCACTGCTTCGGCTGCGTCCTGGGTTCGTTGCAGTGCATCGTCCACGGAGCGACGCTCGTGCTGCCCTCGGCGCAGTTCGATCCCTTGGCAACTCTCCAAGCCATTGACGAATTGCGCTGCACGACAGTCTACGGAGTGCCGACCATGTTCGTCGCCGAACTCGACCATCCCCAGTTCGCCAGCTTCGATACCACCTGCCTGCGCACCGGGATCATGGCCGGCTCGCCATGCCCCGTAGAGCTGATGAAGCGGGTCGTGCGACAGATGCACTGCTCGGAGATGACCATCGCCTACGGCCAGACAGAATCATCCCCCGCCATTACGCAGAGCACCTGCGACGATCCGCTGGAGGTTCGCACTGCCACGGTCGGGCAGGCGATGCCGTGTACGGAGGTGAAGGTGATTGATCCGGAGACAGGCGAGACCGTTGACGTGGGTGTGCAGGGCGAATTGCTGACGCGCGGCTATCTCGTGATGAAGGGCTACGACAAGGATCCCGAAAACACGGCCCGGGCGGTTGACGGGGACGGCTGGCTGCACACCGGAGACCTAGCCACGATGCGCCCGGACGGCAACCTGCGCATCACCGGGCGCGCCCGGGAAATGATCATCCGCGGCGGCGAGAACGTCTATCCGAGGGAGATCGAGGAGTACCTGCACACGCACCCCGACATCGCGGACGTGTACGTCTTCGGCGTTCCTGACGAGCGCCTCGGGGAGCGCGTGGCGGCCTGGGTCAAGGCGCGCGACGGTTCCGGCCTCGCAGAAGAAGCAGTCAAGGCGTTCTGCCAAGGCCAGATCGCCCACTTCAAGATTCCCGAGCTGATTCGGTTCGTCGACGAGTTCCCGCTGACAGTCACCGGGAAGGTGCAGAAGTTCATCATGCGCGAGCGCGAGATCGAACTGCGCGGCCTGGCCGGGGCCGCCGCGGTGGAGACCGCCTGATCAGCCGCCGCGCTGCAGGTCGGCCTGCTTGAGCACCCACTCGCGGATCACGCCGTAGCCCGGGTCGCCCGCTTCGTAGCGCACCCCGCCTTGGTGCCCGTCCTCGTCACCGGACTGGATATTGAGCGGCTTGCGCAGGAACTTGCTCTTTTCGACATCGTGCAGGTCCACGCGTGCTTGCATGCGCCGGTAGTTGCCCAGCAGCGCCTGGGGCGGGATGTAGCCCGCCGCGTCCGGCGGGTCCAAGTAGAGGGTAGGCACGCGTCCCGGCACGCCGTGGCAGGAAATGCAGGCGCGGTTGTCGCGCGAGTCGATGCGCGTCATCTCGGTGAACACGTAGTCGCGGAAGTGGATGATGTCTTCGATCCACTCGTCGGAATCGGCCAGCGCCCGGACATCGCTGCCTTGCTGCGCCTTGCTCTCTTCGGCGATGATCTCGCGCAGGCGCTTGCCGTAGATCTTGTCGTCGCTGTTGAGGATGTTCTGGATGCGGGTGCGGTAGAGCGGGCTCGGCTCGTGGTCGATCCAGGCCGTCAGCGCCTTCAGCACTTCGGGATGTCGGCGCAGCGCGGTCTTGTTGGCCAGCGCGATCGCCTGCTTGCGCACGTCCTCGGGCGAGTCTTCGGAGAACCACGAGGTGAACATGCCGACGAGCCTGTCCTTGGCCTCCACGATGGGATCGATCACGTCGATGCCCAACTCGTCCTTGGTGAACAGCGAGCCGGCGGTCTCGCCTGGCTCTAGCTTGAGGTAGTCCAGGCCGAAGATGTAGTTCGGCTCGGCGTCGTCGTTCGAGCCGACCATGCGGAAAGTCAGCCGGTTCTGGCCAGCCTTGAACTCATGCACGCCTAGTGACACCGGGCCGGGAGCGGTGAGGCTCTCGCGGTAGAAGTCGATCGCGTCTTCGATGCTTTCGCCGTTGAGGAGCGGCTGGACGGTGCCCATTTCCCGGTCGTGAAGGAACGCAGCGATAATCTCGTAGGGCCCGCCTTCGGGCGCTTCCACCCCGAACGTGAGTTCGTTGCCGGGCAGCCCCTCGCGCCACCACAGGATCGTGTTGCGGCTGGTGAGGCCGTCCGGCACGAGCTGCTTGGTGGTGCGTCCGCCCGTCAGGTCCAAGACCTCTAGGTCCTCGGCCTCGGTGGCGCCTTCGATGGCCTCTTCCATGGTGGGGCCGCCCTCCTGATAGCGCAGCATCCACTCCGTCGATGGCAGCCAGAAGAGCGCGTCCCCGCCGACGTGGTCGAACGCCGCCCGGCGGTGCAGCGTGGGGTTGTTGCCTAGCACCCGTCCCAGCAGCGTCGCCCTTTCGCTGTCCGCCGGGGATTGGTCCGTGGCGCTGGGGGCCGGCCTTCCCAGCAGGTGCGGCGCGGCGGCGATCGGGGACTGGCGCGCAGGCGGCACGAGCAGCTTGAAGAACTCGCGCTCGAGATCGGCGTTGTCCTCGCCCTCGCTGAACTGCCAGCGGACCCGCGATAGGAAACGGACCAGCGCTTCGGCATCGTCCTGCCGGCCGGCATTCAGGAACGCATCGAGCTTGGCCAGCAGAGGACGGATCGTCTCGACGTCGCCGGAGAGCCGCAGGGCGCTGGGGTTGGACAGGGCCTTGGCCGCGGCAGCGACCTGTTCTAGGTCGTCGCCTTGCAGCAGTTCCAGCAGGTGGCGCTGCAAACGGGCCGAGTTCACGTTGGCGGCACCTTGCAGCGCGATGGACCTCCACGGCACCTGCCCGTCGTCGCTGCGCGTCTGGTAGATGCTGAGCAGGATGTCACCGATCAGCTCGGTCGCGCCGGGCGTCGAGTATCCGAGCTGGCCGGGGCCGCCGTCTCCGCCGCGCTCTTGGAAATGAGTCGCCGCCACGGCCGCCAAGCGCTGTTCGAGCAGGTCTCGCCGGTCTCCCGCCCGTTGCCGGGCAGACGACAGCATCCGGTACAGGTCTTCCAACTCGCGGTACTGCTGCTCGCGGTTGTCGGTGCCGGTCTGGTTCGCGATCTGACCGTTGACGATCAGCATCGAGGTCGTCGAGTAGCGCATCGCATTCTCGACGTGGCTGTTCGGTTCGGGCTGTTGCAGGACCGCGACCCAGGCGCGGTTGATGCGCTGGCGCAGCGGCGGGTTCCAGACCCACTGGTGCCACGCTGCCTTGAACGCGTAGGCCCGCACGCCCGGGAACGGATCGCGCATGGCATCGGCGAGCAGGTCGGCCAGTTCGTTGGCGTCCACTTGGGAGCGCGGCCCGACCAGGTCCGCCCGCATGATCAGGGATTGCAGGACCGATTGCCGCGTGCGCTCGTCACCGCCGCGATAGGCCGCTAGCACGGCTGGCCAGCCCTGATCGTCCAGGAGCAACTGGCGCAGCGACCAGAAGGCGGCTTCGCGGCACGCCTTGACCGGATCGGAGAGCCCAGAAATCAAGGCGGGGATGCCAGCCGGGGCCAGCGAGCCGCCAATGCCGAGGTAGCCGTAGTAGCGGACCTGCGGCATCTCGTCGTCGGTTGCGGCAATCATCAGGTCTGCGAAGTCCGCCCGGCCAGTGGTTTGCAGAGCCCGGACGCGGGAGAGCTTCTCCAAGGCGGATTCGTCGGGCCCCGGCTCGAAGTCGCTCCGTTCGAACGGCTGGGCGTCGCCCGGGAACAGGCGGCTGAGGGCGCGGATCACGTAGGCGTTGGTGACGAAGCCGGTCTGTGCCGAGCGGTTCCAGAGCCCGTATTCGAACTGCTTCTCCAGCAGCCAACGCACGGCGCGCTTGACCGGGGGGCTGTCCGGGCCCTGTCCCGCGGCCCGCAGGGCGATGAGCGACACCGCCGTTGGCGCGGGGTCCCCCTCTTCATCGATTCGGTTCCAGGAGTCCGTGGCCTCGTCGTGCACACCGAGGTCGAAGCCCCACGATCCGTCCTCTTGCTGCAGGGCCAGCAGCCGCTTCATGTCGCGCTCGACCTGCGCTTCGAACGCCGGCAGCAGTTCCCGGGCCCGCTTGCCCAACTCGGCCTCGGCGTCGAGCTTGGCGAGTTCCTCGCGCGGGAGCAGATCGTGGAAGAACTCGATACGGTGGCCCAGGTCGTCGGTGACCTTGATCTGGACGTCGCCGGTGGCGACGATCTTCTCGGCCTTCTCGACCACGCCGGCAAGGTACTTCTCTTCGCCGCTGTCGCGCCACGCCCGCTCAAGGATCTCGGCCGCGAACTTGAAGACCACGTTCGGGCCGAAGTTGGAGCCCCTGCCCGCGGCGTTGATGCCCTGCGGGTCGTTGGTTTGCAGCACATAGTTGGCGGTACGCTTCTGCTGGTACGAGTGCAGCTTCTTGGGCTTGAAGGTGCGCTCGTGCTGCACCACGTTGCGGCCCGCCACGCGGCTGCCCGCGGGGGCGTCGCCGAGATCGTTGGGCGCCAGCGAGGTGTTCACGGCGGCGTCGACGAGTTCGTTGGTCGGCCGCAGGCTCTCGTACATCGTGTTGACCAGCCGGCGGTGGTTCTGGACCGTCCCATCGGGGCGATAGCCGTGCCGCAGCGCGTCGGCGACGCCCCACACTCCGCTCTGGGTGTGGCAGCTCATGCAGTTCTCGCCGAAAAGGCTCGAGCCGTCCCGGACGCGGCGATGCACCGCGATGTTGCGCGGGCGGTGGATCAGCCAGGCGTCGATCTCGGCAAGGTGGTAGTAGATGGATTGGCGCAGTGCCTGCTGAGGTGTGTCGAACGGAGCCGGCTCGACCAGGCGGACTTCCAGCTCGTAGCCCGGCTGGTTCGCTTCCACCCGCAGGTAATACGTGCCGCCGGGCTGCACGCGGCGCGTGACGAACGAGCGGAAGTTGTCGTCTTGCTGGTGGATGCGCTCGTTGACGTCGCGGCCGTCGTAGTAGGTGTAGACCTGCTCCGGGCCGGGGATCACCTCGGTGTCGGGATGGATGTAGGGCACCGCCTCGTTGTTGCCGAAGTCCTCACGCTTGGCGGCCTCGCGATGCTCCAGCTCCTCGGCAGTGGGAGTGCCCGGCTTGTACACCCGGATGCGCGCGCTGACGACGGGTTCGACGAGCTGCAGGTTGGCCGTCAAGAGCTTGACCCTGTCGCCCCGGTAGACGAAGCGGTACCAATCGTCGGGCGAGCTCCCGGAGGCGGCGTTGTCGAAGTACTCCAGGTCGTCAGCCCCGCCGATGACGCGCAGGACTTGGTCGGCGTTGCCATCCTCGAATGGCAGCAAGACTGCTTCTTCCGGGGCGTTGTTGGGCTCGGTTTCGAGCACGAGGTCACGCGAGACGGTCTGGGACACGTGCGCGACGTCGACAGTGATCGCTATGTCGTCGATGCCCGGCGTTCGTTTCGGAGCGGTCGCGGCAAGCCGGGCAAGCCCTTGGTCGCGATGGTACGGCGCGGCGGGCCAAGGCTCATCCGTGACGGTTGTCAAGGAGAGTTCGTAAGTGCCTGCCCGCGGAGCCTTGTACGTCTGGTACACGTCCGGGTCCAGCGCATGCAGGACCTTGGTCCAGCCGTTCTCCTCGCCTTGCACCAGGTCCCCCCGGCTCATCGACGGAGTGGTTTGGGCAGTGCTCGGAGGAGGCCCGCTCCAGCGCGCCGAGATGCGGCCGTTGTCGGGAAGCCTGCCCGGGTTGGCGATGCCGACTTGGATCCGAACCGTCTCGCCCTTGGCGAGGTCCCACGAGCGCGTCCAGCTGCCGTCAAACTGGACGGTTTCGCCGAGGGCTGGTCCGGCCAGCAGAGTGCTCAGACACAGTGCGAGCAAGAGCAGGCGGGAGCTTCCGGTTCGACCGATACCGTGCTTCCGAGATTCGGGATTCCTGGAGAACGATTGCCCGGGGATCGCTGGAGCGTGGAGAGCGGTAATCGGGGTGGCCATGATCATGATGTCGATGTGCCCACGAAGCCTCGGCACCGTCGGCTTGCAGGTCTGCAACGCACCCGCCGGCCGCGAGAGTCCTTCGCTAGGTCCGAATCTTGGCAGCCGCTAGCAAGCGGTGCAGCCAACTCAAACCATTATAGGAGCGCGGGGCTGTCTTGGAAGTCGGAGGGCGCTCGATTGCTACGGGCGGCCGCCGAGCTTGGCCGAGATGTCAGCGGCGATCTGGCCGCCGTGAAATCGGCCGTTCTCGATGAAGATCTCGTTCGTGTGCATGCCGGCTACGATTACGCCGGCGAGGTATACGCCGGATCGGTCGCTTTCGAGCGTGTCCGGATTGGTACGGGGCTTCTTCGCTTCCTCGTCGAAGACGATGCCGAGGCTGGCCAAGAATTCCGTGTCTGGCTGGTAGCCGGTCATAGCCAAGACGAAGTCGTTCTTGATCGCCACAGGGCCATCCGGGGTCGTCAGATGCAGCGTTCCCGGCTCGATGCGGGTCACCGTGCTACCCAGATAGGCCTTGATCTCGCCGTGCTTGATGCGGTTGGAGATGTCGGGCAGGATCCAGTACTTGATCTTGGGGCTGAGTTCGGGATGGCGGTGGACCAAGGTGACGCGGGCACCGGCCCGGTGGCACTCCAACGCGCAAAT
Source organism: Bryobacterales bacterium (assembly GCA_022823865.1). Classification (GTDB taxonomy): domain Bacteria; phylum Acidobacteriota; class Terriglobia; order Bryobacterales; family UBA6623; genus VXMF01. The sequence continues at coordinate 85,911 of JAJEHF010000208.1, forward strand.
GGCGGCGGAGTTCTGGCCGCCGATCACCGCTACGTCGCAGTCGAAGAACGGGTGCGGCTCGTGATAGTAGTGATGCACCTTGTCCAGGTGTTCTCCGGGCACTCCCATAAGTATCGGAATGTCATAGAAGCCGGTGGCGAGGATGACCTTGCGGGCCGAGTAGGCGCAGGCTTGGCCCAGGCGGTTCGTGCTGGCGACCGAGAATGCGCCGTCGCTGCCCGTCACCGCGTGGACTTGCTCGTACTGGTGGATGTCCAGCCGGTAGTGGCTGGCGACCCTGCGGTAGTATTTCAGCGCCTCGCCTCGGGTGGGCTTTTCCCGGACCGCCGTCATTGGGATGTCGCCGATCTCGAGCAACTCCGGCGTGGTAAAAAACGTCAGATTCGTCGGGTACTTGTACAGGGAATTGACGACACAGCCTTTCTCGATTGTCTTGACCGTGAAGCCGGACTTCTGGACTTCGATGGCGCACGCGAGCCCGGTGGGCCCCGCACCGACCACGATGACGTCTACGGATGTGTCTGCCGAAGGGCCTGCCAACCCACAGTATAGGAATGGCCGCGAAGGGGCCTAACGCGGCAGTCTGTTTGGGGAGTCGGCGGAAAGGGCGCAACAAAGACGAGAAGGCTCGCAATCGTTTGGGTGGCTAATCCACAGATCCGACGAGCGACCGCTCTCATCAGACGTTCATGGAGGGCCTGTTCCCGATCTAATCGAACACCACGGTCGGTAGCCATGCTTCGTGGAGATCCAATTCTTCTGGAGGCAATTGCTTGCGCAGTGGTTTGAGGTACTCCTCGACTAGGTGCTCGATGCGTTCTGGAGTGCTCAGCCATTGGTTGATGCAGCGCACCGTGACATGTCTCGGGTTCCTCGCGCTCCAACAACCCCGCGTGTTAAGAAGGACGAAATCCGCAATTGCCCGGTAGTGGTTGGCTACCCAAACCGGACCGCAGCCTGGGGGAACATAGATCCCTTCCAAGATGTGGGCCATGTCTCGCACGCCCTTGCTGCCGAGACTGGGTGTCGTATCTGTGAACCCTCCTGGCCCGGCAAAGGTTAGCGTTCGGGGACTGTCTTTGAGCGTCACGAACGGCACGTCGCCATGCCAGTCGCCGGTATTCTCGCCAGGCAGCCGCAGATTAAGGGCCGCATGGTACGAGAGATAACGAGTTGGGGTCGTTACCGGAATGCGGACCGCGATATAGCAGTCGCCCATGGACGGATGCCACATGGTCGGCATGAGGTCAACCGGGCTTGCGTGAGACATCGCAGTTCCATTCAAGCACGAAATTTGATGCGGGTCAACCAGTTTACACTGAAAATCCTATATTTGTTCGTTATATATTTCCAAACAGGCGGCTCGGTATTCTGCCTGCTCGCATTTCGTTACATTCAAGCCGATGCGGCCCGTCCGATTCGATCGCACCGAGTCAAGTGCTTCTTGGCCCCTCTTCCCCCGTTGGGCCACTGACGCTGGCCGGTCAAAACTGCTACTCTTCACGGCGATGTCTGCACTAGCTCGGCTGATCTGTTGCGCTGCCAGCGCATGCTTGCAGGTCGCGCCGCTTCTGGCTATCGACACGCCTAGCACCGTAATCGACCATCCGACGGCAAATGTCGTCGTCAAGCTCGAATTCGGCCTGCGCGCGCCTGAACCTCAGCGTTGGACTGGTCAGGCCAATGTTGAGCCCGGATCTGTTCAGGCAGTGTGGGGCTGGCACTTCGATCGGCCCGACCGTATCATCGGGGCCTCGGGCTGGGAGCTGGAAACCCGCTGGTACAGCCCGCCCGATGCCCGCTATCGACAACGCGAGGAGTTGCCGGGCGGAATCAAGATCCTCCCCAACGGCGTATACCTCAGCGTCGAGGCGCGTCCAGGCGCGGTGGTCTCGGTCCAGACGAACCGAGGCGACTTCTCGTTTTCGCTCACGGAACTCAGGCAGAAGCGGCGGATTGAAGTCCTCGACGGGGATGTTGCCGCGAGCGTTGCTCCTGCCGTCCGCGCGCTGACTAGGGGCGAGGCAAGCCAGCACGACTACCCCGCGGCGGCCTGGACCGAAGCCGGGCTCTTCGTCGCGTGGACTACCTTCCATAACGAAGCCAACGCGCTCTATCTCGCTTGGAAGAAACAGGATGCCTGGCACACGTATCGCGTGACTCCGCGCTGGGGCGACTATTTCGGCACGGCGGTGGCGAGCGATTCCGAAGGGCGGATCCATGTCTTGTGGGCCGAGTGCGCCGATGGTCGCTGGAGGCTCGTGGACAAGGCATTCGATCCAGCCTCCGAGAGCTGGGACCCAGAGGTCTACGTATCTCCGACAGGCACGCGCCAGTACTTCCCAGTAGCCGTGACGGCGACGGATGGAAGCCCGTGGGTGGCGTGGCAGGAATTCCGAGGCGACCAGCTCGATGTCATGGCGGCGCGTTTCGACGCGGATGGCTGGTCCGCGCCCATCAGGGTCAGCGAGTCTGACGCCAACGACTGGGCTCCCGACCTGGCCGCTGCCCCGGATGGGTCGGTTTGGGTGGCTTGGGACGGCTACGAACGCGGCAGCTACGACATTTTCCTCAGGCGACTGCTGCCCGGCTCCGCCGATGCGATCATCGGGGTGCCCGCAGACCACAACCGGGCGATCGAGCCGTCCGTGGCGGTGGATGCCGCCGACCGGGTGTGGGTGGCTTGGGCCGAGAGCGGCCCCAACTGGGGCAAGGACTGGGGCGTCTTGGGCCGCCCCGGAACGCAGTTGCGGGCCACCAGCGAGGTGCGCGTGGCCCGCTATGCCAACGGCGCTTGGTCCGAGCCGGTTCAAGCGCTGCAAGAGGCGGTCCCGGCATGGATGTCCGACATGCACGAGTACCCGGAACTGGTCATGGGAGAGCGCGATGTCCCCCACCTGCTCTTTCGCAAGATGATCCTGCGCTTGCCCGTGGAAGAGCACGAGTTGAAGGTCATGCTCGGCGACGAGCAAAGACGCATGCAGCCTTGGTACGACACCATCCGCGCCATGTCGTCAGTCCGCATGGCGGCCTTTGACGGCGCGCGTTGGTCACCTGTGACCGACCTTCCGCTAAGCTCGGGCGGCGCATACGCGCAGCTGGCGCTGGCGCGCCTCGACGGCGAGACGGTGGCCGTGTGGACCGGAGACGGCAGGACCTACCAAGATCCGCACGTGCACACTTCCCAATTGCGGTACGCCAGCCTCGATCTGGCCACGGAGCCCAGTCCCGAAGAGCGCATGCGGCGGTACCGCCCCGACTCGCGGGCCTTCCGGGACGCCGCTCCGTCCGAGGCGGCCGATCTCGAGCGGGTTCGCAGCGCCCGCTGGGCGGACAAGGAGCCGTTGCGCCTGTATCGGGGGGACTTGCATCGACACACCGACCTGTCGGCGGACAGCCAGCGGGACGGCGACATCTTGTTCCAGTACCGCTACGCGCTCGACGCAGGGGCGCTGGACTTCCTGGCCGTGACCGACCATTCCGGGGCCGAGCGGCTGCACTTCTACAAGTACCAATGGTGGAAGACGCGCCAGATCGCGACCATGTTCAATCAGCACGGGCGGTTCGCGACGTTTTTCGGCTACGAGAGGACCGTCACGTTTCCCGGTGGTCACCGCAACATCATTTCCGCGCGGAGAGACGCGCAGGCGGTGCCGATTTCCGACGAGGAGTTCACCGGCAATGAGAGCTGGGCCGACCGCCTCTACCCGGCGTTGCTGAAGCACGGCGACATTGCGATCGCACACACGACGGCCGGCGGGGGAGGCACGGACTGGCGCCACAACGACGCGAGGGCGGAACCGGTCGTGGAGGTCTTTCAGGCGTTGCGAGGGTCTTACGAGGAACCGAACTCTCCGGCCAAGGCCAACACCTCCGCGACGGCCGGATACGTGTGGAATGCTTGGAAGAAGGGCTGGCGCATCGGCTTGCTGTCCAACTCAGACCACGAGTCCACGCATCAGTCCTATGCGTGCGTGTGGGCCAGCGAACTCGCTAACACTGCGATTCTTGACGCGATCAAGCAACGGCGCAGCTACGCCGCGACCGACAACATCGTGCTGCAGTTCGAGGCAACCGCGGACAGCGCTCCAATGGTGAAGATGGGCGGCGAACTCGCCGCCTCGAACCCGCCGTCGCTCAGCTTCCGCGCGTCCGCTACGGCGCCTGTAGCCTCCTTAGAGATCGTGCGGAGCGGGGAAGTGGTGTACTCCTCCAAGCCCGGCACGTCCGCGGTCGCGGTCGACTTCCGGGACGAGGATGCGCCCGGCGAGGGCTCGGCGCACTATCATGTCCGGATTGTTCAGCGGGACGGCCAGATCGCGTGGTCGTCGCCGGTTTGGATTGACTTCGAATCGTCCGCTGTCGCTAGGTAGGAGGAGTTTCATGCAGGTCGACGGAAAGGTAGTTGTCGTAACTGGCGCCGCGCGCGGGATTGGGCGCGCGCTGGCCGAGCGGTTCGTGCAGGAAGGCGCTCGGGCGGTGGTCGCGGCCGACTTCGATGCTCCTGCCGTCCGCGCGACGGCCGACGAGATCGGCGCTTCCGCTCGTGTTGCGGACGTTCGTTCCGAAGCCGCGGTCAACGATCTGATCGCCGCGGTCGAACAGGAATTCGGCGCAATAGACCTGTTCTGCTCGAATGCCGGTATCTCTCATCCCGGCGGGCCCGAGGTATCCAATGAGGACCTCGAGCGTGTATTTGACGTCAACTACCGCTCGCATCTCTACGCTGCGAGGAATCTAGTGCCAAAGATGACGGCTCGAGGCGAGGGCTACTTGCTCAACACGGCCTCGGCTGCCGGCGTGCTGACGCAGATTGGCTCGTTGGCCTATGCCGTGACCAAGCACGCCGCGGTGGCCTTGGCCGAGTGGCTGTCGGTCAGCTACGGCGACCAAGGGCTCGGCGTCTCCGTGCTCTGCCCTCAGGGAGTGCGCACGCGGCTGCTGCTGGGCGAACGCGGCGAACGCGACAATTTCCTCACACCCGGGGCCATCGAGCCCTCCGACGTTGCCGATGCCGTTGTGGAGGGTTTGGCGGAGGAGCGTTTCTTGATCTTGCCTCATCCCGAAGTGGCCGAGTACATGCGCCGCAAGGCGTCCGACTATGACCGCTGGCTGCGCGGCATGCGCCGCCTGCAGGCGCGCGTGCGCGAAGACCCCAAGACTGCGATGCAATCAGGCGGCGGATAGCGAACGTTCGGAGCCAGGCCGCATGTGCCCGGCGAGATCCGCTCCTGCCCAAGCCTCGAGGGTTGCATCCCATCCCAGCTGCCCGGGTGTCAGCTTGGCGCACCGGAGCATTTTGGTGGCTCTGTGTTCGGAGGGTGCGAAAATAAATGTCGAGACAAGCGCTGGCTCGCGCGAGGGCTGGCGCTTCGGTTCTCTGGCATGCTCTTGCTCATCGCGGCGTTTTCCTTCGAATTCGCGGGCCTGCGGTCATGCAGGCCTTGCGCCAAGGCGGGTCTGCGCTGGGCTGCGACGCTAGATCTGGCGGGAGACCGGGCCATCTTGGTCGCTAACGGCGCGGGCCGCGCGCGAGCGTCCGCCGCCGCGCGAGCGATAGTGTCCAAGGAATCGGTCCGGGCCGTGATTTCGACCGGGTTCGCAGGTGCCTTGAACCCGTCGTTTCTGGCCGGAGACGTGTTCGTCGCGGACTCCGTCCGCGGTGACGAGGGAGAGTTCGCCAGCCGGTTCCCCGCCGGGTCGCTCGGCGACGTGCGGCGGGGCGCGCTGCTGACCGTGGACCGGGTCGTGCAGTCAGCTTCGGCCAAGCGCGAGCTTTGGGGGCAGGGTGCCCAGGCTGTCGATATGGAGGCGTCGTCGGTCGCCGCCGTGGCTCGGGACCACGGTCTGCCCTTCTTCTGTATCCGGGCGATTAGCGATCTCGCCGCGGAGGACATGCCTGTGGACTTTGATCGCGCGCTCCGCTCCGATGGCTCGTTGTCCGCTTGGAGTGTGTTCGGACAAGCGCTGCGCGCACGCGGCAGTTGGTCCGGCCTCATGCGCCTGCGTCGCGATTCGGCGGCCGCTGCCCGATCGTTGGGCGCGTGCCTCAGGCGCTGCGAGTTCCCCTTGGCGGCCGGCGGCGTATGACGGTTCCTGAAGCCATGACCGCCGCGGTCTATCGCGGTCGGCAGACGGTTGTTCCCGAGTCGATCGCGGTGCCGTCGATCGGACCCGGCGAACTGCTCGTTCGGGTCGAGGCCTGCGGCATTTGCCACACGGACCTGAAGAAGATCGAGCATGACTTGTTGCCCGCTCCGAGGATCTACGGGCATGAGACGGCCGGAGTCGTTGCTCAGGTCGGCGAGGGCGTCGACAGCTACGCGGTGGGCGATCGTGTGTGTTTCTTTCACCACATTCCGTGCTTCGACTGCCACTACTGCCGCTTCCGTGACTATGCTCAGTGCTCGACATACAAGCGGGTCGGAGTGACTGCCGGTTTCGAGCCCGCCGGCGGCGGCTTCGCCCAGTACGTGAGGGTGATGGACTGGATCGTGCGCCGAGGGGTAGAGCGGATCCCGCCTCATGCCAGCTTCGAGCGTGCGACGTTCGTCGAACCGACCAACACCTGCCTGAAGGGCTTGGCGAAACTGGCCGCGGATCCCGACGAGAGCGTGCTAGTGATGGGGCAGGGCCCGATAGGGCTGCTCTTCACGACGCTGCTGCGTCGGCAGGGCATCCGGTCGGTCTATGCCAGCGACCGGCTGGCTTCTCGTCTGGAGCTGTCCCGCCAATTGGGTGCCGCCGAGGCCTGGGACGCCGGCGGCGACGTGGCCGGCTGCGTTCGCCGAGTCTCTAGCGGCCGGGGGGTTGATGCTGTGATCGTGGCCGCATCGGCACCCGGAATCGTCGAACAAGCCGTATCGCTGTCCCGTCGCGGCGGACGCGTGATGCTGTTTGCTCAGACCTCCCCCACGGAGCGCTTCGAGCTCGACGGCAAGAGCGTGTGTGCCGAGGACCGGGCCGTGTTCGGTTCGTACAGCGCGTGCGCCGACTTGCAGTCCGAGTCTGCGGCCGCGGTCTGGGACCCGGACTTCCCGGCGGATGCGCTCGTCTCGCACCGATTTCGGCTGGACGAGTTCGAATCCGGCATGCGCTTGGCATCCCGGCCTCGAGAAGGTGCCTTGAAGCTGCTCGTCATGCCACAGGAGTGAGATGCAACCGCGGCGAGACATGCTGGCTTGCGTTCTGCATGGCCAAGAAGACCTCCGCATGGAGCGCGTTGCGGTTCCGACCGTGGGCCCGGCCGACCTGTTGGTCCGGGTCCGTGCCGCGCTCACCTGCGGGACCGACCTGAAGGTCTACCGGCGCGGGCACCACGCCCGCATGATCACCCTGCCGGCCGCGCTGGGCCACGAACTGTCCGGAGACGTCGTGGAGACCGGCTCGGCCGTGCGCTCGTTCAACGTCGGTGACCGCATCGTGGCGGCTAACTCGGCACCCTGCCACAAGTGCTTCTTCTGCCGCCAGGGCGAGAAGAACCTGTGCGAGAACCTGCTCTTCAACAACGGAGCCTACGCGGAGTACATCAGGATTCCCGGGCCTATCGTGGACTGCAACACGCATATCCTCCCCTCCGAGGTCGACTACCGCGACGCCGCTCTGTCCGAGCCGCTGGCATGCGTGCTGAAGGGAATCGACGATACCGGGGTCAAACCTGGCGACACCATCACCATCATTGGCCTGGGGCCGATCGGGCTGATGTTCGTGCGAGTCGCCAAGATCGCGGGGGCCCGCGTGATCGCTATCGGCAGGCGCCAGGTCCAGCTCGACAGGGCGGAGCATCTTGGAGCGGAGGTGTTGATCGAGTCGCATCGCGGCGACGACCCGACGGACGAGGTCCGGCGGCACACCCGCGGCGGCAGGGGGTCGGACGCGGTGATCGAAGCGGTCGGCTCCCCGCACGCTTGGCGCCAGGCGGTATCCATGGTCCGCTCGGGCGGCAGGGTGAATTTCTTCGGCGGATGCCCGAAGCAGACGGTCGTTTGCTTGGACACGGGCAGGCTGCACTATTCCTCCCTCACCCTCAGAGCGACGTTTCACCACACGCCGGACCACATCCGAGAAGCCTTGGAACTGATCAGTCGCGGCGAAGTGCACGCGCGCGACTTCATCGCGGGCGAGGTCCCGCTGACGGAGTTGGCCACGGCGTTCCGGCAGTGGGCGAGCCGTAGAGGCCAGCTCAAGATAGCCATCCTGCCCGACCACGGGCAGTCTTGAGCGGCTAGCCCTCGCCGACGAAGTCTTGCAAGGCTGCCCTCACCCTGGCACAAGCGCCGTCCAAGCGAGCCGCGACGTCTCCGAAGTCGTCCACCCCCGCCGCCTCGGCGAATGAGGGTCGCAGGCGCTTGGGGACGGCCGCGCCTCGCTTGTCCGCCTCGAGCAGGCAGTGGAGTGTCTGAACGCGCGTCATCAGCCGCCACGCGTCAGCGAGTCCCGTCGCCAGGTCGGTCGGAATCGCGCCAGACTCTGCAAGCTCCGCCAGCACGTCACCGGGCGTGGCGGCGGATCGGACCGAGGGATGCTCCGGAGCATGGCGGAGCCTGAAATAGTGCGTCAGGACCGCGATGTCGGCGAGGCCTCCGGGACGCTCCGCCACCGCCCGCGGATCGCCATCCGGCGAGGTGCTGCGCAGTCGCCCGATTGCTGCAGCGGCCTGTGCGCGCAAGGCTGAAGGGTCTCGGCGCTTCTCGAGGGCGGCGGACATGCTCTGCGAAACGCGCTCCGCCCCGTCTCCTATGCAGCACACGAGCCTGGGCCAGCACGGTGCCCGCGCGCTCCAGACGCCCTCGCTGAGCCTGGTTTGCAGGGCCTCGTAGCTCGCGGCGGCACCTTCGGTGGCACAGGCGTAGATCTTACGCCAACCCGGCTTCCCGCGGAGACCGCCCAGCAGCGCCGACTCGAGTTGCCGTGCAGAGGCAGATGCAGCTTGGCCGCTACGGCCTTGGGCACCGCCGGCGTCAAAGACAGCGATCTCGATCCCGGAGCCGACGTTCAGTCCGCGGCCGCCATAGTGGCCGGTGGCCAGGATCGCTATGCCGGCACCTGGCTGAAGTGCGTTCGAGGGTGCGATTTCGTCGCTTGCGCACTGTGCCAGCGCCGCAATCGCGCAATCTGCGATGTCAGAGAAGAGCGTTGAGGCGTCCAGCGGATCCAGCGCGTGGAACAAGACCCTTGCGCCGACCTTGAAGCGGGCTTCGTGGGTCCACTTCGAAATCTGCTGGAGCCTGCCCTCGAAACCCATCACACCCGCCAGCGCGGCGGCCAAGCTCGCTTGCAGAGCGCCGCGATCGGGCGGAGACGAATCGGAATCCGGGTCGAGCAGGCTCTCGAGCAAGGACGGCCTCGCGGTCAGCAGCGCTCCGATCGCCGGTGCCGCGACCATGGTCTCGGCCACGGCCTCCAACACGTGCAGGTTGGCTTGGAAGAGGGTCAGCATGCCGTGCGCGTCTGGGATTCGGTCGATTAACTCGTCGAACCGGCGCAGGGCCAGGTCAGGATCCTCCGTCCCGCAGGAAGCAATCACGAGCGAGGGGATCAGGGACTGGAACAATTCCAGCGCCCGGCGGTCTCGCGCCACGGTGTGCCGTCCCGTGCGCCATCGCTCCACGATGGCGAACGCTGCCGCTGGATCGCGGTAGCCCATGCGTCCGAGCCTCTCCTCGGTTTCCGCTCGGCTGCGTCCGGACAGCGCTGACGAGGCGCTCGCAACCGTCATTTCGTGGGGCAGCTCGAAGAACGATTCGTATTGGTCCTCGACGTTGCGCAGGTGCCCGGTCAGGGCCTCGCGGAACGCTCGGCCGTCGGAGTATCCGAGAAACCGGGCCAAGATCTCATAGTCGGCCTCTCTCTTCGGCAGCGAGTGCGTCTGGCGGTCGCCGACCATCTGGATGCGGTGCTCGACCCGGCGGAGGTACTCGTAGGCTGCGCCGAGCTTCTCGCTGGCGGAGTCCGGGATCCTGCCGGCCGCGGCGAGCGCCGCCAGCGAGTCGCAGGTGCCGATCAGGCGCAGCGAGGGGTCGGTGCCCCCCCAGACCAACTGGTGCGCCTGGGCGAAGAACTCGATTTCGCGAATGCCGCCCCGGCCGAGCTTGAGGTTCTGGCCGACCTCGCCGATCTGCCCGCCGCGGTGCTGCGCGTCGATCCGCCGCTTGGTCTCGTGCAGTTCCTGCACGGTGGCGAAGTCGAGGCTGTCACGCCACACGAATGATCCTAGCCGCTCCAAGAAGCGCTCGCCGGCGGCGATGTCGCCGGCGACCGGCCGCGCCTTGATCATCGCCGCGCGCTCCCATGTCTGGCCGCGCTTGGCGTAGTATTCCAAAGCTGCCTTGGTTGAGATGACCAGCGGCATGGACACCGGATCGGGGCGAAGCCTGAGATCCACCGGGAACACGCGCCCCTCGATGGTGGGCTCGGCCAGCAGGTCGACGAACCGACGTGCTAACCGCATGAAATGGGAGGGCGCCGCGTGGCGGTCCGCCAGCGGAGCCACGTCGGGATCGTACAGCAGTATGAGATCAATGTCGGAGGAGTAGTTCAGCTCCCTTCCGCCGAGCTTGCCCATCCCGATCACGATCAGGCCCGAGTCGTCTTCGCATACTTCACGCCCCTCGGCGAACGCTCCCTCGGCCGAGAGCCTGGCCAGTTGCGCGCGCAGGGCCACCGAGCAGGCCGCACGGGCGAACTCCGAGAGCGCGCCGGTCACCTCGCGCAGCGACCACATCCCTGCTATGTCGGCGAGCCCGACCGCCAGCGCGACGCGCCGACGTGCGCGGCGCAGCGTGCGCCCGACCTCCTGCTCGGAGGAGTCGACGGGGAGCGACAGCAAGCCGTCAACAATCGCGTTGACGCAGCGGTCCGGACCGCTCTTCCAGAGCTCGCGGACAAAGCCCTGGTGGGCTATCGCGCAGCTCTCCAGGAACGGGCTGGCCCCGCAGATGCATCGCAGCATGGCACCGCCGTCGGCTGATGCGGGGAAGTGCAGGGCGAAGTCCCCGTCCGCTCCCGGGCCGAGAGCGTTCGCGGCGTCGCTCCACTTTCTCAGGCCCACGGCCGCGCGCTCGGAGTTTGCCGGTGCCGGCCAAACGTCAGCGGCGTTCAGTCGACGCTCTGTCCGAGATGCCATCAAGCCCTAGTATCGTGCCTGCGCCTGCTGCCCGCCGCGCCGTTGGCTTCCCGGCTCGCCGGCACCGGCCGCTGCCGGGATCGGTAAGGGGTCGCTCCGCCGCTCGCGGGTGCCACATCCTATCAGATGCAGGGCCGGCGGCTGCGGTATTGCATAATGTCAGCGTGGGCGTAACCCAGCACGGGCCGCGGCCGGGCGGTTGCGAGTTCTTGCTGCCGGTGCGTTCTGGACGTCTTTGAGCGAGAGGGAATTGTGCCAAGTTCGAGGCAGGTATCGCCGAACGGGCCGCACCGCATCCTAGTGGTCGACGACGAGCCCGATCTGGAGCAGTTGATCAGGCAGCGCATGCGGCGCGAGATCCGCTCCGGGCAGTTCCTGATGGAGTTTGCCCACAACGGCTTGGAAGCGCTCGCCAAGATGGAGCAGCTGGACCATTTCGACATGGTGCTGTCGGACATCAACATGCCCAAGATGGACGGGCTGGCGCTGCTGGAGCGGATTCCCAGCGTCGATCCGGACGTGAAGGCAGTGATCGTCTCCGCCTACGGGGACATGAAGAACATTCGCACTGCGATGAACCGGGGGGCGTTCGATTTCGTCACCAAGCCGATCGATTTCGGCGACTTGCGGGTGACGATCGACCGGACCTTGCAAAACTCGGCAGTCTGGCGGGAGGCGATGCAGTCCCGCAGTCAGCTGGTGGCGCTGGAGAACGAACTCGACGTGGCCCGCCGGATGCAGTCCTCGATCCTGCCGACCAAGTTCCCGCGGGCGGACAGCTTCGAAATCTACGCCAACATGCAGCCGGCCCGGGCAGTGGGCGGGGACTTTTACGATGTGCAGCGCTTGGACCAGTCGCGCGTAGGAATGGCCATCGCCGACGTGTCCGGCAAGGGCGTGCCCGCCGCGCTGTTCATGATGTCGAGCCGAACGCTGCTCAAGGGTGCGGCGATCGGCTCGTCGGATCCGGCGATGGTGCTGACGACCGTCAACAGCGTGCTCAGCGACGACAACTCCGAGATGATGTTCGTGACGGTGCTGTACGCGGTGTTCGACCCCCAGACGCGCGCCTACACGTATGCTTGCGGAGGCCACGACAGCCCGTTGGTGGTGCATGCCGACGGCACCTCGACGGCGCTGCCCCACACGGGGGGCATCGCGCTGGGCGTGCTGCCGAAGGTGGTCTACCGGTCGCACACGGTGACGCTGGAGGAAGGTGACACGGTGCTGCTGTACACGGACGGGGTGACCGAGGCCCAGGACAGGGCTGGCCAGCAGTTCCGCTTGGAGCGGCTGCAGGACATGTTCCAACGGCAGACGCCGCCCGGAGCGGAGGCGGCCACCGGAATGGTGTTCCGAGCAGTGCGGGAATTTGCAGGGACGGCGCCGCAGTTCGACGACATCACGTGCCTGGCACTGTGTCAGCGGGGGTAGGCAGCGATGGCGGACCGGCTGAGTCTGGACCTAGAGTCGAGCCTAGAATCCTTGGCCCAGATCGAGCGGGAGGTCGCAGCGTTCGGGGCCGAGCACGGATGGCCAGACGACCTGCTCTTCCACGTCCAGTTGGTGCTGGATGAGCTGGCAACCAACGTGATCAATCACGGGTACGGGGCGGGCGGGCACACCTTCCAGGTCATGGTCGAGTCCAAGCCGCAGGCCGTGCGCATCGAGGTGGTAGACGAAGCGCGACCGTTCGATCCGCTGCAGGATGCCCCGCAACCCCACACTGACGCGAGCGTCGAAGAGCGGGAGGTCGGTGGATTGGGGGTGCATATCGCCAAGCAGCTGATGGACGAGATGCAGTACACGCGGCAGAACGGCAAGAATCGTCTCACGCTCGTGAAGAATCGCTGAAGATGGACATGTGTGGCAGAGCGGCTGGGGCCGTTGCGCTGGGGGCGGCGCTGGCAGCTGGCGCGGCGCTCGCGCAGGGCTTGGAAGCGGGAGAGGAGCCGGTACTGTTCGGGCAGTCGGCTCCGTTGAGCGGGCCGGCACAGCAGCTGGGCAGCGATGCGCGGGCGGGGATCTTGGCGGCCTTTGCCGAGGCGAACCGCAAGGGCGGCGTGCACGGACGCAAGCTGGAGCTGCTGTCGCTGGACGATTCCTACGAGCCCGCCAGCGCATTGGCCAACACCGAGAGCCTGATCGAGGAGCACGACGTCTTCGCGCTGATCGGCTCGGTGGGCACACCGACCACGGTGGTGGCTGTGCCGGTGGCCGCCGAGGCCGGCGTGCCCTTCATCGCGCCGGTGACGGGCGCCGAATTCCTCAGAGACGACCACTGGACCACTGTCATCAACCTGCGGGCGTCGTACTTTCAGGAGACGCGTGAAATCGTCACACGGCTCGTCGAGGACCTTGGCGTCGAGCGCATCGCGGTGCTGTATCAGGACGACTCCTACGGCCGCGCCGGGCTGACCGGCGTGCAGGCTGCGCTGAAGGAGCGCGGCCTGGAACAGGTGGCTGTCGGGGTGTACACCCGCAACACGACGGCAGTGAAGACGGCGCTGCTGGAGCTGCGCGCCGCGGCGCCGGGGGCGGTGGTGTTGATCGGAGCCTACAGCCCGGTGGCGACGGCGATCCAGTGGGCCAGGTACATCGGCATGGACGCCGTGTTCGCGACGGTGTCGTTCAGTGGCACCAACGCGCTTGCGGAGGCGATGGGGGCCCGGGGGCAAGGGGTTTACGTGACTCAGGTCGTGCCCTTTCCGTCGCCGACATCGCCAATCGCGCGGGCTTACCTGGCGGCCCTGCGAGCAAGCTCGCGCAGGTCGTCTCCGAGCTTCGTTTCGTTTGAGGGCTACCTGGCGGGCCGCCTCGCGATCGCGGGCCTGGAGCGGACCGGGCCGAGCCTGGACCGGGCAGAATTCCTCCGCCAAGTGCTCAACGGTCCGCCGATCGACCTGCACGGCTTCCGCCTGAGCTACGGCGGCGATGACAACCAAGGCTCGGACCAGGTCTTTCTGACGGTGATCGGCCCCAGCCTGGCCTACGAGGCAGCCCAGAAGATGGAGCGCCAATAGCGTATGGCCGACCTCGAGCGGCTCGTGCGCAAGCTGGCGCTGGTGTCGGGAGAGCGCGTCAAGCGCCTGGCGGGAGCGCGGCGAGGCATCGCCGTGCAAATGTACCTGGGACTCGGCGCGGTCGCGTCCTTGACCATCATGGCCAGCGTGGTGGCGCTGATCTCGTTCAACGAGGTCCGTGAATCGCAGGAGGTCATGAATCAGAGGACCGTGCCGGACATGGCCGCGGCCTTCGCCGTTGCGCAGCGCGTCGGGGCGCTGGTCGATGCGGCGCCGTCGCTGACCGTGGTCGATTCGATTGATCTGTTTGAAGAGCGTCGGGCACAGATCGGGGAGCAGCTGCGCGTCTTCGAAGAGAGCCTGCAGGTGCTGGCCGCCCGCCGGGGCGAGAGCGAGGGCATTCGGCGGATTCGCGTCAGGGGGCGCGAGATGTCGGCCAACATGCAGGCGATCGAAGTCTCCCAAGAGCGGGCGTTCGAACTGGCGGGACAGCGCACCGCGCTCGGCGAGCAGATCGAGCGCATCGACGCCGCGCTCGCCAACCTCGTCATCACGATCATCGACGACCAGTTCTTCTACACGATGACGGGTTACCTGAATCTAGACGAGCCGCCGCTCCCGCGAGCGACGCACCTTACCGAGCAGGAGGTCACGCGCTACCGCCTCATGGCCGAGTTGCGCGAGGGCGCGGCCGTGACCAGCCAGCTGGTGGCCAATGCGACGGCGATCTCTGACGAGGCCCAACTGCGCACCCTGCTGGATCGCTTCGAGGCGGCTTCGAGCCGCACGCTGCGCAACCTCAACCAGATCGGCGAGCTGCAATCCGGCGACGAGATCATCGCACTCTTTCGCGAGCTCTTCGAACTGTCGACCGGGCCGGACGGCTTGCTGGAAGTGCGCCAGCAGGAGCTGGAGATGCTCGGCCAGCAAGGCGCGCTGCTGGACCGCAACCGGGAGATCGCGACCGGCTTGGTGGTAGAAGTCGAGGGCTTGGTGGGCGGTCTGCGCTCGAGCACGCAACTTGCGGCCCAGTCCTCCGCAGAGGCGATCCAGACGGCCATCCAGCGGCTGCTGGGGCTGAACCTGGTCGCGCTGGCCGGCGCCGCACTGATCGGCTGGCTGTTCGTTGGCCGGCATCTCTTGCGCCGCCTGCGCAACCTGTCCTCAACCATGCTGAACATGGCCGGGGGGAATCTCGAGAAGGAAGTGGAGGTGGAGGGCTCAGACGAGGTGGCTGACATGGCACAGGCCCTGGAAGTGTTCCGGCGGCACGCGCTGGAAGTGCAGCGCCTGAACTTGGTCGAGAAGCTGGCGGAGGACCTCAAGAGCAAGAATCTGGAACTGGAGGGGGTCCTGGCGGACCTGCGCACGGCACAGGACCAGATCGTCATGCGCGAGAAGCTGGCGGCGCTGGGCGAATTGACGGCCGGAGTGGCGCATGAGATCAAGAACCCGCTGAACTTCGTGAAGAATTTCTCGGAGGTCTCGCAGGAACTGCTCACGGAGCTGCAAGAGGCGCTGCCGCAGGGAGACGAGCCACTCACCAAGGATCAACGCGAGGATCTGGCCGATATCTGCGACTACCTGACAGGGAACTTGGAGCGGATCCACGGGCACGGCGAGCGCGCGAACCGGATCGTGAACGACATGCTGATGATGGGTCGCGGCTCGAGCGAATGGCGCCCGACTGCGATCAACAGCTTGGTCAACGAGCATGCCAATCTGGCCTACCATAGCGCTCGGGCCACCGATCCGGATTTCCAGCTGAGCATCGAAGAGGACTTCGACGAGCGCGTGGGAGAGGTGGACGCCGTCCCGCAGGACCTGGGGCGGGTGGTCTTGAACATGGTTTCCAACGCCTGCCACGCCACCAACGAGCGGCGGCAGGCGGGAGAGGCCGGTTATTCCCCCACGCTGAAGATTCGCACCGTGGATACCGGCGACAGGTACCAGATCCGCATTCGGGACAACGGCCACGGCATTCCGGACGAGGTGCTGGAGAAGGTGTTCCACCCGTTCTTCACGACCAAGCCTACCGATCAGGGCACTGGGCTGGGGCTGGCGCTGTCGAACGATATCGTGCGCGAGCACGGCGGCGAGATTCGCGTAGAGACCGCGGTTGGCGAATTCACGGAAATGATCGTCGACTTGCCGAAAGAGGCGAACGTCGCGCCCCGAAGCGGCGGAGAGGGCGAGGAGACGGCTTGATCCCGGCCCGGCGCTCACGCCGGGGCGACTCGCCGCCGAGCCCTTAGGCAAGCGGACAGGGCGGGAATCGGCAGCGCCCCTCGATCGCCGGCGGGGGAATCGCGCCGGTCTGCCAGGAATCGAGCGCCAAGCCAACAGGGCCGCTTGACCCAAGCATCCGGAGGGCGCTTCGCCCGAGCTGGCCGAAGTCTAGCCGTTGAGCGAAGCTACGGCCTCGTCCTTCGTCTCGTAGGTCGAGATGATCTTATCGAAGCCGCTGATCGCAAAGACCTCGCGGATTGGCGGCGCGAGCGTGCAGATGCCGAATCCGGCGCCGCGCTTCTGGAGGTTCTTGGCGGTCAGCAGGATCGCGCGCAACCCGGCACTGCTGATATATGTGAGCGGTTCAAAGTCAAGCACCAACGCGCGATCATCGTCCTGAATAATGTCGCGGAGCGCCTTTTCGAAGTCTCGGGCGTTGCTGCCGTCGACTCGCATGCACCCGGTGACGACCACCAAGCCATCCGTTCGCTCAAAGTCCAGTTCCATTTCTTGCACTCCTGCGATTGCGCCAGACGTGACCCACCCTGCTCAAGCTGACGCGTCAACGGCGCCGCCTGCCGAACGGTCTATCGCTCCGTGAGTCCCTAGCATACCACTTCCATCAATGCTGACGTGGGCCGCAAGGCTGGCTGGGGACTTTGCCACGAGATCAGAACCTGTAGATGAACGAGAGGTAGGTGAAGGCGTTGCCGTGCCCGGGGCTGTTGGCTCGCAGGAACGGGCCCGGAAACATGTAACCGGCCACAGCCTCGATGCCAACCACCCTGCTCGGATCATAGTTCAGGGTAACGTTCACCTCGTCACCGATCTTCGTCTCGGCCGCACCCCCCTCGGGAGCCCTCACTGACAGACGCCCGCCGACATTGTAAAGGGCGTCGCGCCTGCTGGCAAGCCAAAAGGAGTGAAAGTCCAACTGCAGCCGGACCCCGGGGCCAGGCCACAATTGCGTGCCGAGCCGGATGTTCTTGACGTTGCGCCACCCGACGAGATCATTGTAGCCGTACCAGCGGTGCGCCGTCGGGTACACGTCCACGAACCCGCCGACCGTGCCGTCGTCGGGATCCTCGTCACCCGACCCGAAGGTGTATTCCGCGAACAGGCGCGGCGACAGCGAGGCGTCGAGCGTGTGGCCGACTTCGGCGTAGTAGCCCCACGCCTGGATCGGGGCCCCGGCCACGTTGCCCCACTGGCGGACGAACGCGCCATTGTAGTCCCACGGCCCCAAGTCATCGTTCCAGACCCGCATGCCGGCCGTGTATCGGTCCAGGTCGCCGCGCATGTTGAGTTCGTTGGTGGCCAGCGGGGTGGTCTGCCACAGCACGTACGGTTCCAGGATCACGTTCGGGATCGCCCTCTTGAAGGATCCATAGATGCCGTGCAGGTTGTTGCCTTCCGCAGATTGGTTGATCCTGCGGCCCGGGTCGTTCTGAACCACCGATGCGGAAAAGATATCGAGTTCGGAGCCCGGCCCTCGGACGCGGACCTTGACGGCATCGAACACCCTGGCCGTGTTGGCCCAGTCAAGGGCTCCCACCAGGCGCTGGTCACCGTAAGCCAACAGCTGGCGCCCGACCGTGACGGTGACCGGCGAATCGTCGCCGCCCAGCTGCGTGTACGCCTGGCGCACGTCGAATCCGTCGCTGAAAGCGCCGATGTTGGGGACGCTGTCGCGGATCCCGGGCGCCCGCGCGTCTTGCCCCTGAAACCCGAACTTCAGCCAATCGACCGGTTGGATGCCGATGTCGAGGCGCACCCGCCACAGGCTGTAGTCATCGTTCCTGCCAGCGGCGAACCCCAGGCCGCTGCGGCCCTCGACGCGGACGCGAAACTCCCCGCCCAGCGACAGCCAGTCCGGCATGTCGTCGCCGATGCCGTGGCGGAGTGTGAATCTTGGCTCCGCCGGAGCGCTGCTCTGGGCCTGCGCGACGGCGACGGCCGGCGTGAAGAGCGCGATTCCGACGGCGGCGCGGCGCGCCCATGCCGGCCAGCCGCGATTGCTGAGCAGGTTTGCGCCGCTGCGTGCGATTCCTAGCATGGTGCTGGAGGAGGGGGTCGAACCCTCACGCCCGGTAAGGGGCGCTGGATTTTGAGTCCAGTGCGTCTGCCAATTCCGCCACTCCAGCATCTTGATCGGGGGTCCGATACAGCCTGCACAGTGCGCGTTACGGAGCGAGCTGGACCGGGCTGTCACCCGACATCGCAGGGGGTGCGCGCAAAGCAATATTATAGTCTAGCGTCGCGCTCGCCGACTCCCGGCGGCCCTGTCCAGCATGGTTGGCGGGAGATTCCGGGGGCGCAGCGCGCCCGGGCAGCGAGACTGCTTGCCCCTAGGATTCCTTGCGAATGGACGGAACATGCAACCAGTCGGCGTAATCGGCCTCGGGCAAATGGGCATCGGCATCGCCCGGAACTTGGCGAGTGCCGGATTCCCGACCATCGGATTCGACCTGCGGGCCGAGCGGGCGGCGCTCCTGCGAGCCGCGGGCGGCGTTGCCGCCCGGAGCTGTGCTGAGGCGGGGGCGAGCTCGGACGCGCTCTTCGTGATGGTCATGAACGGCGGCCAGGCGAAAGACGCGCTGTTCGGCGAGCGGGGCGCCGTGGAAGGCCTCTCCCCGGGATCGACCGTGATCGTCACCGCCACCGTGCTGCCGTCGGAGGTGCAGGCGCTGGAAGAGCCGCTGGCCGAGCGCGGCATCGACTTGATCGACTCGCCCGTCAGCGGCGGCAAGGCCGGGGCCGACGGGGGGGCGCTGACTCTGATGGCGGCCGGACGGACCGAAGTGCTCGAGCGCAGCCGCGCGGCCTTGGACGCGATTTCCAAGCGGACCTTCCATGTGGGCGAGCAGATCGGGCAGGGCCAGGTCGTCAAGGCTTCCTTGCAGTCGCTGATCGGGTGCATCTTCGCGGCGACGTTCGAGGCCTTCGTGCTGGGGGCGAAGTCCGGCGTCAAGGGCGAGACTCTCTTCGACGTGATTCGCTCGAGCGCGGCCGGCAGCCCGTTGATAGAGACCTGTGCGCGGCACCTGCTGGATCGCAGCTTCGAAAACACGGGCAGCCATATCGGAACCATGTACAAGGACCTCGGGATCTCGATGAGCGTGGCCCGCGAAGCCGGAGCCGCGATGTTCGCCACCAGCGCGGCCTACGAGATGTTCCAGGCTGGGATTTCGCGCTATCCGGACGGAGACAACTGGGTCGTGGCGAAGTGGCTGGAAGAGATCGCGGGTACCGAGGTCGGCTGGTAGGGGGAGGCGTTGGCAAGGCTCGGCGTGATCACGGACGGCATCAGCCGCGATTTCGAGCGGGCGCTCGAAGTCATGCAGGAGCATGGCCTGCGCCACGCCGAGCTGCAGTACTTGTGGGACAGGGAAGTCGGGGACCTGAGCGATGCCCAGATCGGCCGCGTCCAGGAGCTCGTTCGCAGCCGCGACGTGGAGGTCGTCTGCGTCTCGCGGCACCTCTTCGCCGGCCTGCCGGTCGGACAGACCGAGGTGGGAGACAGCGCGCACGAGCTGCAAATGGGCGCCTTGCGCCGCTGCATTGACACGGCCAAGGCGCTCGATTGCGGGCTGGTCCGGATCATGAGCTTCCGCAAGGAGATGATCTTGTTCGGTTCTGGCGGGGCCGAGCAGTGGAATGTCGCCACAGGCGCCTGGGACAAGCTGAAGCTCTTGCTGCAGCCCGCCGTGCAGCTGGCGGAGGACGCCGGTGTCACGCTGGTCGTCGAGACCGGCAACAACGCGATGGTCACTTCCGGGCACCTGGCCCGCAAGCTGGTCGAAGAGCTGGGCTCGCGGCACTTGCGGGTGCTGTGGGATCCGGGCAACAGCCTGTATTGCGCCGAACCCGCCTATCCGGACGGCTACGCGGCGTTGCGCGGCTGTCTCGGCCACGTTCACGTCAAGGACTTGCTCGTGGACATCCCGAAGGCCACGGTGCAGCAGGTGCGCTTCGGCGAGGGCCACATGGCCCCGTTCTTCGCCGAGATCGCCGCCGCGCTTGAGGAAGACGGCTACGCGGGGACGGTTTCTCTCGAGAGCGTGTACCGTCCCTCTGGCGGGTCGTTCGAAGACGGGTTCCGAGCGTCCTGCGCGGCGTTCCGCGAGACGTTCGGCTAGATGGAGTCGGCGGCCGGGCGGTGCCCGGCCCGGCCCTGATCGCTCGTTCAGTTCGCCTGCGCGCTCGCGCCGGGCGCGGGAGAGCCGTTGGCGCTCGCCGCTGCCGGCTCGTCGGCGACCGGCAGGCCGAGTTTCAGGCGCACGGCGCGCTCCAGCCTGTCGCGCACGTCGAGGTTCTTCTTGAGGAACTCCTTGGCGCGCTCGCGGCCCTGGCCGATGCGCTCGCCCTCGTAGGAGAACCACGAGCCGCTCTTTTGGACCAGCCGGTGGTTCACTCCCAGGTCCAGCAGGTCGCCCTCGCGCGAGACGCCCTCCCCGTACATGATGTCGAACTCGGCCAGCTTGAACGGCGGGGCCATCTTGTTCTTCACGACCTTGATCTTCGTGCGGTTGCCGATCACGGCGTCGCCGTCCTTGATCGCGCTGATCCGGCGGATGTCGATGCGCACCGACGAGTAGAACTTCAGCGCCCGGCCGCCCGTGGTCGTTTCCGGGCTGCCGAACATCACCCCGATCTTCTCGCGGATCTGGTTGATGAAGATGATGCAGCAGTTTGACTTCGACAGCGGGCCGGTCAGCTTGCGCAGGGCCTGGGACATCAGTCGCGCCTGCAGCCCGACATGGCTGTCGCCCATCTCGCCCTGCAGCTCGGCGCGCGGCACCAGTGCCGCCACCGAGTCGACGACCACGACGTCGATCGCGCCCGAGCGCACCAGCACTTCCACGATCTGCAGCGCCTGCTCGCCGGAGTCTGGCTGCGAGATCAGCAGGTCGTCGAGGTTCACGCCGAGCTTGGCCGCGTAGATCGGATCGAGCGCGTGCTCGGCGTCGATGAAGGCCGCCATGCCCTCGGCCTTTTGCGCTTGCGCCACCGCCTGCAGCGCGAGCGTGGTCTTGCCCGAGGATTCCGGGCCGTAGATCTCGACGATGCGGCCCTTGGGCAGGCCTCCGATGCCGAGCGCGGCGTCCACGGACACGGCGCCGGTCGGGATCACGTCAGCGGCGATGCCCGCGTCGCGCTCTCCCATGCGGAGGATGGCGCCCTTGCCGTGGTCCTTCTCGATCTGGCGCAGCGCCGCGTCAAGATTGTGCTGTGTTGCTTGTTTCACTGGGGGTCTCCTTTTTCAGGTTGGTTGACAAACTATTTAATTCAATTATAGCGATAAAATTACGAATTTCAAGCAATAAGATCAAATTTTTTGTCCGGGCCGCAAGAAGCTGGGCTGGGGCCATCGAATTGCGGCTTGCGGGCTAGTTGGACTCGCTCGGGAGCGGGGCGTAGTAGCCACGGCGGACGCGGACCGTGGCATTGCGATGCCTGGTGCGCACTTCCACCGTGTGGAACGAGCCGTCGTTGACGAACTGGCTGGGCGAGTACAGGATGAAGTACTGGTGGCGCAGCTCGTTGGCGATATTGGCGAACGACTGCTGCAGGTCGCGGGCTTGGAACGGATGGAACGCGACCCCGCCGGTCTCCCGGGCGAAGCGCCGCAGCGTCTTGTCGCCGGCTTCGGCCGTCCCGGTGCGGTTGGTCGAAATGGTGTACACCACGGTCTCGGCCTTGTGCGCCATTTCCAGCGCGTCTTCGCGGGTCACCGTGCTGCGGTTGTCGGCGCCGTCGCCGATCACGACCAGCGCCCTGCGGAACTGCTCCTTGGGCTGGTCCTCGGGCAACTTGTCCCGGCAGGCGTAGTAGATCGCGTCGTAGAGCGCGGTTCCGCCCCCGGCCCGCAGCCGGCGGACGCCGTCCGCCAGCTCGTCGATGTTGTTGGTGTAGTCGACGATGAGCTCGGCGCGGGTGTCGAAGCTCACCAAGAACGCCCGGTCGTGCTCTTCGGCGAGCACTCCCTGCAGGAACTCGATGGCGGCTTCCTGCTCGAACTTGAAGCGGGCCCGGATCGAGTTGCTGGTGTCGAGGATCACGCCGATCCGCAGGGGCAGGTCGCTCTCGCGGTCGAACTCGCGAATCTCCTGCTCCCAGCCGTCGTCGAAGACGCTGAAATCGTCCCTCCCGAGGTCGGTGATGAAGCGGTTCCTGCGGTCGGTGACCGTGAACAGGAGAGGCACGCGCGCGACATCGATCTTGATGATGTCCGACTCTTGGCCCGCGTAGACCGGCTCGAACTCGGCCGTGCCGCTTTCTTGGGCCCATGCTGCGGCGAGCAATCCGACCGCCGCCAGTAGGGCCGAACAACGCAGGAGCATGCTCGCATTATAGACCTAGCAGGGCCAGATGAGCGCTAAATTCGGTCGATAGGGGGGCCTCGTGCCGCATGCGCTCGCGGCTCTGCGGATGGTCGAATCCCAGGACTCTTGCGTGCAGCAAATAGCGTCCGGGCGTCCCGATCTCCGGCAGGGTCTTGCGGGCGCCGTAGAGCGAATCGCCCACGACCGGATGCCCCATCGCGGCGAGATGCACCCGGGCTTGGTGCGTGCGCCCGGTATGGATGCGTACCTCGACCAGCGAGTACTTGGCCGAGCTGCGCAGGCAGCGGACATCGCTTTGCGCCTCGCGGCCGCTCAACGCCACAGCCATCTTGATCCGGTTGTGGCTGTCCCTGCGAATCGGCATCTGGGTCCGCAGCCACCAGACGCCGTCCTGCTTGACCGGGTGGCCGTGGCGCAGCAACTTGGGATCGTCGTGCGGGTCTTCGGGCATCGGGCGCTCGACCGCGGCCCAGTAGAGTTTGAGCACCTTGCGTTGCTGGAACTGTTCCTGCAGCCGCAGGTGGGAACGGTCGTGCTTGGCCACTACGATCGCCCCCGACGTGAACCGGTCCAGGCGGTGAACGATGCCGGGGCGGAGCTGGCCGGGCGCGCCTGACAGCGACTCCATGCGGTGCAGCAGCGCGTTGACCAAGGTGCCGGATGCGGCGCCCGCGCCGGCGTGGACTGTCATCCCGGAGGGCTTGTTGATGACGGCCAGGTCGCCGTCTTCGTAGAGGACCTCGAGGTCGATCGCTTCGGGCTCGGCCCGCAACGGAGGCCGCTCGGTCGGTTCGACCTCGATCGCCTGGCCGACGCGCACCTTGCGCGACGCCTTGGATTCGACGCTTCCGTCGACTCGCACGCTGCCGGAGCGAATCCACTGCAGGACCAGCGAGCGGGTCGCTCCCTCGACCCGGCCGCACAGGAAGCGGTCAAGCCGGGTGCCAATGTCCTCGGGACCGGGCGCCAAGCGCATCGGTTCCAGAGTGGCACACTTGGTGTTCGCCAGGGCTTGGACCCGGGCTGCAGCCGCTCGGCGGCGAGTTGCTGGCGGGCATCGCGTCGCAGCGGGTAGGCGAACACGCGCTTGGCCGCACCGTGGGCGAGATGGCTGATCGCGCCGCCGCGCACGCGCCCGACGTGTTGCGTGCTGCCGGCCTCGATCCAGTTTGATTCGCTGATCGTGGTCTTGCAATGCAGCGGAACCTGCAGCGAGTCCAAGATCTCGGCCGGCAAGGCCATCTACGACACGGCGTCCTCGGAGAACTACGTGGTCAGGTCCCGCCTCACGCCGATCCTGATTGTCGTCAAGGCGGTCACGACCACGTTTATCGGCCGGGGGGCGAGAGCCTTCGACAGTCCCCGCTACCTGCTGGAATTCGACAGGGCGCTGGGAGAACTCGATTCGATCCTCGGCGAATTCCGGGAATTCTTGGACGGCCTGGGCCACGTTGCGCCCATCCGGTCGGAAGGGGATGCCCGGACAATCTCGACATTGGTCGGGCTGAACCGCCAGGCTTCCCGCGTCAGAGAGCTGGAGTCGGGCGCCGGCCCTCAAGGATGGCCGGCCTTGGCTCCGGCCTCTTCTTGAGCCCCATTGCCAGGGCTCTGTTCGGGGCGCTGTTGCGAAGCTGCCGTATGCTATGCTTCCGTGCCGTGGCGCGACGCGGGCCTTCTCTCAACCGGCTCTAGGCAGTGGCGGCAGAAGTGCACCGCCGCGTCACACCGGAGCAGCAAGCCAATGAAGCAAGACAAGGCGGAACGAGAGATTAGGTCGTTTGCCGGTGATTGGTGCGCGTGTCGCACCAAGGAGGTTTACACCAGCGACGATGTCGAGGATTGCCGCGCGGAGCTGTCGGCGCAACGCCCGGAACTGCTGGAGTTCGATGCTGCGGGCAAGGAGGAACTCGCGCGAGCGTGGATTACGGAAGCACTGGAACAAGAAGGGCGGTACCTCGCGTTCAAGAGGAGGAGGCGCGGCGACGGAGCCATGGCAGCGCGGCGCGGGATGGGAACATGACAACCCCCATCGCCTTCTCGCCGGGCTGCCAGGCCTGCGTCCAGCAAGCCGTGCCGCGCTCGGCGGCCACCTGCGGCGTGGCCTCGATGGTGAATCCGAGGCTCAGGGCCCGGTCCGCCTCGTCTGCGGTGGGGCAGTGAACGAGGACTTCAGGTGTGTCTTTGATGGCCCAAGGGTAGGCGCGATCCCGCGTCTTGGGAACCCTTCCGACCCCCGGCGCCTGTCCTGCCTCGCGTGTTCCGGGAGGAGGGTCCGGCTGCTCCTGCCAGTAAGGGCCGCTGAGCCGGCGAGCACTGGGGAACGAGGCGATGAGCCGTCAGATCGAGGTGATCGACGCGGGGTCGCGCGGAGGCCTTCGGCACTTCGAGATCCTCAACGATGCGCGGACATTGGGTGACGCCGGTCCGCTGGTGCCTGCCGTCGGGAAGATCGTCCGCTGGAAGTCCAGCGGTCGGGCCGGCTGGTGCGCTGCACCGGCACCATTTCAGGCAAGCTCGATGTCGGTCTCGGTCATCCCCCGAAGCCTCCCCTGAGCGGCTTCGAGGCATCCGTCCGTTGCCAGACCCTCGCCTGGGAGCGAAGCTGGCCATGCGAGAGTGCTCCGTGCGAGACCGCGATCCACCGTTGCGCCTGCAATCTCCTGCGCATGCTTGAGCCCATGCGTCGCGCTGCGGGAGCCTGGCACGGACAGACCGCAGTTGGCGAACAGCGGCCGGGCGCATGCGCTGCTGGCATCGCCTCGTGCTTCCCGCCGGCCACAGCATCCAGTTCGCGTCAGACTCATTTGGAGTGCGACCGATCGCTTGAGGGCCGCGACTTGCCTCTGGAAGCACTCCGGCCGCTCTTCTGAACGATCGTCCGCATCGCCCCTAGGCTGGCGCCCGCTCCCACGCGCAGTCAGACGCGCTTCGCCGAGGCCGGAGGCGGGGCCGGGCCATTTGGAGGAGGCCCGCGGCCGGGAGCGCCGGCGTGGGTCTGGCCGAAAGACTTAGCACTTCCCTGAGGCACCGCAACACCTTACCGCATTTTTTGTAATATAATGTTAATAATGTTAAACGTTTGCGCTGGAGCGCGGGCGCCGGGAGAACCTCAGAAACATGACAATCAAGAATGCGTGCAAGGTCTTTCTGGAAGACGAGGCGCGCTTCCGCAATCTCGCGCTGGGGACCATCCAGGGGTACGAGACGGTATTCCGGTCGCTGACAAGGTGGGCGGACAGGAACGGCCTGTCGCTGCTGGTAGAGCTGGACGAGGAGGCCGTGCGGAAGTGGGTCGGCGGCTGGCGCTGCCGCCCCTCCACGACCCGCCTGCGGCTGGCCCAGGCGAAGACGTTCTTCGCCTTCGCCATCGAGCGCGAGTGGGTGAAGCGCTCTCCGCTGCGCAAGCTGCGGCCGCCGAAGAGCGCGTCGCCGCCGACGATGCCGCTGACGGTGATCGAGATGCGCAACCTGCTGGCGGCGGCGGACGGGCAGCCGAAGGAGCGCGCGCTGATCCTGCTGATGCGCTACTCGGGGCTGGCAATCGCCGACGCCGTGACGCTGAGCCGGGAGGCGCTGGTGGGCACGGAGCTGACGCTGCGGCGGGCCAAGAGCGGGGAGCTGGTGATGGTCGACCTGCCGCACTTGGTGGTGAAGGCGGTCAACCGGCTGCGCGGGCCGAACGCGGACCACTTCTGGTGGTCGGGCAAGAGCCGGGCGGTGACCACCGCGAAGTACTGGCGCAAGCAGCTGCGCGAGGTGGCCGCCCGCGCGAGGATCGCGGGGTTCCACCCGCACCGGCTGCGGGACACGTTCGCGGTCGGGCTGCTGACGGCGGGGGTGTCGATCGAGGACGTGAGCTCGCTGCTGGGGCACAGCTCGATCCAGACGACGGAGCGCCACTACGCCCCGTGGGACCGGCGGCGTCGGGACCGCCTCTCGCGGGTGGTGCGGGCGGCCAACCGGCTGGACCCGCTGCTGGCGGAACTGGACCCGCTGGGCGCCGGAACGGGCTCGGTCACGTAGCGAACGGCCGGGGGTGCCGGTTACCCGGCGCGGCCAGTTTCTGGTCTAGTCAATTCGGGGTGAATTGACCATATCGGATTCAGCGCGTCCGGGCGGGAGTGGCGGAGCACCGGCCATGTCGCCCGCCCGAGCGTCTCGATCCGAGCCCTGAGCTGTCTGATTGGCGGTCCGATTGGCTTGAAATCCAACATTTTGCCCCCGGAAGCGTTCATTAGTATATCGAATTTACACTTACCAAATATACTTCACATGATTTTTCTCGATCGGCAAGAGATTCGCACCGGTCTGAAGCCGCCTCTCCTGTCGCTAGATCCTGCGATTTCAAGCACATACGCGGGCATGTAGTCAATTCACCCCGTATTGACTACATGCCC
>JAJEHF010000112.1 GCA_022823865.1 Bryobacterales bacterium
GACCCCCGGCACCAGCGGCAGCGAGCTGAGTTCGGGGGTGCTCACTTCGACAGCGGCAGAGCGGTTCTACGGGCTCTCGGGAGTCTTCACCGTTGGGGCGGCGCCCGCGACGAAGCTGGCGCTGGCCTCGGCCACGGTGAACCACTCGGAGCTGGCGCTGGCCTACGGCGAGGATCTGGACCCGGACGAGGTTCCCTCGCCGGGGGATTTCGCCGTCAGCGTGGACGGGGCCGCGGCGACCGTCTCGACGGTGGCGGTGAGCGGGAGGACGGTGACGCTGAGGCTGTCGAGCGCCGTGCCCATCGGGGGGACGGTCACGGTGAGCTACACGGCGGGGACGACTCCTCTGCGGACGCTGCTCGGGAAGCTGGCGGCGGACTTCCGGGCCACTGCGGTGACAAACGAGACGAAGCCGGTGCTGTCGGTGGGTGCTCCGAAGGTGATCGAAGGGGGTGCCGGAGCGAACCCAGTGCTGGCCTTCGAGGTCACGCTGGCGCCGGCGAGCGCGCAGCAAGTGAGGGTGGATTACGCCGACTCCGCGGCGGGGACGGCGACGTCCGGGACCGACTACCAAGCGCTGACCGGCGGCACGCTGACGTTCGCGCCGGCCGAGACGACCAAGACGGTCGGCGTCACGGTGATCGGGGACGTGCTGGAAGAGGGCAACGAGACCGTGGTGCTGGAGCTGAGCAACGCAGTTAACGCCGGGCTGGAAGGGGGTGGCGAGACGTTGCAGGCGACAGGGACGATCATCGACGACGAGGCGCCGGTCGCCGGGGATGTGCCCGTGACCTGGGCACTTACACCGGCCAATCTTGCCCCGGGGGAGAAGTTCCGGCTGCTGTTCGTCACGTCCAGCAGGACCAATGGCAGACCGGGCCGGATCGCCACCTACGACGAGTTCGTGCAGCAGGCAGCCGCAGACGGCTCCGTGGCGCTTCGACCCTTCAGCCAACACTTCCGCGTCGTTGCGAGTACGGAGACGGATCATGCCCGCGATCACACTCTGACCCTCTTCAGCCCCTCGGATCGCGGCGTGCAGATCTACTGGTTGGGCGGGGCGAAGGTCGCGGATGATTATCGCGACTTCTACGATGGCAACTGGTCCTCGCACGAGCCGCGCGATCCAGACGGCGAGCCGCTAGCTGCCGATATCGAGGTCTTCACCGGTTCCGAGAGCGACGGCACCAAAGCTGACGGCCTGCATCTGGGACAGAGGGACGGGGAGGTCCGGGGAGGCTCTCCTGGGAAGGCTGGCAGCGAGCTGAGCGACACAGGCCTCCTCTTGGACTCGGATTCACCGAGCCGGCTGTACGCCATCTCGGCTATTTTCACGGTCGTGCCTGCCCCCGCCACGAAACTGGCGCTGTCCACGGCCGAGGCGAACGGGGCCGAGCTGACGTTTTCATATGAGGCGGATCTGGATCCGACCTCTGTGCCAGGTCCGGCTGATTTCAGCGTGATGGTTGCCGGGAGCCCTGCATCCGTGGCGGAGGTCTCGATCAGCGGGCGGGCGGTGACGCTGACCCTGGCGAGTGCAGTGGGCATCGGGGATGTGGTGACGGCGAGCTACACCCCCGGGGCGAAGCCTGTTCGGACCGTGCTCGGACGACTGATCGCGGGATTCTCGGATTTCGCTGTCACCAACAACACGCAGCCAACCTTGTCGATCAACGCGCCTCGGACCGTCGAGCCCGACACCGGAGAGATTGCTTTCCTAGATTTCGAGGTGGTGCTCAGTCCCGCAGCTGACGCCGCCGTCACTGTCGATTACGCGATCTCCGAAGCGGGGACGGCGACTTCCGGAACCGACTACCAACCATTGACAGGGGGCACGTTGACTTTCGCGCCCGACGACACACGCCGGACCGTTCGCGTGACCGTAATCGGGGATGAGCGCGAGGAAGACGACGAAACTATCGTGCTGGAGCTGGCCAATGCTGTCAACGCCGCGCTGAGAGGGGGCGGAACAACACTGGCAGGCACGGGAACAATCATCGACGACGAGGCACCCGCAGCCGGGGAGGTTCCCGTCACTTGGGGCCTGGCCCCTAGCGGCCTGATCCCCGGCGCCAAGTTCCGGCTTCTGCTCGTGACATCCACCGGTAGGAATGGTCGGCCAGCGGCGACCCTCCCATACGACAGGCATGTGCGCAGCGCGGCCTCGAGCGGCCGGGCGGCCTTGGAGCCCTTTGGCGCTGGCTTTCGTGCGCTTGTCAGCACGGAGACCGATGATGCCCGGGACCACACAGCGACGACCTTCTCGACGTCTGACCCGGGCGTGCCGATCTACTGGGTCGGCGGCGCGAGGGTCGCCGCAGACTACCGCGAACTCTACGGCGGCAGCTGGGACTCGAATGAGCCCCGGGACGAGAACGGGGACTTGGTTGCGGCTGATATCAGAGTCTTTACCGGCTCCGAGAACGACGGTACGAAGGCGGCGGGCGGTCTCCATATCGGCCATCCCGATGCCGACGTGCGCTCAGGCTCTCCGGGGAAGAACGGAGCTGAAATGAGCGATGGACTTCTCAGCTCGAGGACGACGGCTCGCCTTTACGGGCTGTCTGCTGTCTTTACGTTGGTGCAGGCTCCTTCAACGATGTTGGAACGCGTCTCGGCAGTCGTGAATTGGTCGGAGCTAACCCTCACGTACGCCTCCGACCTAGATTCGGACTACACTCCGCCACCGGCAGAGTTCAACGTGGTGGTCGACGGCGTTGCGGCGACAGTCGTTGATGTGTCGGTTAGCGGATCGCGTTTGACATTGGTCCTCGCAGAACCGGTGCCGATCGGCGGAACTGTGACCGCGGGGTACACGGCCGGTGCCCGTCGCCTTCGTTCCGTGCTCGGGGTGTTGGTGCCGGATTTTCCACTCTCTGCCGTTCAGAACGACACGCAGGCACAGCTCTCAGTCTCAGCGCCGCGCGTGGCTGAAGGGGATGCAGGAGAGGAGCGATCCTTGGATTTCGAGGTGTCGCTGCGGCCTGCGGTCGCGTATGAGGTGACCGTCGACTACTCCGATGTCAGCGCGGACGAAGGCACTGCGACTTCTGGTAGCGACTACCGCGCACTGAATTCCGGAACGCTGACGTTCGCGCCCTACGATACGTCCCAAACGGTTCGCGTGACAGTGCTCGGCGACGCCGTTCCGGAACCGGACGAGACTGTCGTTCTGCGCCTGAGCGCCCCCACGAACGCCGCATTCCAATCGGGCGGCCCCACACTTGACGCGGCAGGCAAGATCGGCAACGACGATGTCCCGGTCCGAGAGGTCCTCTCCACGTGGGGCTTGGTTCCAAGCGACGTTGCCATCGGGGGCTCGTTTCGGTTGCTCTTCGTCACATCCTCCTCGACACGAGGCGTCTTCTCGCGAATCGATCGATACGACGGTCACGTGAGAGATTCGGCGTCGACCGGGAGGGCAGCAATCAGACCGTTCAGCCAACACCTTTGGGCGCTCATTAGCACGGCGGAGGTCGAGGCTCGCGAACATACAGTGACTGGTTTCACGACAACCAGCCAGGGTGTCCCGATCTACTGGCTGAACGGGGGCAGGGTCGCGAACGACTACCGGGACTTCTATGACGGCAACTGGGCCTCGAACTCACCCGTTGACGAGCTCGGCGACGACGCTAAGACAGATTTAGGAGTCTTTACTGGGTCGGCTAGCGACGGAACTAGGGACCCAAGCGGCTTCTATCCCGGTAGCCTACTGGCCGAAGACGTTCGCCTCGGGAAGCCACATGTTCCCGGAAGCGAGATTGCCAGCCAAGACGTCATTGAGGCAACGGGATCCGAGCCAGTATACGGCCTTTCCGGGGTATTCACCGTCGTCGCACCGACCGGGGCCGTCATTCCGCTGGTCTCAGCGACGGCGGAGGATGAGAACTTGACACTGACCTA
Organism: Bryobacterales bacterium; assembly: GCA_022823865.1. Classification (GTDB taxonomy): domain Bacteria; phylum Acidobacteriota; class Terriglobia; order Bryobacterales; family UBA6623; genus VXMF01. Next base: position 3,904 of record JAJEHF010000112.1, read on the forward strand.
TGGAGAGGAGCTGGATTTTGACTCGCTGCCGGCTCCCGCGGACTTCACCGTCACGGTGAGTGGTGTGCCGCGTCCTGTCACTCAAGTCACCATCACTGGTTCGAGCGTCAACCTGAAGCTTGCAAGCGAACTTGTGCTCGGAGAAGCCGTCGCAGTCAGCTATACGGCAGGGACGAATCCGCTGCGAAGTCAAACCGGAGTCCAAGCGGCCGCGCTCTCGGGATTCGTCGTGCAGAACTTGACTAAGCGGAAGCTGCTGATCGGGGCGACGGCCGCGTTCGAGGGCGAGCCCCTAGTGTTCAGCGCCACCTTGTCTCCGGCGAGCGACCAGACTGTAACGGTCCAGTACCGGACCGAGAGCGGGACCGCGACACTGGGATTGGACTTCGTTGAGACCACGGGCACGCTGACGTTCGTGCCGGGTGAGACATCCCAGGCCTTCACGGTCACCACGATCCAAGATGACCTAGACGAGCCGAACGAGACTGTCGCCGTGGTCCTCAGCAATGCCACGAATCTCGTCTTCGCCGACGATCAGACGGAGGTCACTTTGGTCGCCACGATTCTGGATGACGACGAGACCGTACCCCTCCGTGTCCCCCCGACCTGGGAGCTAGTCCCCAGCGGATTGGCTGACGGTGATGCGTTCCGCCTGCTGTTCGTCTCAAGCGAGGCCGCGGAAGCCGTCACCGAGAGTATCGCCCTCTACGACCGCCACGTTATCGAAGCCGCAGCCGCTGGTGACGGCGCGATTCGAGCATTCAGCCAGTTCTTCTGGGTGCTTGCTAGCGTCGCGGGCATCGACGCCCGCGACTACACGACCACGACATATACCAACGTTGATCTGGGTGTCCCGATCTACTGGCTCGGCGGGGCCAGGGTGGCAGACAACTACGAGGACTTTTACGACGGGGAGTGGGCCTCGAATTCACCCACCGACGAGTTCGGAGAGTCGGTGCCCGCCGGAGTGGAGGTATTCACCGGGTCGAACACTGACGGCACTAAGGATTCCAGTGGCAGGTATCTCGGCACCTTGGTTCAAGGTGCGGTGACCTTGGGCAAGCCGGGCACGAAAGGACTGGAACTGAACGCAAACGAGCGGAAGCTCAAGACGTCCCAGCGACCACTATACGGGCTTTCCGGCGTGTTCATCGTCGACAAGGATGCCAGGGTGCCAGAATCCGCCACCGAAGCGACTCTCGAGATCACACCCGCCGCCGTCGTGGAAGGCTCGGATGCCGTCTCGGTGAGCTTCACTCTGAACTTGGCTAGGCCCGCTCGGACGGACCAAGAATGGGAGATTCAGATACGAGACGAAACCGCATTCTCTCCGAATGACTTCGCAGCTACGCCGCGCCTTCAGACGGTCTCGATGGCATCCGGCGAGACCAGCGCGCACGGTAGTTTCGAGATCTCGACGACGCGGGAACTGGACGGCATTCCGGAATGCCCGGAGTCGGTCTTGGTGCGAGCCGTGGGGACCACGGATTCCGGCCTGCGCGTTACATCGGCCTCGACCAGGCTGAGTGTCATCGACTCGGAGGCTACCGACGCTCTCTGCGGGCCGCCCGCTGACGGTGCGACCATCGTGCTCGCACCGACCGGAGCTCGGAACCCTGAGGATTCAACGCTTGGTCCGCCAACGGAAATGCCCGACACGGGGCCGCCTGAGAGGCTGGGGACGTCTGCGGAGTTCGCCGTCTGGACCGACCGCGCCGGATACGAGCCGGGCCAGCAGATGCGGCTCTTCCGGTCCGTGGCCCCTCAGTCTGACGGCGACAGCTACACGTTCTTCTACTACCTAGAGAATACGCGCACTGGTGCTCGGCGCTATTTCGCTCCAGGAATCCGCTCGACCGGCTTAGAGCCAACGGTTGTGGATCAGTACGGGATGGGCGAGGGCTCGTTCCGGCCCGCAGGATTCGAGCCGGCCATCAGGGATTTGATCTGGTCCGGCGTGGCACCAGGAATTGGCGCATGGCGGTTCGTGGCCGAAGTTCGCAGCGCAGACGCAACGCAGGTTGTGAAGGTCTCCCATGCCAGATTCGTTGTGTCGGCAGGGGAGCCACGGCAAATCGGCGATCCCGATGAGCCCCTCGTGCTCACGGCTGACCGGACATTGTACAGCGCCATCGTTTACAAGCTGCGAGGCACCGTGCGCGTCGGCCCCGGCGTGACGCTGACAGTGGAAGCGGGAACCTTGGTCAAGGCTCTGGGGCCGGATGCCATGGTGATCGTGGAGCGGGGCGGCAGGATCGAAGTCCAAGGGACCCGTCGTGATCCCGTTGTGATGACATGCGACGCTCCGGTCGGCCGCCGCGAGCCCGGCTGCTGGGGCGGGCTGGCAGTCTTGGGTCGTGCCCCGGTGGACCCCGGCGATGTAGTCCCCGGACAGTCGCCGACCGACGCGGGGATGCAGTACGGAGGCGACGCTCCGCATGATTCCAGCGGATCGCTGCGGTTCCTGCGCGTCGAATTTGCCGGTGGAGGCACGGAAGGCGGTTCGCCCAATCCGGCGCTCGGCTTTTATGGCGTCGGCTCTGGCACTAGGGTCGAATTCGTGCAGGCCCATGCGGGACGGGGCGACGGAATAGCGTTTCGCGGCGGGACGGCTAACTGTTTTTGGTGTGTGTCGAGCGGCTCGCTTGGGGATCTGCTGGACTGGTCGGAAGGATGGCACGGGAGTGCCCAGCACCTGTTCCTGCGCCAGGGGGACGGGGCGGGGCACGGGATCCACGGACACGGGAATGGAGGCAACGCGGAACAAGCCGGCTTGCCTGCCGTGTTTAATGCCACCCTCGTCGGGGGGGCGGATGTTCGACCGTCGGGAGCAGTCGGAGACGGGATTCGGCTCAGCGGAGGCGCTGCGCTGACGGGGGGGAACTGGGTGGTGGTCAACTTCCGCGGTCTGGCGGTTCAGGCGGGGGAAGTGGAGGCTCAGAGGCTCGGCAACGGCGGCGAGGGTTTGGGCAACCTGATCCTGCACGGAAACGGAGGCGGCCGCTGGTTCGACCAGGTCGCGGACAGCATCCGCCCGCTCGTCGACTTCACCCCCCGGAGCCCCGAACTGATCAACGTGCGCAATGAGCCGAGTCCGGACCCTAGGCCCGCGAGGGATTCTAGGGCGCTTGACGGATTGGCTGCAGTCACGCCTCCCGCAACAGGTGGCCCTTGGGATCGCGCCCCTTACGCCGGTGCGTTCGGGTCGTGGCTCTGGACCGAGGAGTGGACATTCTTCGGACGCGAGGCCGACCTTCGATTCGTCCGGCTGCCGGTGCTCTCGGTCGAGGCCGCCTCGGCTAGAGAAGGCGATGTGATCGAGTTCGTGGTACAGATGCAACCGCAGAGCCAAGACACGGTCACCGTCCGGTACCAAACGGCGAGCGGAACAGCGACCGAAGGTGCCGATTTCCCCCATTCCTCCGGGACCCTGACCTTTCTTCCGGGCGAGACCGTCCAGACGATATCCGTCCCGATAAGCGACGATGAATTTCCCGAAGAGGTAGAGCACTTCCTGATCCGGTTCACCGAGCCAACCAACGCGGAATTGGCGGGCCGCGCTAGGGCCCTGGAGCGCCTCGGCACCATCTACGGCAATGACATGCAGCCGCTCGAGGTGCCTCCGACATGGAGACTTGTCCCGACCGGTATCGCTGCGGGTGATTCGTTCCGCTTGCTGTTCGTCTCGTCCACCGCAAGGGACGCCTCGGCCTATGGAATCACTGCGTACGACGACCACGTGCGGACGGCCGCCGCGGCTGGCCATACCTCGATTCGGCCCTACAGCGGCCACTTTCGGGTGCTCGCAAGCACGCGGGACGTCGAGGCGCGGGTACACACCCTTTCCACGTACGATTCCGATGCAGGCCAGACCGGCGTGCCGATCTACTGGGTGGGTGGGGGCCTGGTTGCCGATGACTACCGCGACTTCTATGGCGGGAACTGGTCTTCCAATATCCCCACGGATGAGTTCGGAAGCGTGGTCGATCCCGGGATCGAGGTCTTCACTGGCTCCGCCAGCGACGGCACCCGCGATCCTGGTAGCCGGTGGCTTGGAACGCAAAGCCTTCCTGCTGTTCGGATCGGCAAGCCGGGGGAATCGGGCGACGAACTGGACGCCGGCCAAGAAAGGCTCCAAGGCTCAGAACTCCGCTTCTACGGCCTCTCAGATGTGTTCGCGGTGACGCAGGCTAGTCCGGCCCACCTGCATCCTCTTTCCGCTACCGTGGACGGCCAGCGCTTGGAACTCACCTACGAAGAATCGTTGGACACGTCGAGGCCACCGTCCACAGATCACTTCACGGTCAAGGTCGGCGGTGTTGTGCGAACCGTCTCGGAGGTGGTCGTCGAAGGGCCAACGGTGGTTCTTCGGCTGGAGCGTCCCGTGCACGAGGACGAGTCCGTGACAGTCAGCTACCACACCCTGAGCCACCGGCCAACGCGTCTGCGGGGCGGTTCCGGGAGGCTTGTGGCGGTATTCGGGGACAGGCCGGTCTCGAACGAGACGACGCTGGTCCTGTCTGTTGCTCCGGCAGGTATCGAGGAGGGGGCTCAAGGGGAGGCGCCCACTCTCGACTTCGAGTTCTCGCTCAACGTACCCAGCAGTTCCGTGGTCAGCGTCGATTACGTGGACACAGGCACGGGCACGGCGACGCCGAACGTAGACTACGAAGCTCGGGCCGAAGGGACTGTAATCTTCGCACCCGGCCAGGTGTCCCGGATCGTAAGCGTCAGGGTCTTGGGGGACGACATCCCCGAGCCTTCTGAGACCGTTGTGCTGCGGATAAGCGGAGTGGAGAACGCAATACTGGCAGGGGCAGTCCGAACCTTGGACATCAAGGGGACGATCCTGAATGACGATTCTCCCCGGATCCGAGTCCCTCGCACGTGGAGACTGACTCCCCCGGGGCTAGCTGTCGGGGACTCGTTCCGACTGCTCTTCGTCTCTTCCGTCGGACGCGATGGCAGGGCCTCGGAATTCGCCGAGTACGACGGCCATGTGAGAGCGGCAGCCGCGGGTGGTCACGGCGCCCTTCGGCCTTTCAGCGACAACTTCCAAGTCCTTGCCAGTTTCGATGGCTTGGACGCTCGCGACCACACCGTGACGCGGTACAACGAGCGCGACTTGGGTCTCCCGATCTACTGGCTGGGGGGAGACAAGGTCGCGGACGATTACCGGGACTTCTATGACGGGGATTGGGATTCGAACGACCCGAGGAATGAGTTTGGCGGTGAGGTGGGTTCGGGAGTCGAGGTCTTTACCGGGACGGCCAGCAACGGAACCGGGCATGCCGAGGGCCGCGTCCTTGGCTCTGAGGAGTTCTCCGGTGTCCTGCTCGGGCACCCAGGCCAAAGCGGTAACGAGCTGGACTCCGGCAGCATCAGGCGTGAGGGACTGGAACTGGGCCTGTACGGCCTCTCCGGGGTCTTTGTGATCGTACCACCCAGCGGACGAGTGGCGTCGCTGCGTAGTGCAACAGTGAACGGTGACGAGTTGAAGCTGGCGTATGCGGAGGCCTTGGACTCCGATGGAGTACCCGCTGCGTCGGACTTCGACGTGACAGTAGGAGGCGTGGACAGAAGCGTACTGAACGTTGCCGTTGAGGGAGACAGTGTGACGTTGCATCTGGCCGAGAGGGTGGTGATCGGCGAATCTGTCTCCGTGACATACACCCAAGGGCCGCAGCCCCTCTTCACGGCAGTGGGCGCGGCCACGGAGCCGTTCTCGGGCCACCCAGTCACGAACGAAACGCCGTTCGAGTTGGCGGTCGGTGCTGGCGGCGTGCTCGAGGGCGGTAGGGGATCGACACGGATCCTCGTGTTTGAGGTTACGCTTCCGGTACCCGCGGACCGAGTTGTTACGGTCGACTACGCAGATTCGGAGGGGGGCACGGCGACTTCGGGGAGCGACTACGTGCCGCCGGCGGAAGGGACGTTGGTCTTCGAGCCTGGGGAAGTTCTCAAGACGGTAGCAGTGACCGTTACTGGTGACGACTTGGAGGAGGTCTCGGAAACAGTGATCTTGCGTCTGAGCGCTGCGACGAACGTGGCCCTCCCGGGAGGCCGCGAGACCTTGGACGCCGAAGGAACGATCTTCAATGATGACGCGCAGAAGCGGGAGGTGCCAGCCAACTGGAGGCTGATTCCCGAAGGACGCTCTGTCGGCGACTCGTTTCGCCTGCTGTTCGTCTCATCGCTCAAGCGCGACAGTAGACCTCTGGGACTCGCCGAGTACGACGGCCATGTCAGGGCGGCCGCCGCTGCTGGCCATGGGGCCGTACGGCCCTTCAGCGATCACTTCCGAGTCTTGGCGAGCTCTGACGGCGTGGACGCTCGCGACCACACCGTGACGTTGTACGACGAGATGGATTCCGGTGCCCCAATCTACTGGCTGGGCGGGGACAGGGTCGCGGATGACTACCGGGACTTCTACGACGGCAGCTGGGATTCTAACGAGCCGAAAGACGAATTCGGGGACAAGGTGGGTTCCGGAGTCGAGGTGTTCACCGGAACGGCTAGTGATGGAACTGGGCATGCCGAGGGCCGCGTCGTCGGCTCGCCGGAGTTCGCGGGTGTTCTGCTCGGGCAACCGGGCAGGAAAGGGATGGAACTGGACTCCGGTAGCATCAAGCGCGAGGGACTCGAGCTGAGCCTGTACGGGCTTTCCGGGGTCTTCGTGATAGTACCGCCTAGTGGGCATGCTGCAACGCTGAGTGCCGCGACAGTCACCAGCGACGAGTTGACGCTGGCGTACGGGGAGGCCTTGGACTCCGATGCAGTGCCCGACGCGGCGGACTTTGAAGTAACCGTGGGGGGAGTGGCTCGGAGCGTACTGGACGTGGCCGTTGCGGGGTCCAGCGTGACCTTACGGCTGGCGGAGAGGGTGGCCATCAACGAAACCGTGTCCGTGACATACATCCCGGGATTGCATCCCCTCCGCACGGCGTTGGGCACACCTGCCGACTCGTTCTCGGGCCGTCCGGTCGTAAACGAAACGCCGGTGGAATTGTTGGTCGGCTCTGGCAGCGTGTTGGAAGGCGGTAGCGGCTCGAAACGGATCTTAGCGTTCGAGATTACCCTAGCGGCACCGACCGATCAGGTCGTGTCAGTGGGGTATCGCGATTCGCAGGAGGGCACGGCGGTTGCTGGCAGCGACTACGTGCCGCTTGGGGAAGGGACGATTGTCTTCGAACCCGGAGAAGTCTCCAGAACGGTGACCGTGACAGTCCTCGGTGACGATCTGGAGGAAATCTCGGAAACAGTGATCCTACGATTTAGCGGTGCGACGAACGCGAAGTTGGCCGGCGGGGCTGAGGCCTTGGACGCCGTGGGAACGATCTTCAATGATGACGCGCGAAGGCTGAGCGTTCCCGCCAACTGGGGACTGATTCCCGAAGGACTCGGAGTCGGAGATTCGTTCCGGCTACTGTTCGTCTCCTCCACCAAGCACGATGCTAGGGCCCTGGAACTTGCCGCCTATGACAGCTATGTGAGAGCGGCTGCCGCAGGAGGCCACGAGGACGTCCAATCGCTCAACGATCACTTTCGGATCCTCGCGAGTTCCCACAGCATCGACGCTCGGGACCACATCGTGATGTTGTACGACGAGCTTGATTCCGGCCTCCCGATCTACTGGCTGGGCGGCGACAAGGTGGCGGACGACTACCGGGACTTCTACGACGGGAATTGGGATTCGAATGATCCGACCAACGAATCCGGTGGGCGAGTGGGCCGCCGAATTGAAGTGTTCACCGGAACCGCCAGCGACGGAACCAAGCACGCCGACGGCCGTTTCTTTGGCTCGCTGGAGTTCGGCCAGGTTTCGGTTGGGCGTCCCGGCGAGAACGGCAAGGAGCTGGACTCCGGCACCAGCCGGAGGCGTGGGCTCGAGTTGAGCCTGTACGGCATTTCCGGAGTCTTCCAAATCGTTCCCATGGGCGAATCGAGGTTGGCACTCAGTTCAGCCGCCGTAGACGGGGCACGCCTGAAACTGACCTATTTGGAGGCCTTGGATCCGGAGTATCAACCCGATCCAAGGGATTTCACGGTCATCGCAGCCGGCAGCCCCATAGCGATCTCGAAGGTGGAGGCCGGAGCGGCTGGAGCCATGCTGACACTCGCCAGCGAAGTTGCCGTCGGTGCCACGGTGACTGTCGGTTATGCCCCTGGGCAGGTCCCGATGCGGAGCCTGGCCGGGATTCAAGCCTCCTCCCTAGCGGACGTGCTCGTGGAGAACCTTACGCGGTCACAGTTGTCAATCGGGGAGGCGGTAGCACGAGAAGGCGAGCCACTGGAGTTCTCCGTCAGGCTGTCCCGGGCCAGCCCCGAGCGAGTCACGGTTCGCTACGGGGCTCGAAGCGGAACGGCGACGGAAACCGCTGATTATGTCGCTGTGTTGGGGCTGCTCAGCTTCTTTCCTGGAGAGACCGCCAAGACCCTCTTGATCACGACCTTGCACGACGATCAAAGCGAAGCTGTCGAGTCGGTATCGATGGTCCTGAGCGATCCGACAAACGCTTGGTTTGTCGACGGGCAGACCGAAGCTGTGGGAATCGGTCGGATCCTTGACGCCGATACAGTCGCTCCTGTGCCGGTCCCGCCTACCTGGGACGCCGTTCCCGATGGCGTGAGCGACGGCGGTTCCTTCCGTCTATTGTTCGTCACGTCCCAGACCGTGGATGCCTCGTCAGACGATATCGCACGGTATGACAGGCACGTGATGGAGTCTGCCTCTTCGAGCGAATCTAGGATCGCGCCGTTTGCAACCTATGTCCGGGCACTCGCCAGCACACCCGGGGTGGATGCCCGCGACCATACAGCAACGCTCGCAACGGAAGCCGATCAAGATGTCTCTGTCCATTGGCTGGGTGGCGAGAGAGTCGCGGACCACTACGGCGACCTGTATGACGGCAACTGGGATTCGAACAAGCCAACGGACGAGTCCGGGAATCCAGTCAGTGGAGACGCTAGGGTCTTCACGGGATCGACCCGCAGCGGAACGAAGGATTCTTCCGGTGCTCACCTCGGATCCCAGCAGGCCTTTGGGATTCTTGTAGGCAGGCCTGCGGAGTCTGGGCGCGAGCTCGACTCCGGGGAGGCGAGCCAGCCTCTGCCGGGCTTGCCTCTGTACGGGCTGACAGGAGTGTTCCGGGTAGATGCACGAGCCAGCCTGCCAGCCACGGCGGCTGGTGTGCGCCTTGCCCTAGCACCGTCGCGCGTCTCCAAGGGAACTGCATCGATAGAGGTCGAGGCAACGGTGACTCTCGCCGGGCCGGCGGCCGAGGAGACCGAGTGGGCACTGCGTGTGCGAGGGGCGCCGTCTGTCATTGCCAGCGATGTCTCTGCAACGCCCTCGGTCTTGAACGTGACCGTCCCGGCCGGGCGAACCACGGGCAAGGGTACTTTCACGCTCTCATTGGCTCGCTTAACAGAGACTGTGACGCAATGCCACGAGACCCTCATCGTCGAGGCTGTTCCGAAGCGTCGGCCACAGTTCGCCGCAGCCACCCCGACGGCAGCTCTCCACCTAGCCGACTTGGTTGCCGAAAGCGCGACTTGCGCAGGACTTGCCGGCATCACGTCGGGCAAGGCCGTGTATGGGACCGATTCCGACGGCTGGCGCACCCGGGCTGCAGCGAAGCCACGACCCTCGTACCCCGGGCCACCGGGAACTTCTGCTCGGCTCGACCTCTCGACGGACCTGACCGCTTACGCGCACGGGCAGCCTCTTCGGGTGCTGCGAGCACTCGGTCCGGAGGGCGATGACCGTTCGTACACATTCTTCTATTACTTGGAGGAGATTCGTACAGGCCGACGGTATTACTTTTCCCCGGAGACCGGATCTAATGCGCTCTCGGAACGCGTCGTCGATGCGTTCGGAATGGAGGACGGGGCGTTCGCGGCCAAGCGCATTCCGATCATCGAGAGGGAGTTGGCGTGGGAGGGAACAGTTCCCGAGGCTGGTTCTTGGCAGTTCGTCGCGGAAGTGCGCAGTGCCGATGCGGCACGGGTCGTCAAAACGGCACATGCAAAGTTCCTGGTTTCAGCACGGCAGCCGGTGCACGTTAGTGAGCAAGATCGACCCGCCGACATTGTTGCCGATCGCGTCTGGACGAGTGAGACGGTCCACAAGCTCCTGGGACCGGTGCGGGTGCGGGCAGGGGCAACGCTGGTCATCGAGGCTGGCACCTTGGTCCAGGCTCTAGGGTCCGAGGCTAGGATAGTCGTTGAGCCGGGCGGCAGGATCGAAGTACGCGGTACTCGCTCCGAACCCGTTGTGATGACATGTGACGCGCCTGTCGGTTCGCGTGCGGCGGGCTGCTGGGGTGGTCTGACTGTGATGGGCCGAGCGCTGGAAAGGCGCAGAGTGGGTGGCGAAGCTCGATTCGAGGCCGCCGTTCAGAGGGAACTTGGCGGCGACGTTATCGGGGACTCGAGCGGTACTCTGCGCTACTTGCGGGTCGAGTTCGCAGGTGGAGGCTCCCCGCCGAGCCCGGCGATTTTTTTGCACGGGGTCGGGCAAGGGACAACGATCGAGTTCGTTCAATCTCACGAGAGCTTGGGGAGCGGAATCGAGTTGCGGGGCGGAGATGTCCGCATCGACTACTGCGTCTCGAGCGGAGCGCGCGGAAACTCCTTCGCGTGGTCGGAGGGATGGCGCGGAGCGGTGGGGCACCTGTTCGTTCGGCAGGGGCCACAAGGAGGACACGGCATCTCCGCCGTCGGTAGCGGTGGAGATACGGTTGCGGCAGGCTGGCCGGTCATCCAGGGCGCGACATTGGTGGGCGGCGGACCACGCGAATTCTCGGGTGTGGCCAGCGACGGCATACGGCTGCGAAAAGGAGCTCGGCTCAAGGCGGAGAGCCTGATTGTGACCGGCTTCGCGGGTAGCGCGATCAGCGCTGGCGGCGCTGAGGGAGGCGAGTTTTTGGCCGGGCGCAGCGGCGTTAGGAACGCGATCATTCACAGCAACGGCGGGCTCTACGGAGTGGCCCAGGTCGCGGCGAGCGTGGCTCCGTACGTTGACTTCTTGGACATGGACCCAAGACTGCGTAACGTCCGCTACGAGCGGAACCCTGACCCTCGGCCACGGATTGACTCTGGCGCGATGCGCCGAAACGCACTCGAAGGGGCTCCGGTCGCCGATGGCATCGGCGAGAATCCGGCGTACACCGGGGCTTTCGGTGCGTGGGACTGGACCGAGGAATGGACCGTCTTCGGGCGCGAATCGGATAGTCTGGTGCAATTCGAATCTATGGCCGCCCGCCAACGAGCGCAGTACCTGGATCGGCTTCGGGAAGGGATCAACGGTACGGCTCGACCAGCAGCGTTCCTTGCTGAGCGCGACCGGACGGGCTTGGCCGCCAGCACTTTGTTTGTGCTGCCATTTTTCGCCGCAACTTCCTCTCCGGAGGCTAATCCGCCAGAGCGTGTCTCGGTTGCGCTATCGCTGGAGCTTGTTCAGGATCGGACATCGCGACCCTGTCTGGTTCGACCCCACAGCGAACTGAGTTCAGTCTGTGGCCTAGGAGGCGAGTAGCATGTCTGCAGGCCGGGAAGCCGATCCTAGGCTGGCAATCAACGTGTGTGCCGACAGACAGGCGAGCCAGCTGGGGATGGAAATGTACCAGCCGCTGCCTGGCTGGCTGAAGCTGGCGCGTTATTGCTTCGGTGCGAGACTCAAGGGGGATTGGAAGGCCGGAGGCGACGGCCAAGAGAGCCGACAGGGCAGGCGGCACATAAATCCTCCCAGCTCGTTCTCCTCGTGGCGCTCTCGCTACGCGTTCCCGCGACGGAAGTGGTCTGCCGCGCCGCAGCGAGCTTCGCAGCATGTACGAGTACGGTGGGCCGGTGAGAGTGGTCCCGAACTGCCTGTCCGCGGGAACGGTTCAGCAGGGCCGTTTGGACTGGTCGATGAATGCAAGCCGCGCCGAGTCGAAGACCGAGCCAGAGATTCCAAGATTTCCGGCCGCTATGCGCGGGTGGCCCGGAAATGGGTGCTTCGTATGCTGACGGCTCTGTTATGTGCTGTGGTCACGACGGCCAGTCCCGTCCACGACGAGCGCGATGCCTTCCTGCCCGCGTGTTTTGCCGAAGGGGGAAACCCGCTGGGAACGCTTGACGCAGGCACCATGGCGGCGCTGGGAACCGCTCCAAATAACGCCCCCGGTTTAGAGGAAACGCTCGTCTTTCGAGTCAAGAATGCATGCAGTTGGAGGGGCCCGTCGCCGTTCATGCAATCATCGGCGACGACATCAACAGGTGTGTCCGGGGGCAGTGGCCACACCACGGACGGCCCCCAGATTGGGCATCACAGTGTTGCGACGAGTCAGACACTGGAGGGCGGTCGGATTCCTGCCTTGCCGGGACTCCCCGACAGTAGTCTCGGCCGCATTGCGCCGAGCGTCTCCGGTACGCAAGCGATGGTTTCGCGGCAAGCCGCGGCCCCGGCCACCTTGCCGGACCACGGAATTCGGCTCATCCCGACCGATCCAGTCGGATCCAAGACCCGGATCGACCGGATCGGTAACGGTCGGCGCGAGTTGGCTCTAGAAGGTTTGCGGCCCGAAACGCCAAACGGAGCCAGAATCGGCTACGACCACATTGTTCCTCGACTCGCCGCCGGTGGGATCGGACAGCTATCTGGCGACTCAGGAGCCGACCAAGGCGGAAGCACCGGTTCGCAGGGTGTGCCCGCTGGCGAGGAAGCTCCGGCAGGGACGCAGTCTGTGCAGGTCGTTGATCTCGGCACGTCTGGGTCCATCACACTCACGCTGGAAGGTGGCAGGTGGATGAGTCACGAGGGGCCGGTAGCAGACGGGTCTTCGATAGCTGCCGCGAACGGAAGTTCGTATACGTTGAGGTACAGGTATGGCCACTGGTCCGCAGAGTTCGTTCCAGAAGTGAGGAGCATCGTTGGGACAGGACTTGTCGCGACTTGGTTAGAAGATCGTAGCGGATATCGTGTTGGAACGACGGCCCATCTGTCGAAGGAGGGCCGGGGTGAGGTCTCGGTGGATGGTGCCATGTACCGGGTCTGGGAAGAGGATGGCTCACTTTGGGGTGTGCGCTTCGATGCGCCGCCACATGGCTCGGAACCCATCGATGGCCACTACAGCATCGGCCTCCGTGATCAACATATTGCGACGCTCGTTGAGGACGACAAGGAGACCGCCGCCAACGAGGAGGGGACTCGGATCCAGGTTGGGGGCGGCGACTTCTCGGTGGACCAACTGCTCGGGGAGGGCTCGGCCGCGTCTGTTGGGAATAGCATCGTGCCCGACGTCCTTGCCGAAATCCTAGATCTGAGAAACACTGCGCACGCTCTGTTGGTTAGTTTCGGCGACGACCCGAGCTCCAGTGCTTTCTTGGAATCCGAACTGGATCGGCTCTGGGAGGAGGTCATAGTCAACATCAAGCGGATATTCCAAGGTGCGGTGCGGGAGTGGCAGCCACTGATTGCTGCGAAAAGGGCGATAGAACGAGAAGAAGATGTCGTCGAGCAATTCGACGCTGTGGTCACTGCGCTGTCCAGCCTTGAGGCGTTCCAAGCAGCCACTAGCGAGGACGGAGAGGGCATATTCAGAGAGGCCAAGAAGGGGGAGATCGGCGCCGCTAACGTTTTCGCCGCTCGGCTTTCCAGATCAGAAGCGATCCTCAAGGCGACCGGAGATACGCGTTACGGAGCGGTAAAGACCGAGGCGCGGAGGCAGCGGAGAGCCGAGGGTGAATTTTCCCTGCGCGGGCCCGGCGCAGGTGCCGGAGTATTCGCATATTCGACGATCCCGGACACGGAGCGGGCTTCTCGCATAAGTCTCACAGGGGACTCGACCTATCTGGGAGAGACAACAGCGGTCGATGGCGAAGGGAAGTTCTGGACCGCGGATCTTGAGTTGGAAGTTCGATTCGGGAACGAGACTGTGCGCGGACTGATTACCGGATTGTCGGACGAGAGAGGCAGACCGTGGGTCTACCAGCGGGGGGAGGTCGATGCCATCTTCCTCCCCGAAGCGAAGCTCGAATTCGACGCAGACTGGGTCGCTCGCCAGAGCCGATCAAATTCGGCTCTGATCCAATACGAAGATAGGTTTGTACGAACACGTTCTGTGTCGCGATCGTCGTTCGAGGGGCACTTGCTTGGGATTGGGCCACAGGCAGGCCACCAGGCAGTGGGAGCTTGGTCAATCGGAGTCCCTCAGGATGGAACTGAATACCTCGCCGGGGCCTTCGGTGCCGTTTTGGTGCGGGATCCGAAGGAAGACGGTCAATCCGGTCCGAGCATCCCGGAGACTGCGACGCCAGAGACTACGGTCCTGCCGGCAGGGTCCGACATCGAGGATGGTGTCCTGACGCTGACAGGAACGCTGTATGGTCCGAATCCCGAGACTACGCTGACACGAGCGGATTGGGATGACGAAATCTTGCTCTTGGACGAGGGGCGGAAGATTGCGGACGTATACGAGTTGCCGCTGGAAGAGGCTCTTGCGAGGAATGGAGCGGAGCGGGCCTATCTTGGCAGGAACCTTATCCACATGGCGCTCGCAGAGATTACCGATCTTCGGACGGATTTGGCGGCCGTGGTTGGTCTGGGAGATGAAGGGCCGGCCCTGCTCCGGGAGCGTTCGAGAATTTGGGGCGAGGTCAACGATAGCGTTCAGGCCAGAATCTTCGGGACTGGCGACAAAGCAGTGTCAGAGAGGGATTTCGCGAATGACGAAGCAGTCCCGGCAGGCGATCCAAGGAAATGGTCGAGCGGGTACCCGACGGCACCCGACGGTAGTCCTGAGGATGCGGCCGCGCTGAGGGCGATTGACGCGGTCCTGTCGGCACTGCGGGCACCCCGTGCTCTAGCAGAGGCAGTCGCCAAGGGCGAACGCGGCGTATTCACTCGGAGTGACGGTTCGCCTTTTCGCCCTCTCGCTGCTGGACAAATCGACGAGATCTGGGATCGGGTAGATGGACGGATTCAGCTCTGGACAGAGTCGACTGACTATACACGGTTCGGCGCATGGAAGAAGCAGACCGCTCCGAATGCGTGGTCCGACTACCGTGATCGGACAGAGAACGACGAGAACGGTCCCAACGCCTTCGCCTACAGCCCCCTCCCTGAGGCAAACTACAACGACTACAGGTTCCCGGTAGGAGGAACGTCCAGATATAGCGGCAGGACGGTGGCCGTGCAGGGCAAGTCGTTCTATAGGGGCACGATCAATCTGCATGTGCGTTGGCACGAGCCGCAGCGGGGACAGTACGACGCCGGGATGCTCACCGCAGTGATCAGCGGTTTGGAAACAGAACAAGGAAACGCCATGCGGTACGTGGATCCGGAAATAGGTGGCGGAACAGAGCAATCCATTCGGGAGATCTACTTCGATGGAATCCGAATTGGCATCGACAGACGATTCCGACTTCACTTCTCTGACCCGTTGCCGGAGGTGGTTGGAGTTGAGGTTGAGGATATCGGAACCGCTCCCGTCAATATAAGCAGCGATCCGTCCGTCACCGCTTCAATGACTGGTAAGTTCGTCGGAAGGACACCTGATGGTCCGCAGGCGGCGATAGGCACTTGGACGGTTCGTTCTGGCGGCTCCCGCAGGATCGGCACTGGGGGCACGATCCACGGTAGCTTCGGTGTCGAGGTTGAACCCTAGATGCCAATCTCGGGGCATTCGGCCGCCGGAGCGGGCGAGCGCACTGGCAATTGGCGCAACTGTAAATTAATTCGCAAGATTCTCCCCATGGGTTATACTGGTGCGCGGCGAGACGTGGCACCAAGGGATATCGATCTGCTAGCATCCCAGTCGGCGAGACAGAGCGCTCGTCGACATGGTTCTGTGCTTCCCGTAGCTGCCGAGTGTGTACTGTTTTGGACTGGCCGCAGGATCAGCCCGGCGCTTCCGACCCATGCAGTGAGGCCGACGAACTTCGCCTCTGAGGCTGAAGAGGAATGATGAACAAGCTGCTGCTTACCGCCTTGGCCGGCGCCATCATCGCGTATGCACAGACCCCGGAAGCGCACATGTCAGAGACGGATCCGCCAGAAAAGCAGACGGCGGCATCTTGGCAGATGTTCGTGTCTGGGACTGCTGAGTTGGCCGACTATTCCTATGCGGGGTATGCGTTCGGCAGGGAGGCGATCCCCGAAGTCAGTGGGCCGGTCTTCACGATCACGGACTTCGGGGCCAAGCCCAATGACGAAGAGTCCGACCACGAGGCAATCCAAGCTGCGATTGACGCGGCGTCGGTCAACGGTGGGGTCGTATACTTTCCCGAGGGTCTTTTCCTCACCCATACAGCAACTGACTTCTACAACGACCCAATTTTCATTCGCGGTTCTAACGTCGTGCTCCGCGGGGCTAGCCGCGACAGTACGGTCGTAATGCAGGTACAACCTACGACCCTAAAGCCCGCATACGGGTTCTGGTCGTTCAAGACCGAGCCGCTCCGTTTGGACAAGAAATCCCGCAAGATCCGAGTCGAGACTGATGCCTATAGAGGTCAATCGACGCTGCGCTTGGTGGCCAATGCACCGTGGAGCGAAGGACAATGGGTGCAAGTGAGTGCAACATTGAAGGAGCCGAATTCGATATCGGACCACATTTTCCCTTACGAGCCAACCAAGGAACATGGGCTCCAGAAGCTAGCAAGGGCGGGTCTCAAGATCTCCGAAGTTCACAGACTCGAATCAGTCGAGAGAAATACCGTAACGTTCCGGGATCCAATGCTGATTGACATCATACGGTCCACCGACAATTGGCGGGTCCAGCAACTGAGTATGGTCACGAACGTTGGGGTCGAAGACATCGAGTTTCGTGGAAATATCCCGCCAGGGTATACGCATCACAACGGACATGATTCCACTTGGAGTGCCTTCCAGTTGCGCTTTTGTGGCGACTGCTGGATTCGCCGAGTGCGATTCCGAGACGTATCCAGAGGCATGCAGGTGACTGGGGGTTCTGGTGTGACAGTCGACGACGTGATCATAGAAGGCAGGAATGGGCATTACTCTGTCATGATCAAGGGCGGAAAGGGAGTTCTTGTGACGAACGTGAACGACTTGGCAAATCAGTATCACGGACCTTCCATCTCTCATGGCGGAGTGGGCCATGTTTACCACCGGGTTTCAATGCAACCTGACCAGAGCATCGACATCCACAAGACGGAACCGTCGCGCTACAACCTCTACGACATGATCCTAGGAGGCCGTCTGGACAAGAGCAGCGGCGGAGGGACACCCCCACGTCACCTGAGGGGCCTTACCTTCTGGAATTTCTGGAATGGGTTGACGGAGGCCCACTATTCATTCAAATCGAATTCTCTAATAGATCCGAACATCATTGGTCTGCACGGGCAGCCTGCCACGGTCAATCTCGAGACGGTAGGTTTGCTTGATAGCGTAGGCGAGGATGTTCTTCCCGAAAGTCTCTATGAAGCGCAACTAGCTAGGCGATTGGAATTAGAGGAAAAGGCCTTAGGCGTGGCAGATCAATCGGATGATCAATAGCTCATCAGCCTGTCGCAGAAGTCTTGGCCGAGCAGATCGCCCCGATTCCGCCGCATCCCAAGCACGGAAGGGCTGTTCGACCGGCTATTGATGGCGAGTCCAAAACGTTGAATGGCCTCTCATAGGCGTTCGATGCCTTCCACGGACGACAAGCTCACGATCGACTTTTCGAGTGGGCTGTCAGCTGCGACGAGTATCGGGGTGTGCGGGCGAGTTGGAATAGGCCGAAGCGCGTAGAACGAGGATTCGAGTATGGTACCGTGACTTGTCGAGAGGTGGAGGGCACTTGCCGCAACGACCAGATCGGTTAGCCGGTACGGTGCGCCCGCGGATCTAGCGCGGTAAGCCAAGTCAGCGGCTGCCTCCGATACAGCTTCATCGATGGGGAGATCCGCGATAAACTTCGGGTTCTGCACAACCGCTCGTTACTTCTGCCGGCGCGCATCACTCCATGGTTCAAGTTCAACCGGCGCGCCAACATGCTCAGTGGGTAGGCGCGGCCTTGACGCGAGAACGCACAGCCGGGCCCGTACTTCGTCCAAGTCCAAGCACGTCTATCCACGAGTATCGACAAGTAGCACGAGATCATCCTCTTCTACGAAGGGTGAGCTGTTCTGCGGAGAAATTCAAGAGAGCACATCTGTCAGTGCCGAGTTTCGGACTTCCGCTATCTCACGTTTTCAAGTCGGTAGCTGCGACGCCTCAGTGCAGATGCGAGAAATTTTGCAAAGTCATTGGGGTCTGTTACAATTTATTCTTGCAACGCACAGCGATTCTCTGGCCAGTCCTCGTGGTCGAAGCACTTTTCGCTTCCATCGCGGTCGCAGCACCAGTGCTGTGGTACGAACGCCCCGCAGGCGAATGGAACGAAGCTCTGCCTGTCGGGAACGGGCATCTGGGTGGCATGGTATTCGGGCGAACTGAAATCGAGCGAATCCAACTCAACACCGACACTCTCTGGGCGGGATCGCCTCAGCAACGAGATATTCCCGGGGCCTTTCGACATCTCCCCGAAGTCCGCAGAATGCTATTTGCCGGACAATACGCAGAAGCAGAACGCATGGTTGAGGAAACCATGATGAGTGAGAGGGTCTATCCCAAGGGCTATCAGCCTTTAGGGGACTTGTGGATTGAGTCCCTTACTTCCGCTCGGGCGAGCAACTACCGGCGCGAACTTGATCTCGAAACCGGTATCGCTACGGCCGTCTGGACAGCCGACGATGTAACATTCAGGCGCGAGGTCTATTCGAGCGCCCCGCACGGCGTGTTGGTTGTCCGGGCCGAGGCTGATCGGCCGGGAGCGATCTCAATGCGAGTGCGTTTGGATCGTCGGGCCGATGCCGCCACGACCTTGAATGGCACCAAACTCGTACTGCGCGGTCGTGCCAGCCATGAGGGAAAGCAATTGGGAGTCCGCTTCGAAGCTCGGCTCAGAGCTGTCGCGGAGAATGGAAGCATCGAAGCCAAGGACGATTTCCTTGAGATCGACCAAGCCGACTCTGTCACGCTTGTTCTGGCTGCGGCCACCGACTATCACGGAGGTGAGCCGTCGGATGAGGCAGAACGGCGTCTGCAAGATGCAGCAATCAGCCACTCCGCATTGCGTACGGCCCATGTCGAAGACCATGCCACGATCTTCAGACGCGTCCTTCTCGACCTTGGCGGGCACGCAAAGAAATCGGAGCCGGTCGACGAGCGCTTGCGCTTAGTCCGTGAGGGCCATCAAGACCCTGATTTGGTTGCCACCTATTTCCAATACGGCCGCTATCTCCTCATGGCGGCGTCCAGGCCGGGCACCATGCCCGCCAACCTTCAGGGAATCTGGAATGACGAGATGGCTCCGCCGTGGAACTCGGACTACCACATCAACATCAACGTTCAGATGAACTACTGGCCAGCGGATGTAACCAACCTTTCCGAAATGCAGGAGCCGCTGTGGGACCTTCTCGACAACCTGCGCGTGCGAGGCAGAAAGACAGCTAGGCAGCATTACAACGCACGTGGCTTCGTGGCGCACCATTCTACCGATGCTTGGTGGTGGACAAGCCCGGTGGGGCGTGCTCAGTACGGTATGTGGCCCACGGGCGCGGCTTGGGCATCGAGGCACCTTTGGGAGGCATACCTGTTCAACCAGGATCGCGCCTTCCTCCGTCAGCGGGCCTATCCAATTCTGAAGGAAGCGGCGGAATTCTTCTTGGATTGGCTAGTCGAGCATCCGAGCACGGGCGAATGGGTGAGCGGTCCGTCGACCTCTCCGGAGAACGATTTCCGGACAGACACGGGAGAGCGCGCACGGCTCACGATGGGGCCTGCGATGGATCAGCAGATCATTTGGGACCTGTTCACCAATATTCTCGATGCTAGCTCGGAGCTAGGTATCGCGGATGGCTTCACCGACGAGATCCTCGCGAAGCGATCAAGGCTGGCCGGGCCTAGGATCGGAAGCGACGGGCGTCTGATGGAATGGCCGGAGGAGCTTCCGGAAGCAAGGCCCGGCCATCGGCACATTTCACACGCCTTCGGTCTACATCCGGGAAGCCAGTTCACTCTGCGCGGAACGCCTGGCCTCGCCCGTGCGGTCCGGCGGTCCATAGAGCACCGCTTGGCGCACGGCGGCGGTCGGACCGGATGGAGCCGGGCGTGGCTGATCAACCTCTGGGCTCGGTTGGAGGATGCGGAGAAGGCGCACGAGAACTTCCAGGCATTGCTGGCCAAATCAACATTGGAGAATCTGCTCGACACTCATCCTCCATTCCAGATTGATGGCAATCTCGGCGGAACAGCTGCGGTGGCGGAAATGCTTCTGCAGTCCCACGCGGGCGAGATCCACCTGCTGCCGGCACTTCCGGCTGCATGGCCGCAAGGCTCGGTCCATGGCTTGAAGGCTCGAGGAGGATTCGAAGTCTCCATCTCGTGGGACAACGGGAAGCTGCAACGGGCGTCGATACTCTCTCTCGCAGGCAATGCATGCAAGGTGCGCGTTGCTGGAGCCGACAGCGTTCGGACAATCAAGACGGTACCGGGAAAGACGTACTCGCTGGAAGGTGTCGCATCGAATGAACCGAAATTGTGATCGGCGGAGTTCGACTGGCTCGCCGGCGGAACAGAGCGACGGGTCGAAGCGAACGGCAGCAGAGATTGCACCGTAAAGGAGAACAGCCTTTGGCCCGCACGGATTTCGATGTCATCGTTGTGGGAAGCGGGCCCGGCGGCGGCATTGCCGCCTATGCCTTGGCGCGAGCGGGCTTGCAGGTGGGCTTAGTGGAGGCCGGCCCGCGACTCAGTCTCGCCGGCTACAACCCACACAGATGGCCATACCAATCCCGCGACGGGCGACCTGACCGATACTGGCGGGAGAGCTTCCTTCGCGGACATTACACCCCGGTTGGTAACCGGCCGGGCCACGGCCAGATTCGGGCGCTGGGCGGCAGGTCGCTCTGCTGGGCAGGGCATTCACTTCGGTTTGGCCCGAAGGATTTCGAGCAATGGCCGATTTCTTACGAGCAGGTTGCCCCCTATTACAGCCGGGCCGAGCGGCTGATGGGTGTCTACGGGAACCGCGACGGCCTCTGGAATCTGCCCGACGGTGAGTTTCTGAAGCCTGTTCCTATGCGTTGCGGCGAAGTGCAACTCCGGAAGGGAGTCGCAAGGCTGCGGAGTCGGGGCGCGAACATGGCCTTTGTTGCCCAGCGCAAGGCCATGCTGACCCAACTTCCGGACAAGCCCGAGTGGAAGTACCGTCAGAAGTGCCACTATTGCGGACACTGCACGGGTTGTGCTGTCGAGGCCAAGTACACATCTGTCAACACACCGATTCCGCTGGCCGAGGAAACCGGCAACTTGACGATTCTGACCGAGTCAATGGTGACGCGCGTCCGCGAATCGCGGGACGGTGGTAGCGTCGCGGGCGTCGAGTGCCGATTTGAGGACGGCACGTCGCTGGATCTCAGCGGCAAGGCGGTCGTTCTCTCGTGCAGCGCCATCGAGACCGCTCGCGTGCTCCTCGCATCTTCCATCGCGAATTCCAGCGGCCAGGTGGGAAGAAACCTTGCGAGCCACTTCGGAGTCACTGTGCGCGGGTTCTTTCCCCAGATCCTCGATCGAGACGCCTCCAACGACGACGGCACGAATTACTATCACTCGCTACTGACCGGGTTGTACTGGGACGAGCCGAGCCCAAATTTCGAAGGGACCTACCAGGTGCAGTGCGGCTCGGGAGTGACGGCTCACCGCCGAGTCATCCGTACGGCCCCTGGCTATGGCAAGGAACTCAAGACGAGGCTGCGGGAATGGAACATCGGTCACGCAGGGATGAACATGCAGGGGACAACGCTGATCTCCTCACGGAAGTTCGTAGATCTCGATCCGGAACGAAACGATCAATTCGACATGCCTGTTGCGCGAGTGCATTTGCATTACGAGGACTCCGACGTAGCAATGGCACAGGACATGGTTGCCAAGTGCGAAGAGATCATTCGCGCAGGCGGAGGTGAAGTTCTGCACTCCCCGGGCACCGTCCGAGTGCGCGACCTTCATATGGACCGCAACCACTGGGTGGGAACGGCAAGGATGGGGGATGATCCAAGCGCTTCGGTCGTGGATTCAAGCGGCCGATCCCACGATCTGCCGAACCTATTCATCGCAGACGCCTCAGTCTATCCGGCCTATCCCGAGAAAAACCCGACGCTCACCAACGTTGCCCTGTCATGGCGCACCGCCGATGGAATCATCGAGCGGTTTCGTCGTGGCGAAATCGGATGACGGATAGATGGCATCAGGGTTGAGACTGACTCCACAGCGGTCCAAGCTGTCATCTTGGGCACCACTCGTTGCGCAGCATTCCGGCACTGACCGGATTGCGGGTGCTGCTCCTATGGAGCGCGCGTCGGATACCTCGCGCCGACTGGCGGATAGTCACCAGAGGTTGACTTGCCTATCTATACCCGGTTCCTTGAAGTGGAGCCAGAGGCATGCTATCGCGGGTTCGTACCGACATCTCTTGATGTGGCAGTCGGCGCTCGGAAACGAGTCAGAGGCCGCGGCCACGTCGAGGCTCCCGCTGATTTCGAAAGCGACAGGAGAGATACGCGGCGCGCCGGGAGTCGCGACCGGCAAGAGCTTTGGCTGGTCGGACAGCATCGCATGCGTCCGCATCCTTCTGGCTGCGAGATCGAAGGCACAAGGAGGAAGTCAGTTCGTGCTGCACAGAGCTGATTGGGGAGTACGCTAGCGTGGTCTTCCGCAGCAGCACGACAGGCTTGCAAGTGATGGGCGGATCTTAGTGACAATTGAAATGAGGAGGTAACGGGAAATGTTGGATTTGAATCGTCGAGAAGTGTTGAAGTCGCTGGCAGCCGCGGGAATCGCCCCGGCTTCCAGTCTTGGCATCCCCGTCCAGGATTGTCCGAACGTCATTCTATGCATGGCCGATGACCAGGGGTGGGGCGACACAGGCTACAACGGGCATCCCTTCCTCAAGACACCTCATCTCGATGCAATGAGCGAGTCAGGGCTTCGCTTCGACCGATTCTATTCCGGGGCACCGGTCTGCGCTCCAACTCGTGGAAGTGTCCTTACCGGGCGGCACCCGTTTCGATACGGAATCTGGAGTGCAAATGCGGGCCGCATGCTGAAAGAGGAGTTGACGCTCGCCGAGATGTTGAAGGGTCAGGGCTACGTGACCGGCCACTTCGGGAAATGGCACTTAGGCACGTTGACAAACGACCAGTTTGACGGTCGACGGGGAGGTCGAAAGCTCGAGAATTTTGCCCCTCCTTGGGAACATGGATTCGACGAGTCGTTCTCCTCGGAAGTGCAAATGCCAACTTTTGACCCGATGAAGAACCAAGTCTTCCCGTCAAACTACTGGACCGGGCCCGGCCAGTACGCGACCGACAATTTGGAGGGGGACGACTCGCGCGTCATTATGGACAGGGCTATCCCGTTCATTCGGAAAGCGGTGGAGAGCAGCACGCCGTTCTTTGCCGTAATCTGGTTCCACTCGCCCCACAGCCCCGTGCTCGCTAGCCCGGCCCACCGTGCCCTGTACGAGGGCGTCACGGAGAACGAGCGGCACTACTTCGGATGCATCTCGGCGTTGGACGAGCAAGTTGGCCGACTTCGGGCGACTCTTCGGGAGATCGGTGTGGCCGACAACACCATGCTCTGGTACTGCAGCGACAACGGCCCGGAGGGCAAGACGGCCCGTTCGGGACGGAACTGTGGTTCAACAGGGGGCTTGCGCGGCCGCAAGCGAAGCCTCTTCGAGGGCGGAATTCGAGTGCCGGGGATCTTGGAGTGGCCGAGCCGAATCAAGCCCGGCCGGTCAACCTCGGTGCCTTGCTCTACGAGCGACTATGTCCCGACCGTGGCCGAAGCGGCAGGTCTACAGATCACGGCCGACTCCCGGCCGATGGACGGTTTGAGTCTGATCCCTATGATCGAAGATCGAATGACCGTCCGCGGGAAGGCGATAGCGTTCCAGTGCCCGGAGGGCGGGAAGAACGGGGCCGCGAGCCGCCTCGGGTCGCCTACCCACGCTCTGATCGGGGACAGGCATAAGCTCCTGTCGTATCTTGATGATGACCGCGACGAAGAGGACATGCTCTTTGACATCGCTCTCGATCCGGGGGAGCACTACAACATCGTCAGCGACCACCGCAATTTGGCCCGCAAGATGAAGCGGGAACTCAGACGATGGGATGCGTCATGCTCCAGTAGCCACCAAGGGGCAGACTATTGATCGATTGGCAAGAAACAAGTTAGCGCTTAGCCGATAGTGCCTCCGGGCAAGATCGACAGTCGAGTTGCCGATGACAATCTGTCTGCTCAGCTTCGACCGAGCGCCCTGATCCCCCGTCATGCCCGACGAACGCCCTTCCCACTTGATCACAGTTCCTGCGACTCGCGCCAAAGCTGGCAGGCCGAGGAGAAACGATGGCGGGCGAGCGCTACCAGCGCGGCGGTCCGGAGCGATTCCTTGGAGCGATGCAGGTAGAGCGCTCGGTCGCTGAAGCCTAGTGCGGTAACGATGTCTTGGCGCGCCAAGGCCAGCTTGGCCTCGTGACGGCAGTGGGCGGCCTCGCTCTCTACGGCGAGGATGTCCTCGAGCCGCGTCCCGCATCGGTAGCATTTCGTCCCGGACTTGTACGGTGCCCCGCAAGTTGGACAGTTCGTCACGGTCTACTCAATGAAGAACAGGATCTCGGAAAGCTCTCCTGCCACTTGATCTGCCTTCTCGTCATCTCCTCGCTGAACGGCGCCCTCCAACGCCTTCGCCAGGCGCTTGATCTCGGCGAGATCCTCGGCTGGAGCCTTCTCTAGCACAGCCTTTACCCTCTCCAGCAGCTGGCCTGCTGCGTCCGCAGCCGCCTGATCCGGGTCGTCTCCCAGATCGAGCTCCAGCGCGTTGTCGTCGGGCCTAGCGGCGAGCGCGTCCTCGATTCTTCCGCTGATCTGCTTTCCGGTGCCCCTCTCTCGGGCGGAGATGTCAAGGATCCCGTCGACATTCAGCGAATAGCTGACCACGATCCCATCCTCGTATGCGTTCTCGTTCTCGTTCAGCCCGTCAAACGTGAACCCTCCAATCCGTGTGTTGTTGCGGGTGTCGGGATCTTCGCCTTGGAAGACTTCGACTTGGACGCTTGCTTGGTCCGGCGTGATCGAGAAGAACACATCACTCTTCGTGACTGGCAGCTTGGAATTGCGCGGGATTATCGGCGCGTAGTGGTGAAACGAGAGCAAACCGTCCAAGTCCCCTCGGGTTCTGATACCGAAGGTATAGGGAGTGATGTCGACAAGGACGCTGCCAACTTCCTCGCCAGCTTCCATTCCGGCCTGAATCGCTGCTCCGAGGGCGACGCAGCGATCTGGGTCCACCTCCCCGTGGGGAGCGATTCCGAGGCGTTCTTGTAGCAGGCGCGACACGAGCGGAATGCGCGTGGATCCGCCCACAAGCAAGACGCGACCCAAATCTCCGGCCCGCACTTGTGCGTCATTCAGAGACCTTGTGACCTCGTCCAGACTGCCCTGCAGCAGTTCTTGGATATCGTCTTCGAAGGCAGAACGACTCAGTTCGTAGGACAGGTTCAGCGGTGCCCGGCCCGATCCCTTCAGATTGTCCTCCTCGATCACGGCGAACGGTGCCGTGGACAGCTTCTTCTTGGCGGCCTCGGCGGCGTGCCGCAGCCTGGCCTGCACGGTCCGGTCGCTCCGGTGCGAATCGTCCTTCGTCTCCTCATCGAGGTGCAGGTTGAGGCGCTCAACTATCAGGGCGTCAAAGTCGTCCCCGCCGAGGTGGTTGTTGCCGGCGGTTGCCAAGACCTCGACCACACCCTGCTCGATGGACACAACCGAAACATCGAACGTGCCCCCGCCCAAGTCGTAGACAAGGATTTTCGATGCTTCGCTCGAATCGGATTCGTAGGCCAGCGAGGCGGCCGTGGGCTCGTTGAGTATCCGCTCCACCTTCAGACCTGCGAGTTCGCCTGCCTTGCGAGTCGCCTTCCGCTGGGCGTCATTGAAGTATGCAGGCACGGTGATGATTGCTCGTGAGATGTCACGCCGCAAGGTAGTCCGTGCGCGGGAGACCAACTCCCCGAGAATGTAAGAGGAGATCCTTTCAGGCGTGTAGTCGGTCTCCCCGAGCCTTACGACCTCATCTGAACCCATCTTGCGCTTGATGGAAAGGACTGTGCGGTCGGGGAATAGCACTGCTTGGTTCCGAGCCGGGCTGCCGACGACAACCCGGCCCTCACTATCCAAGCCCACGCAGGACGGAACGAGGCCGTCATCTCCCCCGTCAAGAACTTCGGGCAGGCCGCGCCGTATCACCGCAATGGACGAATTGGTCGTTCCTAGGTCGATTCCCACGACGAGTTCGCTAGTCATCGGTGTCACCTCGCTGGTTGCACATGTTTACAATAACCTCCGCAGTGCGCAGGACCTTCGTCCGCAGGAGGAACCCCCCGCGAACCTCCTCCACCACGGTGCCGTCACGCACCTCTGGATCCTTGCAGGTGCCCACGGCACTCATCGTTGACGCGTCAAACGGCATCCCGACAGTGTCGAGCCGCGACACCCCGTGATCCTCCAGCGTACGGTCAAACTTTCGCAGGACGAGACCCAAGGTCGATGCGAAGCTGGCAGGATTGGCGCCCGCCGATGCCCGCAGGCCCTCAGGCGAAATCAGCCCTTGCGCCAGCACTTGCGTCCGTTCGAGAGAGTCGCGAATTTCCAAGAAGCTAGTGATCACGGAGAGCGCCTCCAACCCTTCGCCCTGGCTAGCGTCTGCCCCATTAGCTGAGGCTGTCTGATCGCGCAGTCGGGCTCCCAGTTCGGCGACTGCGGCCATCGCCGAGTCTAGCCCAACAACGGATTTTTTCTGCGTCCGGTTTTGTAGGGCTACTTCTTGGCGCAGGGCCGCAACTTCCGAGTACAGGTCCACCAAGCCGCGGCGCTTCTCGGGGCTCGGCGCGGGATCGGCAGGAGTCGACGCCAAGTCCTTCAGCCACGCGGCGAAGTCAGCCAGTATCGCGATCTTCCAGTCACTCTCGGAATGTTGCATGCTCACTTATCTTCCGCAGCACAGATCTCACGTAGCCCCGGAGGCGTCCAAGCCCAATTCGCGGCCCGCTCCAACTCCGCCAAGGCATCTTCGAAGGAATCGCACTGCACCGGACCGGACAGCTCCGATTGGACCCTCGCTGCTCTGTCCTTCAGCATGCCGTAAGCCTTGGCGACCAGCTTGAATCCGTCAGGGTCCCTGCTCGGAGGGTGGGCGCGCACGAGTTCGAGATAGCGCTGGCGGATTTCGGCGTCGTCCGCGTCGCACCGCAGGCCGAGGATGACATGTGGGCAGATCATGTCCAGACCTCCCGCAAGTGAACGGTGCGGCCCCGACTACGGCGATTCGCATGGCATGCCCTCGTCATGTCTGGCGTTGCGGCTCTTAGAACAGGTCCCATTGGCTATCCAGCAGATCGAATTCAAATTGCTTGAGCGCAATTGCCAGCGTCGGCACGAATCGCGCTGCCACAGGCACTGAAAGTTGTTCGGCAGCGGCACGAACCGGCTTGATCTCGTTACTCGGAATCGAGTTGATCAGCTTGCGGAAGCGGCTAGCTCCGACTTCCTCGCCAAGCAGATACTTCACACTCGCAGAGTACAACAGCAGGATGCGCTGGTACGTTTTGTTCTGGGTTCGCGTCAAGCGGCGAGCTAGTTCGCCGCGCAGCACCTCTAGATCTGCGAATTCCACCGCCGCAGGAAATATCCGAAGGGCGTCGCGATCCGGGACTGCCCGCAGCACGCTATCCCAGAGATCGTCGAGAAGCAGTGACACTATCTTTGTTCCCGCCACGTTGTTGAACGCAATCGGCATCGGCTCCACAACGTCAGCGAGATCCGCAGGTGCAGTCTTGCAGGTGTCAAGAATAGCCTCGTGGAACAACTTCAAGAGCTTGTAGTTGTCCTTGGGGCGTATGGGGACCGGCAAGTCTATCAACTGAATTGCGTTCCAGACGATACATGCCGCTTTAGCTCGTGCTGACGGAGATGCGCCGTCTAGCGTACGCTCGTACGCGGCTAGGAGGCTGGGCCCCTTCGCTTCCGCGGACGAGGCGATTGCCTTCCATGCCAGCACAATGGGCTCCGACCTCGGGTTCACCACGGACTCCGCGTTGGACAGGTCACGTAGCGCTAGGGCGAGCCGCCCACCCTGCAGGTTCCGCTTTGCAGCCAACAACGACGCAGCTACCATCAATTCGCTCACGCGACGGTCGTGGCTAGCGTAGCCGCGGGCCTTTTCGAGAGCGGCCTCCGCCTTCCGATAGGCGTTGCTGCCAAGCCGGAGCTCTGCTAAGGCGATCCACGGACCCGGATCTCCGGGAACGGCGTCGGCATAGTGCTCGTAGGCAGAGATCAGCTCCGAGTTTTTCCTTGGGAAGCGGCTCTCCAGCAACACGACCAGTTGCTTGTGGGCAGCCGCGTTCGCCGGATCCTCGGCCACGCTCCGCCGCAACAGGTCTATGGCAGCGGACCGGACGCTCCGGGCGTACTTCTCGACGGATTCGAAGTCGAAGTCGCCCAAGATCTGACAGATGTCCTCTGCGGCGCTGTAGGTCAGTATCCAATCGCCCGAAGAATGAACCACTTCGGCCAGCTTGGCTAGGATCTTCGCCCGCGCAACGCGACGGTCGGAGTCGTCCGGGAAGGCCTGCTTGATCGCGTAGAATAGCTCGGCGAGGTCCGTCAAGTAGTCGAGAGACCCCTGACGCTTGAATAGCGATTGACAATAGACTAGGAACTCGACGCACTCTGTCTCGCGCTCTGAAACGCCTCTCGAAATAGCATTCCAGTAGGCATCCTCATCAAGTTGGCCTGCCTCGACTGCGAGGTAGAGGGCTCGGATGAGCCTCAGTCTCGTGACGGAGGGACTGTGGGCGTCGACAGCCTTGGCGAACTCCCGGAGCGCCCGTCCTAGTTGTGCCGTTTTGGCCTCTTCCACCGCCCGACGCACGACCTGAGCGCGCTTAGAGATCGAGCGTCTGCCGACGCCCAGCAATCTCTCCATGTCGCTCCTTGCGGCCATACCCTCTGCCGCTCCAGGCTTGGCGTTGGCTCGAAGCACCTTGGTCGCGGACCGGAGAGGGAAGTCGGATGGCAGGCCCTTAAGCGCTTTCGCGACCGCTGGCACGTCCCCCTGAATGTGCGCAGCCATCGCGACGCTGAATGCCCTCCAGTGGCGGAAGGCGGACTCGGGGGACAACGGCACCAAGGCTCGAGAGCCGGTCTCCCAATCGCCTCGGTCCAGAGGCTCGCTTGCCGACGCCATGACAGTGGCGTCGTCTCGGAACTGGCACGCGTCAGGGAACGCGTCAAGCTGTTCCCAGCATCGGTTCAGAACTAGGTGGTCGGCGAGCATCACCTCGGCGTCGGGTGAGGGGGGATTGGACCGCAGGTGCCGCGCATAAGTGGCTAGGCGAGAGTCGGCAGGCTGGGTGTGCAGGAATGGCAGGATGTCGTCTGCCGTCGGTTCCCGATCGCCACCGGCGGATCCATGCAGCGCCGCATTCTTCCGGGCGGACTCGGCTTCCTCTCTCAAGCCGCGCGCCTCGAGTTCCTCGGCCCGCGCCAAGTAGGCACGGTGAAACAACTGGTCCAGATGCTCGGTCGGCACCCCCTTGAACTGTGCGAGACGAAGTGAGTCTAGGGCCTGCTTGGCATAACCCGCTGCAAGGCGGCCTCCGGCATGTCGGATCAGCTCCTCCTTGGTCTGAGGGCCGCCCTTTCGCTTGCGATTTGGCCTTCCCATATTCGGATGTGGTCGCAGACGCGATGCCTGCTCCCCGGCGAGGGGCGTTTCGGATGCAGGGTCCTCCGCCCGGACCCCATTGGCAGGCCGTGACCCTCACGATAGTGTGGCACGGCGGATGCCCAAAGCATACCACTGTTGTGAACTGGAGGCCCGGACTGGGCCAGCGGCGAAGGATCCGTCGCCCGGCCGAGGAGTGGACCGCGAGCCCGACATCGTTTCCACAGCGTTGCTGCGAAGTCGCCTACCTTCCGGCAGTATCCGATGGTCTGATGTAGTACCCCCATGCGCGCCAGTTCGGATGGATCCCCCGTCTCTTGATGCCGCGCCCACGCATCCGCCGCTGCCAGCTGTGACGGCTTCGCTTTCGCCAGTTCGACGCCGGGATTGTCGTCCTACCGCTCCCCAATCGCGCCTGGCCGCTGCGCGGTCGGATCGGGCGGAGGTGCGGCTCCCTCCCAGTCCAGCGATCCGCACGGGCCGCGAACGATGGCGTATCCGGTCACGCCGAACTCGTCCCGCTCGATCAGGCCCCGCACGATCTCGATCAGATCCTGGACCGTGCGGATAGCCCGCCTGTCAGGAGCCAGCGATATTCGGAATTCGCCGTTGCCAGCTGCGCTTCTTGGATATCCAGATCGTCGCGAGACTGGCGCGCGACCAATTCCTCCGCAGTGCCGTCGTATGCCTTGATCTGGAGATCCTCGCGATCCAGCCAAGCCTTCCACTTCTCGGGGAGCAGGCGAATGTGCATCCGATCGCACTGTGCTGAATTCCGTTCCGGTACAATCTGCTGTGCATGGCAGGCAACGACCAAGCCTGCGAGGACTCCGCGCGGGAGCGATTCCACGACACGGATCGGTCATTCACGATTTGCCGCCTGAGCGGCCTTGTCCTCGAGCATCGGCATGGCGAGCCGTCGATCGGCATCCTGCCGGACGGGACGCGCCTAACGCAGGAGGGCGGCGAGAGCGCCGTCGACTTCCTGGATCGATGCGAGGGGCAGATCGTCACCGAGTCCGTGTCCGCCCGGGACGGCGATATTCGATAGGGGATTTCCAAGCGGCACGAGGTTGGGATTGGCCACGGTCTTGCCCTCCGTTGCCGTTCCAGTACGAGTTCAAGGCCAGCCTGTCGCCATCGACGCCAAGCCGAGTGCGGCGGCTGCCACGACTATCCAAGCTGTCCGCCACCGCGCGACAAACAGGGCCATTGCCGCAGCCACTGCAATAGCGAGTGCGAAGCCAGACGAGAGGGCTGCGCGCGCGAGGTCGACCGCAACCACGGCCATCAGTCCCACGGCCGACGCATTCACCGCATTCAAGAACGCGGCGCTTGTCGGAGACCGGCGAAGGCGGCGCACCAACGGGTTCAGGATCCACGCGAACACGAATGCGGGCAGGAAAATGCATATCGTCGCTGTTGCCGCACCAGCGGGGCCGCCGATCAAGAAGCCCAGAAACGTCGCCGTCGTGAGCACTGGCCCGGGGGTGAACTGGCCAGCAGCTATTGCATCGAGGAGTTGTTGGCGAGTCACCCATCCGTAATCATCAATCAGACCGCCCTCGAGGAACGCGATGAGGACGTATCCCGATCCGTAGAGCACGGAACCGACTTTGACAAAGAACAGGCCGAGCTTCGCAAGGTCCGCAGACTCTCCGCCCGCTGCCAGCAGGGTGCGGGTCGAGACGCAGAGCGTTGCCACGATGGAAATCGCTGAGCTCAGCAGCTGCGGAACGCGGAGGCAGAGCATGCCGACCGCGCCGCCGACCACGAGCGCGGGCACCTCGCCAAGGCCAAGCCAGACCAGCCCGGCGACGCCAACTGCGATGGCCCCCAGCCGCGAGTCCGTGACTGCCTTTCGACCAAGCTTCCAAACCGCCCCTAGGATGACGACCAAGATTGCAGGTCGAATGCTCGTCAGCACCGGAGCGGCCCCGGGAAGGGTGCCGAATTGCAGATAGCACCAAGCGAGCAAGCCGGTGAGTAGAGCCGCCGGCAAGACGAAGGAAGTACCCGCCACGAACAATCCCAGCGCACCTGCACGTTCATAGCCCAGATGCATCGTCATCTCGGTCGAGTTGGGACCCGGGATCAGGTTTGTCGCACCCATCAGATCAAGAAAGCGCTGCCTAGACAGCCAGCCCCGCCTCGAGACGAACTCGTCCTCCAGCAGCGCCAAGTGGGCTGCCGGCCCGCCGAATGCGATCAATCCAACGCGTAGGAAAGCCAGCGAGATCTCCGCCAAGCGCCCGATCCGATGGCCGTCCTGCGACACGGTCCAAGCTCCGACGCAGCTATGTCCACTTGACAACCATCGGATCTGGGCGCAGCACCGCCGCGGCCCGCCCGGAGGTTCTTGCGCGAGCCAGCCCCAGGCAACTGATTGCCAGTTTCATCAGACAGGTGTTCGCCATGCCCAGCAGTCCCGGCAGCCCGCGCTCTTGGGCACCGGCCGCGTCTTGGATCAGGGCCCTTTTCGAGTAGTCGCCGAAAGCTTCCCTGCTGGGAAAGATGCCGAACACGATGACGCCCCGTATGCCGAGGCTGGCCGCTTCGCCGCACTGCTCGAACGAGCAATCGAAGGAGAGGTTCCAGAAGCCCGGCATTGAGGACACCGGAGTCCGCCAATCCTCGCAGCTTGGGCACGCAAGCGCACGATAGCTAAAGTCGGCAAGCGAGCGACCGGTATCTCCGACCAGCGAGTACAGGTTCTCGGACCTGCGCAGCCTTCTCGAACAGTGCGCGGGGAAGGCCACGGCACTAGGCATAGCAGCAATTCTCGGACCCGAGTTTCACGCGACTATTCGCGGCGTTTCCAGTTCTCGAAGTTCCACAGCTCCGAATCCCACGCGTTCATCCGGACTCCCTCGATGTCGCTCGCGTGAGCCGAGACGGACCCGCGCTCAACCAGCGGAATGACCGAATAGCTGCGCAGCAGCAGGTCGTTCAGCGCTATCGCGAGTCCGTTTCGCTCCTCTGCGTTCACTGTGTGCTGGAGTTGTTCGTAGAGCCGGTCGTATTCCTCCGAACGATAGCGCTGTAGGTTTCCGCCCAGAAAGGAGTTGTCCGCTGCCGGAATCTGCCCGGTGGTCCATGCGCCGAAGTAGCCTTCCGGGTCCGGCCCTGAGCTGCTGCGTGCAAACATCTGGACATCGGCGTAGAACCTGCCGACAGCGTCCGGACTGCTCGGGTCGCCACCGAAGAACACCGAAGCGTCGACATGCTTCAGTTCGGTCTGGACACCGATCTCGCCCCACCAAGCCTTGATGTGCTCCTGTGCAGCTTGGCGCACCGAGTTCGTCGATGTCTGAAACAGTATCCTCAAAGGGACGCCGTCGCGTTCCCTTGTGCCGTCTCCGTCCGAGTCCACGATTCCGGCGTCGTCAAGGATCTTGTTTGCCAGGGGGACGTTTTGGACAAGGCATTCGTCGTTGCGACCCGATGCTTGGGACGGCTGCTCGGTCCAGATGTTGCACGTCGGCCGCCCGGCGTGCTCTCCGTAGCCGGTCCGGGCCAAGGTCTCGCGGTCGATCGCCAGCGACAGAGCTCGGCCGACGACCGCATCGGTCAGGAACGGGTGCGGATTGGTCCCGCCCGCGTACTCCGAGCGGAGATCGCCGAGGCGGGCATCCGGATTGGTCTGGTTAAGTACG
Source organism: Bryobacterales bacterium (assembly GCA_022823865.1). Taxonomy (GTDB): domain Bacteria; phylum Acidobacteriota; class Terriglobia; order Bryobacterales; family UBA6623; genus VXMF01. The sequence continues at coordinate 37,376 of JAJEHF010000112.1, forward strand.
AGGCGCTCTACCAACGTTGAGAATGCCGATACAACGGTTCCTCCGCCTCCAGCAGAGATTGAGGCCAGAACGCGGGGCTCGACTTGGAGGTTCCACGCATAGTCTGCTTCCTTGAACTGGAGGACCGAGCGCGCCGCGGAAGCTGCGTCACCCCCTCCCCTCAGGACGACCTCGCTGAAATACGGCTGGCCGACAGCGGCTCCGCGGTAGCTCGGGTTGAAGCGGTACTGGATCGTACCTTCGCCGCTGAAATCCGTCACGACATATGGACCGGTGCCGATGGGGCCGAGGTTCTCGGCGGAGCAACCCGCCGCCGCAGCACCCACGCAGTCGGCGAACTGGGACGCCTGCAAGACGGGGCTCGAGGATGACACGAACGGTCCGTACGGATACGACTCCGGCCCCTTGAAAGTAACCGTGACTGTCCGCTCGTCGGCGGCATCGACCGAGGCTACATGGTCGAAGCGCCGCGTCGCGGCACACCCGCTGCCGGGTGCCGTGCAGTAGCGCCAAGTGAAGACGACGTCGTGCGCCGTGAACGGTGTGCCGTCAGACCAGACCACCCCCTCCCGGAGAGTCCAGGTAATCTGCGTGAGGTCTTCGGAGATGCCGCCGTTCTCCAGGGTAGGGATGCGCGTCGCGAGAGCGGCTACCAGCTGTGCATCCGGGTCGTACTCGGCCAACGGCTCGAGCACGAGCGACGCTGCCTCGGTGTCCTTCGTGCCTCTGGAGAGATACGGGTTCAGGATCGTCGGTGCCTGCCAGTAGAGCAGCGTCGCGGCGTCGCCGCGGCCCGCAACACCTTCACCGCCGCCCGCCGGTCCCACCGCCGGGCCGCCCCCCGCCCCGGGCTGCCCGGGCTCGGTGCTGGTGGCCGGATAGTACCCGGAACCGACCAGGACCGGCAGGCCCTCGATGACGGCGCGCTTGGCAAGAGTCACCTTGCGCGCAGGCACGCCAGTTGAAGGTTCTCGCATTGGGTAGTAAAGGAACGCTTCGCCGAAGGCGGTGGCGGCGGCCACGACATTGCCGCCCCCGAACGGCTCGCTGCCCAAGGGACTGAGCTCGGAGAAACCCCGGCCTGAAGGTCGGCCGAGCGGTTCGCCGCTGAACAGCGTGCTCCCGTGCTGGTCGAGCGCGAAGACGTAGATCGGCCCACTATTCCAGCGGGGATCTGATGCTAGGGTGACCTTAGAGAAGTACCCTTGCGATTCGACTTCCCTAGCGGCGCAGCGCACGAACTCCCGCAGCTTGTCCTCGCTCGGATTGGCTTCTAGGGCGGCCGCGTTCACTTCCTCGCTGTAGCACGTCCCGGGAAGGTCCCGCAGATAGATTCCGGCCCCGACAACGGCTCGATGGCTGTCCCATTCGATTTCTACGACGTACGAGCTCTTGGGCTCGGGCTTGCCGGTAAGGAAGTTCGTGAAGGAGTAGTGCAGCCATCCGGAATCAGCGAACGTCATCACGCGGTGCAGCTCGTGAAAGTAGTCGGTCCCGAAATCGTCCACGAGCGTCTGCGACGTGCCCTCCCACGCAGGCCTTGGAGGGAACACTGCGATATGCGAGAGCGGTGCCTCGCGGGGCTGTGCGATCAGGTCGACGAAGAGATAATACGGGCCATGACGCCAGCGAGCGTCCTCGTGGAACGCCCGGCGAGCCTCCTCGGTGCCGTGTTCCTGCACGTACTGGGCAGCGCAGCGTACGAACGCTTCGATGTCCGTCCTGGTGCGGACCCCCCGAGCCGAGACGGTGTTGTCAATACAGTCCGCCCCGGCGTCGGCCGACTCGGACCCCAACCGGTATCCTGCCCCTACGATCAGCGGTACGCCGTGCGAGACGACCCGCTTTAGGAACCCGACCTTCGGCTGGATCGCGCCAGTCATCGGATGGCGGCCCCGGTAGTAGATCAGCGCCTCGCCGAAAGCGTCCCCGACAGCGACAATGTCCCGGCCGCCGAACTGTTCCAAGGGTGTGTTCCTGCTCCCCCATTCGTGCAGCGCGTTCCCGTTGACCCGCACTCGATTGCCGGTCAGGACCTGGTTTCCAGCCAAATCCATCGCGAACACATAGACCGAGCCGTGACGCCATCGCGAGTTGCTCGTTAGGGCGCTCTTGGCAAAGTAGCCCTTCTCCTCGATCAGCAGCGCCGCGCATCGCGCAAATTCGCGGAGCTTCTGCTCGCTTGGCTTGGCTGCAAGCGCGGCCGCGTTCACTGCGTCGGCATCGCACGATCCGGGAAGGTCGGGCCTGTGGATGCCGGCACCGATCACTGCCCGGTCGCCGTTCCAGTCGACCTCGACGACGTACGAGCTCTTGGGCTCGTTTCTGCCAGTTTCCGGATTGTGGAACGAACTGTAGATCCAGCCCGCATCGACAATCGATAGCATGCGGTAAGTTTCCGAGAAAGGGTCGCCTCCGTAGACGTCGACCGAATTGCCCCAGGGCGTCCCTTCTCGGGAGCGATCCGGCGGGTACACGTGTGCGATGGCCAACTCGCCAGAACTCGCGACGCTGTCCACGAAGACGTATGTGGTGCCGTGCTTCCAACGCCCTTCCTCGTTGAAAGCACGTCGCGCCTCGGCGGTGCCATGCTCCGTCAAGTACTCCGCCGCGCACCGAACGAAGGCTTGGACATCGCTGGTCGTACGCACAGCGCTTGCCACGATCCGGTGATCGCTGCAGCGGGCTGTGTCGCTCGCGGGGGCTAGTGCGGAATTCGATAGTAAGAACGCAGCGATAGTGAGTAAGCGGTAGTTTCTTGCCACACAGCAAGGCTACATTGAGGCCCATCGAGATGTCAATATCACGCTCCAACAGGGAAGGATTACCAGATTCATTTGGCAGTGCTAGACGAGAACCGGAGTCGCGTGAATCGTGAATATTTTTCCGATTGCTCTTGACATCCAGTGCATGATTTCTTGTCATTTAAGAGTGATGCGGGAATCTAAGAAGGAGCAGAGATTCTCACGGAAATCTTTCCCCACAAACATCTCCTTGACCGATGTCATTCGCACGCTTCCGGATAATTCCACCGCCGCGAAGTGGTTCGCCGACATCCGCTCGTCGGACAGGCCCAGACTTCGGCACATTGGTGGGTGGAGACAGGAGCTTGTGTCGAGCGTAACTGACTGTTACACATTGGGTTAGAGCCATCCCACGCCTAGACTTCGGATCCGGATCTCCGGGATTTCTTTCGATTAGACTTGCCACATATTTCCCTAGGTCGGGCCGCCGCATCGTTCCAACAATCCATCCTTTTCAGGAACTGAAAGCGTGCCTCTGGCTGGACTCGTTGCGATCAGAGACATCTTTAATCAAACGATGTTCCGAAGTCTGGACCTGCCTGCCCGCACTGCGGTTCTCGCACCGCCCTAGAAGGCTGCGCACATCCTTCCACGCGGTGTCACTGCCTCCCCGACAAGCGCTCATGGTGCGCGCCCCGAACGGTAATCCAGCGACATACGCATTCGGCCCTTCGATTGCGATGAGCCGACAGGCTGGTTGACTCCGCGCATCGCCGACTCGCGCCGCATGCGGCGCCGTGCCGCGAGCAGCTTCGGCCTCTGCACCCTGGACCCGCAACACGATACCGGCCTTCGCGCACGCGCTACACTCGCAGGAAATGCCTGAAGCTAGCACGATCCGGGATGTTGCGAGCATCCTGCACCCTTTCACTAATCCCGCCAGTCACGAGCGTGAAGGGGCCTTGGTCATCACTAAGGGTGACGGAGTCTGGGTTTACGACGAAGGCGGAAGAGCCTACTTGGAGGCGGCCTCCGGGCTATGGTGCGCGTCCTTGGGATTTAACGAGCCGCGCTTGGCCGAGGCCGCGGCCAGGCAGTTCAAGACGCTGCCCTTCATGCACCTGTTCGGCTCGCGCAGCCACTCTCCGGCGATTGAACTGGCCGAGCGGATTCTGAAGCTCGCGCCGGTGCCGATGTCGAAGGTCTTCTTCGCCAATTCCGGCTCGGAGGCGGCTGACACCGTCGTCAAGATCGTCTGGTTCTTCAGCAACGCTCTCGGACGGCCCGAGAAAAAGAAGATCATCGCCCGCCGCGACGGCTTCCACGGCTCCACGGTCGCCGCCGCGAGCCTGACCGGCATCTTCCGCAATCACCGCAAGTTCGACCTGCCGATCCCGAACGTCATCCACGCCTCGCGCCCGCACTACTATCGCGGCGGCCGTCCCGGCGAGTCCGAGGAAGCTTACGCTTCTCGCCTCGCCAGCGAGCTAGAGCAGCAGATTCTCGCCGAAGGGCCGGAGACCGTCGCGGCGATGATCGCCGAGCCCGTGATGGGTGCCGGCGGCGTGCTCGTGCCCCCGGCCGGCTACTTCGAGAAGATCCAGCACGTCACAGACAAGTACGAGATGCTGTTCATCGCCGACGAAGTGATCTGCGGTTTCGGGCGGACGGGAAGCCTGTGGGGCTCGCAGACGTTCGGCATCAAGCCTGATATCTTCACGTCCGCAAAGCAGCTCTCGGCAGCGTATGCGCCGATTTCGGCCGTGGTCGTCAATCAGCGGGTCTACGACGTGCTGCGGCAAGGCAGCGACGAGATCGGGACCTTCGCGCACGGCTTCACGTACAGCGGCCATCCCGTCAGTACGGCAGTGGCACTGGAGTGCCTCAAGATCTACGAGGAAATCGATGTGGTCGGGCGCGTCCGTCGGCTCGCCCCGAGGCTGCAGTGGGGCCTGCGGGAGCGGTACGCGGACCACCCGCTGGTCGGCGAGATTCGCGGCGTCGGGCTGATGGCGGCCGTGGAGTTGGTGCGGGACAAGTCGACTAGGCAGCCCTTCGATCCGGCACTTGGGGTCGGGATGCACTGCATGGAACGGGCCGTGGAGCGCGGCGTGATCCTTCGCGCGCTCGGGGACGCGATCGCTTTCTCGCCTCCGCTGATCGTCAACGAGGCCGAGATCGACCTGATCTTGGATCGCTTTGGCGAGGCGCTTGCGGACACGGCCGAGTGGCTGCAGGGGCGCTAGGCTCGCACGCCGGATGTCCGAATCCGTCGACGCCAGCGCCCCGGGGCCTGCATAGGCAACCGTTCAAGTTACCGACCGGCGCTTGAGCTTGGGACGCTCGTCCTGATCGCTTGCCGGCGCGTCTTCGAAATCGGAGGGCAGGATCGGCTCGTCGCTTGCCTTGCGACGCAGTGTCGGCCGGCTGGGATCCTGCTCAGCTGGCTTGCGCCTCGCATGCAGCCTTGCCAAGCGTTCCTTGACGTCATCGAACTCGCTGCTGCTGACAGCGTATTCCGGCTGTTCCGGCAACAGCTGGTCGATCGTCTTCTGCACCTCTTTGATGCGGTTCTTCGTGAGCGGGTGGGAACTGAACGCCTTGGCGATCGCGTTCTTGTTCTTCTTCTGCATCGCCTTGAGCCGCTCGAAGAGCTGCACCGTCGCGGTCGGGTCATACCCCGCCTTGTACATGTACTGGACTCCGAGGAAATCGGCTTGGTGCTCAAACTCCCGCGAGAACTTCAGCATCGTCATGGGAATCGCGAAGTTGGCCGCCTGCTGGATGCCGTAGCCCGCCCAGCCGCCGATAAACAGCAGTGGGATGCTGGCGTATTGGACCAGTTGTGCCCGCGTCGCGTTGCGCGTGCCGTGGCGCGCCGCCACGTGCGCGATCTCGTGCGCCATCACGCCTGCCAGCTCGGCTTCGTCCTGCGCCAGCTCGATCAGGCCGGTGTTGACGAAGAAGTAGCCCCCCGGTAGCGCGAACGCGTTGACCTCGTCGGAATCGATCACCTTGATGGTGAACGGCACCTTGGCGTCGGAGTTGTTAACGATATTCTGCCCGATGCGGTTGACGTACTCGGCGATCACGGGATCATCGACGATCTTGGCATTCCTCTCGACGTCGGCAGCCAGCCGCTTGCCGAGTTGGATCTCCTTGTCGAGGCCGTAGAAGTTTACCGCCTTGCTGACGCCGCGATCCCCGATCTTGGAGACATCCTCCTTGTCGTTCTTGGGCTGGCGCTTGCTCTCTGGCTCAGGTCGGCCCACCTCGGCCGGGCAGAGGCTGGCCGCTAGCAGCAACACCGCTATGGGGAAACAAGCCTTGGATAATCTGCGTTTCATCGTGGTCCTCGTTCTGGGCAGCTCGTCTGCCTCTTCCTGTGTCAGGTCAGACGGGCGGGGGCAATGCAGCGTTGCAGCGGCCAGACTTTTGTCGCCGGCTTTACAATGCGACTTGGGTCGGCTGATGCTTCTCCGCTTGGTGACAGCGATCGTTTTGGCGGTCCTGGCGTTGGGCGCGACCGACGGTGCCGAGGACCTGCGCAAGATCCGCTCCCTCGAATTGGACCCGGAGCGCTGCTACCGCGTGCGCGACGTCTACTTGGAGCGCGAGGACGTCAAGCTCTACTTCACGGACGGACATCTGATCTTTGCCAAGCCCGTGCTGGGCAGGACGATCGCGGCGCTGTTCCTGGCTACCTCGCAGACCGATGTCGGCGAGGTTCTGGTGATTCCGCCACTGCCGTCCGAGCGTCAGTCGATGGCGCGGTTTCTCGACGAGACGATTCTCAACGAGAAGTTCCGCAACGCCATGATGTTCTTCACCGATGACACGCCGGCAGCGCTCGACGCGGCGATCCAGAACTCGGCCGCCTACAGCCTCGATGCCGAGGCGGGCGCGCGCATAGCGCCCAGATGGTCCTTCGTCCTGCGCAATCTGCTCGAAGGATCGGCATTGCGGGTGCTCACGGATCTTTATTCGGAGCAGGCGTCCCAGGCGGGGTTCTTCGTCGCCGCGGTACGCGGCAACACGCTCGGGCGATTCGACGTGGTCGTGGACCACACCCTGCCAGAACAGGTGGTGACCGGGCAGCTGGTGCGCTCCCAAGGCCGCGACTACTACGAAGTCTGGAGCCGCTTCGAAGGCCGCTCCGTGCGTTCCGGCTTGAGGCAGCGCCAGCCACAGCCTGCCCGCTTTGAGGACTATCGCATTGCGGCGCGACTCGGCGCCGACCTGCGCATGCAGGTCAAGGCCGAGGCAACGCTGGCCCTCGAAGATCCGACAGCCCGCGCGCTGAGCTTCGAGATTTCGGACAAGCTTGCGTTGAGCGCGGTGACAGTTGCCGGCGAGCCGGTCGAGTTCCTGCAGCAGTCCCAGACCGTGCCTAGGCATCGCCGTAGCGCGGACGACGCCCTCGCCGTCGTGCTGTTGCCCGACTCGCTTGCGAGCGTCGGCCGCTATCCGATCGAGTTCGAATACGGGGGCAAGGTGGTGTCCGATGCAGGATCGGGCGTCTACTACGTTGGGGACCGCGGCAATTGGTACCCGCGCGTCGGGTGGGACTACAGCAATTTCGAATTGACGTTCCGCTACCCGGCCAACCTGGACCTCGTGGCGACCGGCGAGCGCGTCGAGCACGTCACCGACGGCGGCATGAAGACCTCGCGCTTTGTCAGCGGAAAGCCAATCCGCTTGGCTGGATTCAATCTTGGCAACTACGTGTCGGCTAGTCGAGCAGTCGAGGGGTATCGCGTCGAGGTTCGCGCGACCAAGAGTGTCGAACGGCGCTTGCAGCCGCCACGCACGCCGGTCATCATGCCGGCGCCGGTGTTGCCCGGACGCCGCCGCAGACAGGCCGCACCGCCGGTGGTGGTCCTGCCACAGCTGCCTAAAGCCGATCCCTCCGAAGACATTGAGCGGATCGCGGATGAGAGTGCCGACGCGTTCCGCTACTTCCTCGGACGCTTCGGCGAGCCGGCCATGCCGGTGACGGTAGTGTCGCCTGTGCCGGCGGGCTTCGGCCAAGGCTTCCCCGGCTTGGTCTACGCCTCCACCCTGAGCTACTTCGAGAGGGGCGACCGCCCGCTGCGAGACCTGTCCGGGAATGCGCAGCGGTTCTTTGCTGATCTCATGCGGCCGCACGAGATCGCCCATCAGTGGTGGGGCAACGTGGTGACATCGCAGATGGATCGCGACGCTTGGATCATGGAGGGTCTGGCCACCTATTCCTCATTGCTGTGGATCGAGCAGCGCAAGGGGACCGCCGAGCGCAACGAGGCGCTCGCCGCCTTCCGGCAGAATCTCCTGCGCAGGGTGGACGGCAAGACCGTCGAGAGCGCCGGCCCGATCATACTCGGACGGCGCCTGCGGACGTCGAAGCTACCCGAGGCATACCGAGTCATCGTGTACGAGAAGGGTGCCTGGATCTTGCACATGCTGCGCGGCATCATCGGGGACGAGAGCTTCTTCGCGATGCTGCGCCAGCTCTGCGAGCAGCGCGCAGGCGAGCCGGTGACCACCGAGCAGTTTCAAGCGCTGGCCGCGAGATTCGTGCCCGACGGCTACGGCGACGCTGATCTGCGCGACTTCTTCGATCAATGGGTCCACGGAACGGGCATCCCGCGCCTGGCGGTCGAATGGGACCAGACCGCCAGCGGCGGTCGTCATCGATTCGAGATGAGCATCACCCAGACCGGGGTTCCCGAGTATTTCCCGCTGCAGGTGCCGGTGGAGGTGCATACCTTACCGGGCCGTTCGCTGGTCAAGACTGTCAGCGTGGGGGACGGCGCGGATCCGTCAAGCGTCTCCATCGTGCTGCGGAATCCAGCCTCTCGGGTCGCGATCGACCCGCAGGCATCGCTGTTGGCAGAGAAGCCTTGACAGCGGCTTAAGTCGGGATCCGGCGACAGTGCGCTAGCTCTGCCGCCGCCAACAGCGGCGATGCGGGCGGCGGGGCAAATGGCACCCCCCACCGTCTAGCGCCAGAAAGCGAGCGCTGTGCCCGACTCACTTCGATGCTTCGACGCACGTTTGTTGTCAGGGCGCGTGTTATTGTGATGAAACGTAAACTGAAGGCGCTTCCGATGCTAACAGCGTGGCGTGCCGGCAAGGAGGTTTGGAGTTGCCACAATACGCCGCGCCCAATCGATGAGGGGCGCATGCCTGATTCAACGTGAGTCGGATGGAGGGTTTCGTGCAGAAATTGCGCAATAGCCGGGCGTTTCGCGCCGACTGGAGCAAGCTAAGGGCGATCCAAGACAAGCGCTCCATCCTGCTCATAACCATCTGCTGTTTGACTCTCGCCATCTTGGGGAGCTTGCAACTCTTGTCGATCAAACGAATTAACCGTGCTCAGCACGAGCAAGCGTTGGTGGCCGCCCAGGGCTCGTTAAGGGTGCTCAATCGCAGCCTGCGCAGAGAAGTCTCACACCTCCTTACCGTTTTTCGCGCCGAGCCTCGCTGGGATCCCGCCGAACGGGCCCGGCGCCTAGCCGAACGTTACTTCGTGTGGCACGAATCTTCTGCCAATGGGCCGGCGATCCACCACATCCTTCTGTACGATTCGTTAGGCAGGACCCCATCGCGGCTTCAACAACTGAAGCTTCCCGAGTCGAGGCTGGAACCGGTCGGCTCGGGACAGAGTTACAAGGATCTTGCGGCTCGCCTGCAGTCGAACGTTTCGCTGCATCGCAAGAGGATGGACCCGCAATGGCTCTCGACTTGGCTGTACTACCCTGACTTTTCGGCCTTAGTGCGGCCAGTTGGCACTCTAGGGCAAGAACTTGGCAATGGCGGCGAGCCCGAAATGTCGTTTGCCGGCTACTTGGTGCTGCAACTCGACGTTGAGTATATCTCTCGGCACATCCTGCCAGGTCACTTGGGCGTCCACCTGTTCAACCTGAAGGATGACTTGCAGGTTGACGTGGCCTTCGTTGTAGACGGCGACGTCACGCACCTCTTCAGGCTCGAAGAGGTCGATATGTCTGCCCGAGCCGGCGCTAGTAAATCGGCGTCTCGCTACAGGTATGCGCTCGCTGCTGACGGCCATCGACTAGGCGCACGTTGGGTGGAGTCGGCAGACGCTCGCCGCCGCATCTTGCTGTCGGGGATCTCAGTGCCCCGTGTAGTCGCGAGCGTCGGCGGCGTCCAGCGGGTCGCGCTGAGGTCGGTCTCCCCAAATCCCGCCTTGATCGAGTTTGCTCGCTACCGCCCTAATCGCAAGCGGAGTCCCGAAGGGCGCGTCGGTGAAGTGCGAATGCTGCCCTTCACGCCGGAGCGCCCGAGGGTGTTCTTGGCTGCGGGGCGCCCGCGGCGGTTGGAGGTCGCCCTCAGGCACGTCGATGGTTCCCTAGAAGGTGCCTTGGCAGCCCAAGGCAGACGGATCCTAGCTCTCGGAACGGGCCTGTTCCTGCTGGTGGGCGCGGCCATGGCATTGGTTGTCGTCTCGCTGCGGCGTGCGGCGCACTTGGCCAAAGTGCGCTTGGAGTTCGCGGCGGCAGTTTCACACGAATTGAGGACCCCGGTCGCAGCCATCCGGGCGATGGGCGACAACATCGCCGAGGGCATCCTTGGAACGGGCAAGCAGGCGCTTCGCTATGGCGAATTGATTCGTAACGAGGCGCAACGCCTGAGCGAGATGACCGAGCAGACACTGAATTTCGTGGCTCTCGATGCGGGTTCAGAACGGTATGAGGTGGTACCGCTCGACGTGTCCGCAGTGGTGGATGAAGCTGTGGCGTACGCGCAGCCGATCGCCGCACGTGCGGGCTTTGTCCTTGAGCGCGCCGACGGTGCTGACATACCGCCGGTACTAGCTGACGAGACAGCGCTTAGGCAGAGTCTTCGGAACTTGTTGAGCAATGCAGTTAAGTACGGCCTCCCGGGGCGCTGGGTCAAACTCGAATCGACTACCTCCTCCAAAAGCGAGCGGCGTGAGGTGGAAATCAGCGTCCACGACCGTGGTCCCGGCATCCCGGCGAAGGAACAGCGCAGCATCTTTGAACCCTACTACAGAGCGGTGGGTGCGAGTGACTCCAACGTGCCCGGCTCTGGGTTGGGACTGAACTTGGCGAAGCGCATGGTTCACCGTATGGGCGGCCGGCTGACCCTGCGCAGTGTGCCGGGGCAGGGCAGCGTGTTCACCATCCACCTCCCGGCCGCAGGCTGATCGCGAGCCGCTCTCGCCCGGCGCGCTCGCCGAAATCGGCGCTGGGCTGATCGCCGGGGCCAGCGAGCCGACGGAGGCCGAGTGGACGACGGCCCCCGGATCCGAGCCTGTCCTGCTCGCGCTATCCCGGACCGGAGCGCCATGCCAGCTCGCGTACGGCCTGGGCGGCCGGCACCTCCGTGCTAGCCCGGCGCCCATGCGACCCTGGAGCGTTCCTACGGCAGGATCGAGTCGTAGCGCAGTTCGCCGCCCTTGATCCGCCGCAGTCCCGTGAAGCCCGCCGCCGGTCGGGACAGCGCCTCGCCGTCATGCTCATCGAAGAGCGCCTTGAGTCTCTTGACGACATCCGGATGCGAATCGGCCACGTCCCGCTGCTCGGAAGGGTCAGCCTCGAGGTCGAAGAGCATCATGTCCTTGCGAGGATCTCCCGTCAGCACACCCGGATGCCGCGTGGGGTGAGGTTGCTCGAATGGCGCGATGATCGTGGTGCCGTCGGGGCTGCGGAAGTCGAAAGACGCATCAATGTAGCCTTGAATGTTCTCGGGGCCCCTAGACGCACCGGGGGCGCGAACGTGGAGCTTCCACTTGCCCGAGCGCACAATCTGAATCCGGCCGCCGGACATCGCGAAGATGGCCTCGTGCGGACTGCGAGAGTCAGGCGACGTCATCAGCGGGAGGATGTCGCGGCCGTCCATCGTGCGGTCGGCGGGAAGCGACGCGCCGGCGAGCCCCGCGAAGGTCGGAAAGATGTCAATCGAGGCGGCAAGCTCATTGGAGACTAGGCCTGCCGGTATGCGGCCCGGCCACCATGCGATGAACGGAACACGGATTCCGCCGTCCCAGGTTCTTCCCTTCATGCCGCGCAAGCCGCCGGTAGATCCGCCCCACGAGGGGCCGTTGTCGGACGTGAACACTACCAGTGTCTTCCGGTCCAGGTCGAGATCCCTCAGTTTCGCGAGGATCTCGCCAACGGACCAATCCAGCTCGCGAATGGCGTCGGCGTACAAGTCGTGGGGGGTGTCTGGCGTGTAGAAGTCCTCCGAGGCAGCGAGCGGCTTGCGGGGCATCGCGTGCGGGAGATACAGGAAGAACGGCTCGTCGGTCTTGGATTCGATAAAGCGCAACGCGCGCTCCGTATAGCGCTTGGTGAGGGTGCCCTGAACGACCGGGTACTCGACCACCCGGTCTTCCTCGACGAGCTGGACCGGGCGCATGTCGTTCGAGTAGAGGATGCCGAAATGGGAGTCGAATCCCCGCTTGATCGGCAGATACTCCGGGATGTGCCCGAGGTGCCACTTGCCGATGCAGGTGGTCGCATAGCCCTGCTGCTTGAGGGCCTGCGCGACGGTGACCTCGCGGGCCGGCAGGCCGTAGTCGTTCACGCCACTGTCCGGAGTAGGATTGCCCACAACGCCATGCCGGAACGGATAGCGGCCGGTGAGAATCGAGGCCCGCGATGGCGCGCAATAGGGCATCGGCACGTAGAAATCAGTGAAGCGCGCTCCCTCCGCAGCCATGCGGTCCAGATGGGGAGTTTGGAAGGAGGGGGGGCCGTAGGAGGAGAGGTCGCCGTAGCCGAGATCGTCGGCAAAGATGAGCACGAGGTTTGGCCGATCAGCTGCCTGTACAACGTCTGCCAGAAGAGTCCCGATGCTCAGAAGTAGGACTGCCGAGGAAGCTTTCCCCATCACTTGTGTTCGCTCCGTTTGGTGCCCCCCCAAAGCCAGCGGACCCACCCTTGGACCAGGCCGCCTCCGGCCGACCTCAAGACACGTTGCGGGTGCTGAAGTCCGAGTGCGCTGCCCGCAACTGCGATCCGGGCGGCCTGCCGGGGGCTGGCATCTACGACAAGCAAGCTGAACTGGGGAGCGTTCGTCAAATTATAGAACTCGGCGCGGAACCGAAACTGGCTGCCCTCTGGCGCGTTGAAGTCGTTCTGGACGACAAGGTTGAGCATTGCAGCGACCGAAGCGGGGGCGGTTCGGAGCTGTTGTCGGCCCGATTCAAGATTGACGATCAAGCGCTAGCGAATCGTCGCGACGATGGCCTATGCTTAGCTGTGGATGCGGATACTTGGAGCAATCATGCACGGCATACTCGCATGGATCTTGGCCATCGGTGCCGCAGCGATCCCGCTTGGTGCAGCTGCGGCGGAGCCGCCGACCAAGGAAATCAAGGATCTGGCGTTCGCGAAGCGGCCCGCCCAGGCGCGGGACCTGTTTGAAGAGAGCCGTCCGAAGGACCAGGTCCTTGGCGCCGAGTGGCTAGAGGCGATGTCGTGGGTTGGCCGCGCCGGTGCCATCGCTGGCGACTGGAATCAGGCGGCGGACTATTCCGAGCGCACCCTCGAGGGATGCGAAGTTCTCTTGGAAAGCCGAGCCTTGGATGCCGACCCGAACGGTCCCCTGTCGATCGCGACCGGAGCGGCAATCGAGACGCTGGGCAAGTTCTACGATGCGATGGGGGACCGGGGCCAAGCAGTCGCGTTCCTGCGCGAGCGCCGGCAGCAGTATGCCGACACGAGCATCGAGACCAGGCTGAACAAGAATCTGTTGCTCTTGGACTTGGCCGGCAAGCCGATGCCGCCTCTCGATACCAGCGAATGGTTGGGAGAGCGGCGATTCGAAGCTGCAGATCTTGCGGACAACGTGACGCTATTCTTCTTTTGGGCGCATTGGTGTGAAGACTGCGAAGCCCAGAAGCCTGTGCTGCTGCAATTGCAGCGTCGCTTTAGAGGCAAAGGCTTCCGAGTGGTAGCTCCCACGCGGCTGTACGGTTATGTCAAACGCGGTGATGGCGCCAGTCCGGATGTCGAGCGCACCCATATCGAAAAGGGCAGCGTAGCCGATCATCTTTTGCTATCGAAAGTTCCTATACCGATCAGCGCCGAGAACTTCGTCGAGTTTGGAGTCAGCACAACGCCCACATTGGTGCTGGTAGATCGGCAGGGTGTGGTCCGGCTGTATAACCCAGGCTTCATGGAAGAGGAGGCCTTGGCCGAGCGCATAACGACCCTGCTGTAAGCGACACCGGGCTCCTTGGTTCGAGCAGAACAAAGAACACGTAGCAGTCCTGTGGGTAGTCAGATAGAAATGCCATAGGCGCTGATCGCCGATCAACCGCTTCCCGCCCCCTCGCATCGGTCGGCCTCTGCGTACGCACGAATATCCGGGAAACCTCACTGCGCCGGGCGCAACAGGCGCTACCACGCGATCGGGAGCCTGCGCGGATCAGGGATGAACGGAGTCTCCGCCTTCGAGTGATGCCTCGATGGCTGGCTCACGGCTCCACGGTATGGAGTAGCGACTTGCCGCTTAGTCCAAGGAGCAGGTTGCGGACCGAGATCTCTGCCATCTGGCGGCGAGTCTCGATCGTGGCGCTTCCGAGGTGCGGCAAGATCGTGACATTGTCCAATCCGAGCAGCGGATGATCTCTGGGCAACGGCTCGGGATCGGTCACGTCCAGCCCGGCACTGGCTATCTGTCTGTCTCGCAACGCCTCGTACAGCGCCTGCGTGTCGACGATAGGTCCACGGGCGATGTTGATCAGAGTCGCCGTCCGCTTCATCTTCCGCAGCGCCGCCGCGTCGATCAAGTGATGGGTCGCCTCGGTCAGCGGACACGTCAGCATCAGGTAGTCCGACTGCCCGAGCAGCTCCTCGAAGGATGCGTATTCCGCCCCCAGCTGCGTCTCGGCATCTGCGCGCCTGCGACGGTTGTGGTACATCACGCGCATGTCGAAGCCGCGCGCCCGGCGCGCGACTTGTGCGCCGATGTTTCCCAGGCCGACGATCCCCAGCGTGCTGGAATGGGCCTCGCGCCCGAGCATGTAGCCCGGGTCATAGCGCAAGAATTCGGGCGAGCGGGCATAGCGGTCGCCCTCCACAACGCGCCGCGCCGCGGCTAGCAGCAGCGCCAGGCCGGTGTCGGCTGTGGCGCCGTCCAAGATGTTGGGCGTGTTGCCGACCGGGATGTCTCGATCATGGGCGTCGGCAACGTTGATGTGATCTACCCCGACGCCGTAGTTGCTGATCACCCGCACGCCGGGAAGCCCGTCTAGCATGGCCCCGTCCACGAGTGGGTGGCCGTACGTGTAAATGCCGTCGACCGGCGGTGGGACGTCACTTGCGGGCGAGGGCCACGGCAGGAATTCGACGTCTGCCCCCGCGAATCCGATGACGGTCTCGTCCAGCGGGCCGTCTGCGATCACACGGAAGCAAGCCACGGGGAAGGGATATTGTAGGACGCCCCGGCCGGTCCGTTCAGGGCCTCGTCCAGTGCGTGACGCCTGCGACCAGCACGCGGCTCACCCTGCCCTCCAGCGCCATGTAGTGCAGGTGTGAGAGCGATTCGGCCATCGCGAAGCGGCGGTCCAAGAGGTTGCGATCCTCTCCCCAGACCTGTCCGGCGATTGCGTACGCATTCTTCGGCTCGCTGTCCAGCGTCTCTGCAATGCTGTCGCAGCGATTCCTGTGGTGCTGGCGAGTGTTCTCGATCCACTCGCGGTGTCCTTCGAACGGTCTGCCGTGCGACGGGACGACGCGCTCCACCTCGAGCCGGTGGAGCGCGCTCAGCGTCTGGAAGTAATCGCCCAGCGGATCGTCTTGATAGAACCAGTGCACGCCGATGTTGGGCGTGACGGTCGGCAAGATGGCATCGGTGGAGAACAGCACCTTCTGCTCGCGGCAGTAGAAACACAGCTGGGACGGGGAATGGCCCGGCGCCGGGATCGCTTCCAAGGTGCCGCCATCGAACTCGATCCGCTCGCCGTCCGCGATCCCTCCGTCAACGTCGATCCGCTCGCTGGTGTGCGACCCGGCCGCCGCCGAGCGGCGCATCTGTTCCACGTGCTCAACGGGCACTCCGTGGTCGAGCAAAAAGGCTGCCGCCTCGGCGAAGTACTTGCGATCTGGGCCGAGCGGCCTGACGAGCTCGGCTTCTCCGAACGGCATTCGCACCGGCGCGGCGCAGCGTCGGCGCAGCTCGGCGGCTGCCCCGATATGGTCGGGGTGCAGGTGGCTGACCAAGATCTCTCGAATGGATCCCCAACCTGCGCCGACGGTTGCCAGCGACGCTTCCAGCGACTGCAGAGACTCGTCGGTGCGAATACCGCTGTCGAGCAAGAGGTAGCCGTCCCCGCGCTTGAACAAGAACACGTTGACGCTGGCCAGCGTCCACGGCAGGGGCAGGCGAATCTGCCATGCGCCGTCAGCTGCGGGCCAGATCTTCGGCGGGGAAAGTTGCGAAGCCAAGGTGCGGAGGGGTGTCCGCGGCGGCCCCACGGAAGTCCTATCTTATCAGCGGGTGTTCCGCGCTATGGTGATACTTTGGCTGTCGCCCGAGCCGGATGCAAGCGTTTCTGAAACTGCTGGTCTGTGTCGTGGCGGCGTTGGCTGGGATCGCGCACGGCCAGACGCCGCAGAACGACGCGCTTCGATGCCGCTCCGCGACTCTCCGGCCCGGCCTCGATTTCGATTTCCGTTTTGTCGCAGGCCACTGGTTCAGCCTGCCGGTCAAGCAGTTCTGGCAACGCGAGGTGGACCTCCGGGTTGTCATGCAGGTTGAGCCCATCAACGGCACTCCCGGCAAGATGAAGCGCGTGGGACACCGCCTCCAGGCCACGCAGCCCGTTCCTCTAGGAGTCTCCGGAGAGTTCAACTTCCCGAGCGCGGTATCGCTCGGCATCGGAGAATACCGCAGCAGTTGGCGCATTAGTGATAGCGATGGAAGATCGTGCCAGGGAACCAGGGTGCTCAAGGCCAAGCTGTCGCGCAAGGAGCGCGGCATAGACGTAACGCTCAAGCCGGGCGAGATCGTGGACACGGCGATGCACATGTTTCGGAACGAAGAAGCGATCGAGCGGCCGCATCTGAGATCTGCGCGCAGATTGAAGATCTTCATCAGTTTGGACGTGCTCGGCCGCCGAGGCCGCGTCGCCCGGACCCGCTTGGTCCACATCCTGCCCCACATCGCCGCGCTGCGACAGCTCGGGCGCAGCCAGAGCTTCAACCAGTTCTCGGTTGTGGCGTTCAGTTTCGAGGACCAGCGCATCGTGGCTCGCCAGGACTACCGGCCCACCATCGACTTTTCTCCGCTGACCAAGATGATCCAGCAACTGCGGCCCGACGCCGTCGACTACCGCGACCTGATGCGGGGAAGCGAGATGGAGTTCTTCGGAGAAATGCTGGCCGAAGAACTGCGGTTTTCCGAGATTCCCGATGGCGTGGTCTTCATCGGTCATGAGATGAACTTCGGCAAGCGGCTGCCTTCCGATGTCCTGGCTGGCTACCGCGAACTGGGTATACCGGTAGCGTTCTTTGACGGCTCGCGCTTCGCCTGGACCGGGGCCATGGGCAAGTTTGTGCGTGCCATGGATGGTCGAGAGTTTGTGCTGCGCAGGCCATCCGATCTGGCCAAGGCGATTTCAGGCTTTGAGTCGCGCGTGCAGGCATTGAGACCGCAATAGCGCCGGGCCCGATGCGGGTAGAGAACATGCGACCGGGATCGAGGCGAGTCCGTGGCGGGCCGAGCGCGAACGAGCCTCCAGCCGGGCAGGGGCGGCGATGAGCGCGCTGCAGCGCCGTGACTTCTTGGCGTGGCTGACGGTCGGTGCCGCGTTCCGACCGAGTCCGCTGCCGGCAGCGGAGGAGTTCCCGGTGCAATTCCGCGAGCCCGGACCTTGCGGCGACCTGCGCGGCCTGGTCGATCCTGCCGGCGACGCCTTCGAGCTGGAAGCGCGCGGAATGAGAATCGAGCGGACTCTGGCTGCGATGCTGCCTGACGGCGAGCTGCCGCTGGCCCAAGGCTTCCGCGGCCCGTCCCCGATGCCTCTGGAATACGTCGGGGAAGGGCAGCTGCTCCAGGCGCGCTTCGGCCCGGGCCCGGAAGGCTTCGCCGCCGGCCTGCGGCGCTGGACAGCGGCGCTAGGCGAGGTGCGGCGAGCCGGATTTCACGCCCTCCCCGACGACGTTGTGCGATTCGAGGTCGCCTCGGAAACCGCGGGCGGCCTCGAATACCGCGTAGGCCAGTGGCGCATGGCTTGGACGGGCGAACGGCTCTCCGGATTCGAACCGATCGCCGAAACCGTCACGAAGTCGCCGCGGCCTTTGTTCGCTGACGTCACGGCGGAACTCTTCGGCCACCTCGACTCGTTTCGCTATCAGCTTGCGAAGGGGGTTCCCTACTGGCGCTCGAGGCTCGATCCGGCCTCCGGCATCGGAATCTACGGCAACCAAGGTGTGGCGGTCGGCGACATCGACGCTGACGGCTGGGACGAGCTGTACGTGTGCCAGCCGGGCGGCTTGCCTAACCGGCTCTACAGCCGGGGGGCGGACGGGATCTGGGCCGACATCACGGATGAAGCGGGCGTCGGGGTGCTGGACAACACCGCCCAAGCGCTGTTCGTGGACCTGAGGAACTTGGGGCGCCAGGACTTGGTCGTGCTAACATCCGCCGGGCCGCTGCTGTTCCTCAACGACGGCTCGGGCCGATTTCGTTTCCGCGAGAACGCCTTCCGGTTCAACCAGCGGGCCCAGGGCACGTTCGCAGGCATGGCCGCCGCCGACTATGATCGCGACGGCAAGCTGGACCTGTACCTGTGCTCGTATCTGTACTTCCAGAGCGAGGATCAGTACCGCTATCCCTCGCCCTATCACGACGCGCAGAACGGGCCGCCGAACTTCTTGTTCCGCAACGAGCTGCAAAGCGACGGGGAAGGCGCCTTCGTCGACGTGACGGCGGAGTCGGGATTCGGCGAGAACAATGACCGCTACAGCTTCGCCGCGGCATGGTGCGACTACGACGAGGACGGCTGGCCCGAGCTCTACGTTGCCAACGACTTTGGCCGGAATAATCTCTACAAGTACTCGGACGGACGCTTCCGGGACATTGCCGAGGAGAAGGGCGTGGAGGATGTCGGACCGGGCATGAGCGCGGCTTGGTTCGACTACGACGGCGACGGGCGGTTGGACCTGTATGTCACGAACATGTGGACCGCCGCGGGACAGCGCGTGGCTCGCGATGCGGGGTTCGGGCCGGTCCGCGACGGCGCCCCGCCGGAGGCGTTCCACGGTCACACGAAAGGCAATTCGCTGTATCGCAACGTAGGCGGGGGATCGTTCGAGTACAGCGCGGCGAGGGAAGGGGTGGAGATGGGGCGCTGGTCGTGGTCCGGCGACGGATTCGACTTCGACCTGGACGGCACCCCCGAGATTCTCGTGACCGCCGGGATGATCACGCATTCGCCGGACAAGGACCTGTGCAGCTTTTTCTGGCGCCGGGTCGTGGCGCAATCGGCCTCGGACACAACTCCCGTGCCGGACTACGAGACAGGCTGGAACTGTCTCAATCAAATGGTCCGCGAGGACTTTAGCTGGAACGGCAACGAGCCCAACGTCTTCTATGCTCGGCGCGACGGCCGGTACCGCGATTTTTCCGGGATCTCCGGGCTCGACCTGCCCGCTGACAGCCGGGCCTTCGCCGTGACCGACCTCAGCGGCGATGGCGGCCCTGACTTGGTGCTCAAGAGTCGGCTCGGGCTGCAGCTGCGGGCCTTCCGCAACCAGTCGGCCGGAAATCGCAAGCCCTTGGTGGTCGAATTGGAGGGCACTCGCTCCAACCGAGACGCGATCGGGGCGATCGTCAAGGTGGAAACCGACGGCGGAACCCGCGCGCAGTCGCTGGCGGCCGGGTCCGGCTACGTTTCCCAGCACACCAAGCGCCTCTCGTTCGGACTGGGCGAGCAAGAAGTCGCCCGCAGGGTGACGGTCCGGTGGCCGTCGGGAGCCGAGCAGGCCTTTGAGAACCTGGCGGCGGGCTATCGCTACCGCATTCGCGAAGGCGCGTCCGAGACCCAGGCTGCTCCTCTGGCGGCCGCCAGCGTTCTGGCAGAGCCCGTCCAGCCGCTCCAGCCCGACAACCGCCTCGTGTTCGAGCCGACCTGGCTGATGGATCCCGTGCCGCTGCCCGAGCCCGCCGAGCCAGGCTTTCTGATACTGACGGATGGCGGACTGCCGAAAGCTCCTTCGACAGTGCCGTTCCAAGTCGTGGACTTGAGCGCTGCGCCGCCGGATCGAGCCGCCGCTTTCGCGATTTTTAGGAGGTATCTGTTCGACTACCGGACCGGACTCCGGCTGCCGCTGGTGATGCTGGTAGATTCCCAGAGCAAGGTTCACAAGGTCTATCCCGGCTTGCCGGACGAGGGGGAACTCCGCAGCGATCACGAGAGCCTTCTCGCCCGCACCCGCGATACGGGCCTGCCGTTCGAAGGGCGCTATTACGTGACTTCCGGCACGAGGAACCACTTCCGCATGGGATCCGCTTTCTTGCAGGCGGGGTATCCGGCCCTCTCCCTGCCGTATCTGCGCGAAGCGGCAATGGCACCCGGGGGCAACTTCAAAGCATGGCTCGCGATCGGGCAGATCGAGCTTCAGGCAGGCAATCTCGCCGAATCCGAGACTTGGCTCGAGCGGGCTGCGTCACTGAACAGTGAATCGCCCCAGGTTTGGAACAACCTAGGCGGCCTGGCCATGGCCCGCGAGGACTTTCTGACTGCCTCGGAGCACTTTCAACGCGCCCTGGACCTCAATGCGGACCTTCCGTACGCACTGGTTAACGCGGCCCAGGCACAGAGCCGCCTCGGCGATTCGCCCGAGGCGGAGAGGTTGCTGCGCCGGGCCTTGGATCTGGATGCCACTGACTCGGAAGCGGCCAACCAGCTCGGTCTTGTCTTGGCCAAGCAGGGGCGGCTGCACGACGCTCGCACCTACTTCCAGCGGGCGATCGAGAACCAGCGCGATCACATCGAAGCCATCAACAACCTCGCGATCCTGTACGTCCAGCTTGGACAGGTCGGCGACGCCATTGCCGCCCTCCGCTTCGGGATCGAGCAAGCGCCGGACTTCGCTACGTCGTATATGAACTTGGCGCGTCTGCACGCCGACCGGGGCGACTACGAGAGTTCTAGGCAAGCGCTGCGGCAACTGCTGGAGCGCAGTCCCGAACACGCTGCCGCAAGGCAGGCGCTCTTGCAACTGCAGGGCCGCTGAGCCCCTGCCAGCACCGGGCTAGGCGCCGACGAGACTCTGCCACCAACGGCTCGAGGAGCCGTCCGGGGCGGTCCAGCCGGGGCGCTCTTGGACATTGACCCAGACATGCACGTGGGGCGACCCGCGGAAATACCAGATCATCGTCGGGCTTTCCAGCTTCCAAACGTCCCACACCCCGTCGTTGCCGAGGTCCATGTTCTGATAGAAGGCCATCGTCAGCCTTTCCACGCCTCCGGCCGCCTCGATATGACGCATGGCCTCGTCCCGGTCGCGCTTGCGGAACGGCGAGAGCAGGTCACTCAGGGTCTGGCTCACCAGCTGGCGCTGGTCTGCGGACATCTCCGAGACCGGCAAGCCGTCCGGGGAGGCAGATGGCACGGCCGTGTGCACGCTGCGCTCCCGCGGCGCCCTAGGCTGCAAGGCCAGCGCCCGCTGCTTGCCATCGAGTGCCTGGAATACTCCGTTGGCCTGCTGTGCCTGGAACCAGTACACGTTATTCGGGTGCGTCGGCTTCTCGTAGAAGCTCTCGCCTTCATGGCCGTAGAAGATCGGTCCGCCAAAGGCGGCGCCTTCCACCGAATCCCCGTCGCAACGGGCCGTGCAGTGCCGGCCGGTGATGACAAACTCGAACTTTCCCGAGCCCGGCGTCCCGAACAGTGCCACGGATAGGTTGCGCACGCTGCCGAAGTCGTCTCGGATGTGCTTCTTGAGCGAGTCGGCGAACTCCGGCGCGTGCAGATCCATGAAGATCTGCTCGATCAGCGCCTGCTGGTCGGGATTGAAGAATCGGCCCACCCGAGCGTCCGTGATGTGCCAGTTGTTCTCTACCCGCGAGCGCAGCGGGCTGTCGAACGGCAGCACCACCGTCTCGGCCTGTGCCGGTGTGAGGCTCTCGTGCAGCTGAGCGACCAGAGTCTCTGGCGTGGCGGGCGCGCCGAAAGCGGGACCCGCTCCCAGTGCCGAACTTGCCAGAGCGGCCGTGCCCAAGAATTCACGCCGATTCAAGTCGCTGCGGGTCTTCATGGTTGCTGTAAACAATGGCTAGCCCAATGCGGCGTTGGTTACCCCCCACGGTGCCTTGATTTGCGGTCAATCGCTCCGCAGGCCCGCGCCGTCGCGCCGTGGCAGAAGAAGCTCCAGGCGGTACGATGTTGACCTCAGGCAAGAGGCCCGTGCCCGTGCCGGCGATGGTTCTGTCGGAATGAGCAGGACCGTCGCCGGAAAGTCTGCTGGCTGGTTCGAGAATACCCGCTGAAGGAATGACCGAAACAGTCTCGATTCCGATGTGGTTGGCCGCCACCTTGGCCGCGCTGTCTGTGTGGGCCGTGGTCGACCGGATCCTCGTCCCGTGCGTCCGCAGCTTGATCCGCGGTCGGGTCAACCGCATGGTCGACCAACTCAATACACGCCTTCAACTCGGAATTCCTGCGTTTCACCGCACGAAGAGGCGGGTGCTGATCGACAGGCTGACGAACGACCCCGCCGTGCAGGAAGCGCTGGCCGCCCGATCCCGGGAAACGGGACAGTCCCGCGACGACCTGTCGCGCGAGGTCGAGGGCTACGCCCGCGAGATCGTGCCGTCCTTTAACGCCTATGCCTACTTCCGGATCGCGTATCGCGTGGCGCACCGGACCGCGCAGCTACTGTATCGCATGAGATTGGGCTATGCCGACGACGTGGCGCTCTCGAAGATCGAACCCGACGCCAGCATCGTGTTCGTGATGAACCATCGCAGCAACATGGACTACGTGATCGTCGCTTACATGGTTGCGAACAGGACAGCGCTCAGCTACGCAGTCGGCGAGTGGGCGCGGATCTGGCCGCTAGCGGCGCTGATTCGCTCGCTCGGCGCGTACTTTGTGCGCCGCCAGTCTGGCAACCAGCTCTACCGCCGGGTGCTGGCGCGCTACGTGCAGATGGCGACCGAGGGAGGGGTTGTGCAGGCCGTCTATCCGGAAGGCGGGCTTAGCCGAGACGGTCGGCTGCGCGAACCCAAGCTCGGCCTGATCTCCTACATCTTGTCGGCGTTCGATCCTGACGGCCGCCGGGATCTGGTCTTCATTCCTGTCGGGCTCAACTATGACCGCGTCCTTGAGGACCGCTCGCTCATTGAGGACCTTGAACCAGGAACGGCCTCGCGGGGCAGAGTGCGTGTTTCAATCAACTTTCTGCGCTTCGTCGCGAAGAACATCGGCTTGATGCTGCGAGGCGGCTGGTACCGGTTCGGCTACGCCTGCGTGAACTTCGGATCGCCAGTTTCGATGCGAGAGTACACCCGGGCGCGAGGGGTCGATTTCCGCGCGCTGGATGCGGCCTCCCGCACCGCGGCGGTGCAACACATCGGTGACCAGCTGCTTCAATCGGTGGCGGCAGCGATCCCGGTCCTGCCGGTTCCGTTGGTTGCCACGGTATTCGTGCGGCAGCCGGGCAAGCGGCTCAGCGGACTCGAGATCAAAGCGCAGGTGCAGAGCCTCATCGACGAGGCCCAGCAGTCCGGCGCCTACGTCCACATTCCCCGGGCCGACCGCGAGTACGCGATCACGGTCGGACTGCGGACGCTCCTGCTGCGGCACTTTGTCGACGAGCAGGACGGCCTGTACATCGCTCGCGCCGATGCCGAGCGCGCTCTGCGCTACTACGCGAACTCGATCGAGCAGTTCCTGCGCGCAGGGCGACAGGCTCCGTCCGCCGGGGCAGGGCAGGCACGCTCGGCGCCCTAGCTGCCATCGATGAATCCCGGATTGGCTACAAGCTGAGCTCCCATCCCTTGCGGAACTGGGGCTTGACCCACTGGTTCGCCTCTTCGTTGTTGCTGAACTTGCCGGCCTCGTTGTCCCACATGAGCTTCCCCTCGAAATGCGCGGCGGCTGCTCCGAGCACCAGCCACTCCGTGAAGGGTGCGGCCAGATCAAAGTTGGAGCAAGCCGCCGACCCGCCCTTGGACGCGCGGATCCAGTCGTGCACGTGGGCGGTAGTGTTACTGCCCGTAGAAGCCCCGGGGGAACGTGACAGGTACGCGGGCGGCAGCTCGTAGTCGGCCCACCTAGAGCCAGGCAGCAATCCGACACCCTCGCCGCGGCCGTTGGTGCCGAGGTGCCCCTTCGAGCCCACGAAGATGCAGTTGTAGCCGCTGGTGTCCGGCGACCCTGGGAATCCCGTGCGCCTGCCCCCACGCGGCCCGACTTGCGGCCCTTCCCCGGCGATCTTGCGGGCCTGAGCCGCGGTCATGCCTTCCGGCAGATAGGCGTCTCCGTTGGTGTTGTACCAGTAGACAGACACCGGCGGCATGTTGAGCCGCGCCGCGAAATCGTATCGCAGCGTGAGCTTGTCCGGGAACGTGAACGGAGGCGAGGAATCCTTGTGGACGCACTCAACGCTGAGCAGGCTCTCCGGCCCCAGTTGCAGCCCCCAGTTCGCCGGCCCCAGGATGTGAATGCCCCAGTCGCCGATCAGGCCGGAGCCGAAGTCGTGGAAGCCGCGCCAGTTGAATGGCAGATAGAAGCCGAATTTCGACGTGTCGAACCCGCCTCCGCCCGGTCGCCGAGGGCCTGCATCCCTACCCGCCTCGCCCTGCGCGCTCCTCGCGGGCGGTCGCGGAATCCGCACGCGGCCCAGTCTGTCGCCACGGGCGCTCGCGAACTGCCGATAGTCTTCGTCGCCGGCCGTGAACGGGCGCTCGGCAGCGCCGCCGAGCCAAAGATCCCAGTCCAACGTCTCCGGCACAGGGCTGGGAGCCGCATGGCTGCGCATGCCCTGCGGCCAGATCGCGGGACGGATCCAGGCGTGGACCTCGGTCACGTCTCCAATCTCGCCGGACCACAGGATCTCGCACGCGACGCGCGTCGCGTCATGGGAGTAGCCCTGATTGCCCATCTGGGTCGCCACGCCGTACTTGGCGGCAGCCTCTTTGAGGAATCGTGCCTCCCAAGCCGTCCGGGTGAGCGGCTTCTCGACGTAGACGTGCTTGCCGGCCTGCATGCAGGCGAGCGCGCAAGCGGCATGCATGTGGTCGGGAGTGCCGACCACGACGCCGTCGATGTCCTTGCCGGACTTGTCGAGCATGACCCGATAGTCCTTGTATTTCGCGGCTTTCGACCAGTACGCGAACCCCTCGGCCCCGCGGTCCCAGTCCACGTCGGCAAGGGCGACGACATTCTGGGTCTCGCAGTGCGTCAATACAAGGGCCGGCCTTCCGCCGGCGCCGATCGAGGCTATGTTGAGCTTTTCGTTCGGAGACTTGTATCCCAGCGCCTTGAGCGACGGGACAGCCCCGTAGCCGCCGGTCGGAACCGCTCCTGCCAAGAGGCTGCCAAAGAAGAAATGACGTCTCGAAAGATCCTGTGCCATCTGTGAGTTTCCGTTACCGTGAGTTCGCGTGTCGGCCCGAACGCCGGGTTGCATCCATGATCGCGCATTCGCCTGCGGGGGGCGATCTGTAGCGCCTGAGTGTGGGCGAATAATGCGCCATCCACCATGCTTCGACGCTCGGCTAAGGCGGCTTCCACGCTCTAGGGAGCCCGCTCGGAAAGACGTTCAGCGAGGGCGGCTATGTCCTCCGGGCCGATTCCGCAGCAGCCGCCGACGAAGCTGGCGCCTCGGTCGACGAAGCGCTCCGCTGCGAGCACGAACTGTTCGGTTTCGAAGTCTTCCCGCGCCTGCACCGAGACTTCGCCGTCCAAGGTGAAGCCCTTCGGCACGTTAAAGCGATTCGGGTAGCCGCCCGTGGGCAGATCGGTCAACTGGCTGATCTGCTCGATGCCGGCCTCGATCGCATCGGAATGGGTGCAGTTGAAGAGGAAGCCCGCCAGCGGCAGATCCGCGAGCGCCGCATGCGCGTCTTGGATGCTCTCGCCGCTGCGCAGGCCAGTTCCGGGCTCTTCGTCGAGCGTCCACGACACGTACACCGGGATACTGCGGGCGATTCCCGCGGCCAGAGCTGCCTCGGCGGCATTGCGCGATTCGCGGATGGAAGACATGGTCTCGCACAGGAACAGGTCCACGTGCGGTTCCAACGCCCGTGCGAGCGCGGCGTAGATCGGCCGCGCCTCCGCATCATCGATCACGAGGTCCGGCCGGTAGCTCTCATCCAGCGGCGGCAGGCTGCCCGCGACTAGGACAGGTTCCGCTGATCCGTCCGCAGCCTCCCGAGCAAGTTGGCCGGAAAGCCCTGCAAGCTCGGTATAGCGGTGGGCTTCGCCCGTCTTGCCCAGATAGCTGGGAACGCATGAATAGCTGTTCGTCGTGACGATGCGGGCACCGGCCGCGATAAAGTCCCGGTGGACCGCTAGCACGATTTCGGGAGCGTCAACTAGTGCCTTCGCCGACCATAGACCGGATCGCAGCGCCGCGCCCCTGCGGATGAGTTCGCGTCCCATCCCGCCGTCCATGACGGTAACCATCGCGTAGCCAAGCGTATCACGCCGGGTCGGGGCCGCTTCGACCGCGATGGTGTCGCCAGTTCGCGCGGCAATTAGTTCAGAATCGCCGAGTACACAAGAGCCGCGAACTTCTCCCGAAGCTTGAGGTCGCCGCCGGGGCGCACCTGCACCATCAGGATCCCGATGAGTTGTTCGCTCGGGTCGATCCAGAAGACGGTGCCTTGGGACCCGCCCCAGTAGTAGGAGCCCGCCGAGTACGGGTAGTCCAGCTTGCCGCGGTCCGTCACGACGGCGACTCCGAGGCCGTATCCCAGCCCGGGCCTGAAGTCCGTTCCTTCTTCAAGGTGATTTTGCGCCATCCAGCTCACCGTCCGCGGCCCCAGCAGGCGCTTGTTCTGCAGCGTCCCGCCGTCAAGCAGCATTTGGCAGAAGCGCCAATAGTCTGCCGCCGTTGTATGCAGGCCGCTCGCCCCGGCGATAAACGTCTTTGCCTTGCCGGCTTCGGGCGGTTCCCGCGACACCCGGGCGGGATCGTCCTTGCCGTTCACGACCAACAGCGCCCGGCGGGCCTGCTTGCTGGCGGGCGGCCAATAGTGGGTATCCGCCATCCCCAGCGGATCGAAGACCCGCTCTTGGAGGAACGCATCCAATCCTTGGCCGGACAAGCGCTCCACGAGGTATCCCAGCACGTCCAGCGAGTCGCCGTAGATCCACCGCGTTCCTGGCTCGGCTTGCAGCGGAAGCTGCGAGAACTCCTTCATGTAGGCATCCATCGTCCGGAAGGCGTACGTCTCCGCTCGGCCGCGAGGGTCGCGCACGCCGGATGTGTGCGTGAAGAGGTGCCGGACCGTCATGGTCCGCTTGGCCGGCGTCAGGCCGCCCGCGTCATCGGCAATCATGAGATCGGCAAACTCCGGCAAGTGCTTGGGCACTGGCTCCCCGAGCGTGAACCGACCCTCCTCCAGCAGCATCAGCGCCGCCGCAGCCGTAATCGGCTTCGTCATCGAGGCGATGTCGAACAGCGCGTCGAGAGGCATGGCGTCGGTCACGTCCATGCCCTTGGTGCCGGTCGCCCGGTGATGTACCACCTTGCCGTGCCGCGAAACGAGGGTCACGAATCCCGCAGCCCGCTTCGCCCCCACCATTTCGTCCAGCCAGAGGTCGACGCGTTCGAGTCGCGCCGAAGACATCCAGACTGATTCCGGGTCGGCTGTGGGCAGCTCGGCAGCTGGGGCAGCCAGCGCGAGGGCTGCGATCAGGGTGGTCGGCAGGATCTGGCGGAGCATAGCGTTTGGCAGCATAGCAGCGGTTGTGCCCCGCCCATCCTACCAACCCGTCCCCGCTGCCCCGCTAGCAACCCGGCACGGTTGATACGGATGCCAAGTGTAGAGTGAATTCAGCATGACCAGGCAGGCTTCAGCGGCTATTCAGGCAGACATCGACCACTTCATGCATGGCCTTCGCCGGAGGAATCCGGGCGAGGGAGAGTTCCATCAAGCGGTCGAGGAGTTCGCCGAGTCGATCATTCCGTTCTGCCGCGAGAACCCGGAATACGGAAAGGACCAGATTCTGGAACGGATGACCGAGCCAGACCGGGTCGTTATGTTCCGCGTGACCTGGGAGGACCGGCACGGCAACTTCCGCGCGAACCGCGCCTGGCGTGTGCAGTTCAACAACTCGATCGGGCCGTACAAGGGCGGGATGCGGTTCCACCCGTCCGTGACGCTGAGCGTGCTGAAGTTCCTGGGGTTCGAGCAGGTCCTGAAGAACAGCCTGACGACGCTGCCCATGGGAGGGGGCAAAGGGGGGTCGAACTTCAACCCGAAAGGCAAGACTGACCGCGAAGTGATGCGGTTCTGCCACTCGCTGATGATCGAGCTTTCGCGGCACATCGGCGAGGACACCGACGTGCCGGCCGGAGACATCGGAGTCGGGGAGCGGGAGATTAGCTACATGTTCGGGATGTACAAGCGGCTCGCCAACCGTTTCACAGGCACTTTGACGGGCAAAGGGCTGGCGTTTGGCGGGAGTCTGGTCCGCACCGAAGCCACCGGCTACGGCAGCGTCTATTTCATGCGCGAGATGCTGGCCACTCGCGGCGACGGAATCAAGGGCAAGACGGCCGTCGTGTCCGGCTCGGGAAACGTCGCCCTCCACACCATCGAGAAGCTGACGCAGCTGGGCGCCAAGGCTGTGACCGCTTCCGATTCGGGAGGGTTCGTCCACGACCCCGACGGGATCGGTGACGAGAAACTGGCATGGCTGAAGGAGCTCAAGACTGCCAGGCGCGGCCGGGTCCGAGAATATGCAGAGGAGTTCGGCTGTGATTTCTACGAGCGGGAGCGTCCTTGGAACGTTCCGTGCGACTTGGCGTTTCCTTCCGCGACCCAGAACGAGCTTCGCGGAGCGGATGCCAAGGCCCTGCTGGAAAACGGCGTGGTCGGGGTCTGCGAGGGGGCCAACATGCCCACGGACCATGACGGCATGCAGCAGTTTCTGGATGCCCGCATCCTGTTCGGGCCCGCCAAGGCTGCCAATGCGGGCGGCGTCGCGGTTTCGGGTCTGGAGCAGAGCCAGAACGCGCTGCGGATCTCATGGTCCAGGGAGCAGGTGAATGAGCACCTCGACAGCATCATGAAGAACATCCACGGCCAGTGCGTGCAGCACGGGCAGGAAGAGGGCTGGATCAACTACGTCCGGGGCGCGAATGTTGGGGGCTTCGTGAAAATCGCGGACGCAATGCTGGCTTACGGAGCCGTCTAGCGCGTATCGGAGAGGCGCGTATCCGAGCTTGCGAGAGTGCGCGAGGCCGTGTCCGGCCTGAAGCCTCACCGGTTCGATGCAAGACCCGGCGTGCCCCAGTTGCCACCGAACACGAACTCCTCAAGTGGACGGCGCGTTCTCGGGCGTTCGTCTCTGGCGAGCAGGCTGGAGTCGCCCGCGCCGGACTCGGTCCGGTAGCCGAGCGCGAGTGCTGTGACAGCCTCGAATCCCTCGGGAATCCCGAACACCTCTCGGGCCTTGTCAGGCATCAGTCCAGCCATCTGATGCACGTAAATCCCGCGGCTCGTCGCCTCGAGGCTGAGGCTTGCCGAGGCCAGTCCGAGGTCGTGCTGGGCTACGCGGTTGGGCTTGTTGTTGCGGGAGAAGGTCTGGCGGATGCACCCCAGGGCGAGCGTGGGGGCCTCCTTCGCCCAGGTCCGGTTGCCGTCGAGCAGGCAACTCAGGATTCTCTCGAAGTCATCTGTTCGGTCGCGGGTTGCGACGATATACCGCCACGGTTGCTCGTTAAACGACGAAGCGGCCCAGCGAGCCGCCTCGAAGATTGATAGCAGGTCTGCTTGGGGCACCGGCCGGTTCGAATAGCTATAAGGGCTCCAGCGCTCGGAGATCAGCTCGTGGATCGGATGGTCCGGGGAGGCGCTCTTGGACATGCCCCCAGTCTAGGAGAAGGATCAGGGAGCACTGTCGCTCCGACCTAGTGGTAGGTCCGGGGATTGCCTGGGGGTTCCGGCCCGCGCTGGCGGCGTGGGTAACTCTGAGCCCAGGGTCGTTCCGGATTCCGTGCGCTGCGTCTGGACGGTCGCATGCTCGCGGAGCAAGCTAGACTAGGAGTTAGCAACGGTCGCAAAGCGCGAGATTTCCGCGCTTGCGGTAAGACGCCCCCGCAAGGGCGGGTCACGTTCGGCTCCCAAGCGGTTCCCATGCCTGAGAACACCATACGCCTCGAGGTCGCTGTCCCGGACAGGCTCGTGCTGGACGAGGATACCGTCTCGGTCCAGCTGCCCCTCGCCACCGGCTATGCCGGCGTGCTGCCCGGGCACGCCC
Organism: Bryobacterales bacterium; assembly: GCA_022823865.1. Classification (GTDB taxonomy): domain Bacteria; phylum Acidobacteriota; class Terriglobia; order Bryobacterales; family UBA6623; genus VXMF01. The sequence continues at coordinate 67,544 of JAJEHF010000112.1, forward strand.
CGTTTCTGGCTGAAGTCGGTACCGGCGTGCTGACATACGCCGCGGCGCAGGGCGGGGAAGAGCACTTGGCCATCGATGGCGGGGCGGTGGAGATTCTGCCCGATCGCGTCCGCGTCCTCGCCGAGAAGGCGGAACGCTCCGACGAGATCGACGCCGAGCGTGCCCGCCAAGCGCTGGAACGCGCCGACGAGCGCCTGAAGTTGTCCTCGTTCGAGATTGATGTGGATCGCGCTCAGAAGGCCCTAGCCCGGGCCAAGGCGCGGATCGCAATTGCCAAGCGGCAGTGAACTTGTCCTAGACCGCACTTGCGGGCTGGCCGCAAGGGTCCGAACAAGGGTCAGGCGCCCTCGGCGACGCATTCGTTGACCAGTACGCCGACACCTTCGATTCCCACCTTGCAGACATCGCCCGGCTTGAGATACACCGGCGGCTTGCGGGCCATGCCGACGCCCGGCGGCGTCCCGGTGGACACGACGTCGCCCGGGTTCAGCGTCATCACCACCGACAGGTACTCGAGCAGTTCGGGTATGCCGAACACTAGCTGCTCGGTGTTCGAATCCTGCATGATCTCGCCGTTCAGATCCAGCCAGATCCGGAGCTTGCCCGGATCCTCGATCTCATCCGCTGTGACCAGCCACGGTCCCATCGGCCCGAACGTGTCGAATGTCTTGCCGATAGTCCATTGCGAGGTCGCCAGCTGGAAGTCGCGCGCGCTGACGTCGTTCACGCATGTGTAGCCGCCAACGTAATCGAGCCAGTCGCTGGCCTTGACGTGCTTGGCCTCCTTCTTGATCACAAAGGCCAGCTCGGCCTCGTAATCTACTTGGCTCGACGCGGCTGGGAGCACGACGGGCTGGCAGCAGCCGCACACCGCGTTGTCGTACTTGGTAAACACCGTCGGGATCTCGGGGATCTCCATGCCGGACTCAATCGCGTGGTCCCGGTAGTTCAGGCCGATGCAGATGAACTTTCCGGGGCGCGGCACCGGGGCGCAGAGCCTTGCCTTGTCGAACTGCGCCGCTGGCTCGCTTCCGGCGATCAGGTTGTGGGCATCTTCGGTCAGGCGTTCCTGATCGCGCAGGAAGCCCGGAATGTCGGCGCAAATGGGGGAGAGATCATAGATGTCGTTGCCGACGACAACGCCGGGAAACTGCACGCCGTCGGAGGACTGTACGCAAACTAAACGCATGACTATCCCATCCTACGACGTTGAGAGGGCGGGGCTCATCCGGTACGCGCGACTGAAGTAAGGGGCTTGGTTACCGTCAGATGGGCCTCAGGCCTGCTTGCGTGCGGCTGTATACGATGGAGGTTCACGAGTCGGTATGGATCAACGTTGAGCCGAGAACATTCCGGAGACGCTCGACTTGACGAATCGGAAGAGTCGGGAAGGGTCTGCCCGGCAGGTGATGCTTCGGCCGGCTGGGGCGGACTCCGGTGTGCCAGTGTTGCCCGGGTGGGGGCTCCGGGCCACCCGGCGGGTCGATGAAGTCGTGCACACTGCCACGCGCAATCGGGCAGGTGATTCACGACGACCCCTTATCGCAGGAGTTCGAATGCGTTCCTGAGTCTGGGCCCGTACCGATAAACCGCGAAGTCGTCATCGAATGAGATAACGCGCGAGATACCGAGCCGTTCCATGACCGCAAAGGATGTGCGATCAACCGGTGAGAAATCTTGGTCAGCGAAACGTTCTCCGATCGACCATGCGGCTTCGAGATCGGCACTGGTCGTCTGCTCGATGGTTGCGACACCGCGTCGCAGGCCGCCCCAAAACGTGTTTGCTGCGTGGGCGGAGATGAAGTGGTGGATGAGGCGCCAGGTTTCGATCACCACGTGATCAGTCGTTACCAAAGGTTCGGGCGTCTGGAGCAGTCTCTTTGCCGTGGCGTGGCACCGGTCTCTCCGATCAGCGGCGGCATACCAACCCGAGCTGTCCACAAAGACACTCATGGCTGGTCGGAATTGCGGAGTTTCCCAGCGCTTGTCGCGACCGCTATCATCCGATCCTTTTCCGAGGCGATATCGCTTCCTTCGGACGAACCGAGATCGAAGACTAGGGAACGGTCAACACTTCGCTGCGGTTCGATTAGATCCCGGGCTACAAGTCGGCGAATGTACTCGGCGAACGAAACTCCGCACTCAGACGCGCGTGCGCGAACCTGCGCGTGCAGTTCCGATGTCAAGGAAATCTGGGTTCTCACCATCATGATGATGCCATCATGATATCACTACTCGTGGCATCGACTGGATGCTCGAGCGGAGGCGGGACCTCTTCAATCCGTCCCGGTTGCTCGAGCCCTTTGTCGGTGTAGCCGCAGACTTGCGTCGAGACCTGCGCAAGGGCGCATTGGCAGTATCGGATGTTTCGGGCGAGGCGCCCGTTCCCTGCTGCTAGCGCACGGGGAGGCGTCGCCGTCCCCGAGCACAGCTCGCACGCGATCTGTAGTTCCGCGGCGATTTCGCGATCGCGCCCGAACTGCCTTCCTGCCTGCACCGGATTCCAATCCACGGGATCGAAGTCTCGTTGCGCACGCTAGAAAATGTGCAACCTAGCATTGACGCCGACCTCCGTGCTAGCACTGACGGATCGTTAGCGGCAGGGCTCGAGCTGTGCTCAGCCATGCATCGCCCACACCAGCAGAGCGGTGAGCAGGGCGACCGCCGCCAGCGCGCTACCCGCCAAAACTTGCCACCGCGGCATCGTGAACTTCTCGCGAGCCTGTTCCTCGGGTGTTTCGGCCGGCGCCGCCTGTTCGATCCGGCCCGGCGCTTCGATCGCTCGGCTACGAATCGCCTCGAGGGCTTCGCGGTTCGTGATCACGATAGTGCAGGCGTTGGGACCGACCGCGCTGTCCTTGAAGCGGCTCAGAACCTCCGGGGGGCACTGTTTCAGCGAACTGTACGCTTGGTTCCCATCGCCTGTCCCGACGATCAGGCGGGAGGTCTTCATGACCCACTTCATGAGGCAGTCCTCACAGCCGGCAGCCCCAAGCCGGTCTTGGCCGCGAACTCGCTTACTAGCTTGATGAACCCTAGGGATGCCAGCGATAACGCCTTGTCCTTGCGGTAAATGAGCCCGATCGTTCGGATCATCGGCAGCGGCAGCAGCCGGATGGCCCTCAGACGGCCAGAGACGAGCTCTTCGCGGGCGCTTGTCACCGCCATGAAGGTCACCCCGAGGCCGGCCTCCGTGAAGCGCTTCTGCATCTCGCTCGATTCCAGTTCCATCGAGATGCGCACCCTGTCTTCGTACGGGTCTAGATACTCGTTGATGCGAGTGCGCGTACGCCCAGCTTTCGGAAGCAGCAGGTCCTCTTCTACGATCTCTTCCGGACCGATCGTCTTCTTGCGCGCCAACCGGTGATTGGCGCCGGTCATGAGCCGGATCTCGTCGGAATAGATCTGGACGACTTCAAGCTTTTTCTCCTGTAGCGGCAGCTGCGTCACCCCGAAATCCACGGAGTTGTCCACGACCGATTCGATGGTATCGGCACCGTAGGCGCGAACGACCTGGATCCGCACTTCCGGGAATTGTTCCTTGTAACGGGCGAACACGCCCGGCAGCACGTGGATGCACGTCGCCTCGTTGGCGGCGATGCTCATCTCGCCCTTGGCCACGTGCTCGAGCTCGCGCACCGCGTCGAATCCCTGGCGCCGCAGGTCGAGGATGTTCCGCGCGTATTCGGCGAAGGTGCGGCCGGCGACCGTTAGCGTGATGCGGCTGCCGAAACGGTCGAACAGCTGCGTGCCCAGCTCCTGTTCCATCTGGCGGATCTGCGCGCTGATGGCAGGCTGGGTGCGGTAGCAAGTCTTGGCCGCCTTGGAGAAACTGTTGAGGCGGACGATCTCGAGGAATGTGTGTAGCTGGTCGAAGTCCACGATGTGGCGCTAGCTGGGGGCGGGCAGAGTAGCCGCAGACCTCCAGCCGCAGTATGACGCTTTGGTGATTATTCTACATCAGGCCTGCGCAGAGCCGGCTGAACTCGGCGGGGACGCCTGTTCCGATGGACAGCGCCAATAGTAGGCGTGGCATCGGACTCTGGGGCGCTGACGCGCTCCAATATTGCCCGGTTCGCAGTCCGCCGAGCGCTTCCAGCGGGGATGTTCGATGCGCTGTCGGTGGGGCTGTCTGCCGGACATCCGGCCCCGGCCGCGCCCGCGGACTCCGCTGGCCCCTGGCCCGAGACCATCGGAGGGCAAGCGATAGAATGGAAAATCGCCGTCCACACATGAAGCCGCGGATCTTTTCGGGCATGCAGCCCACCGGTGCGCTGCACATCGGCAACTACTTGGGTGCGCTGCGCAACTGGGCGGAAATCCAGTACGACTACGAGCCGATTTTCTGCATCGTTGACCAGCACGCCATCACCGTTCCGCAAGATCCCAAGGCCTTGCGGGAAAGTTGCGAGCAGGTGGCGGCCTTGTACCTGGCAGCTGGTCTGGACCCGAAGCAGTCGGCGGTCTTCGTGCAGTCGCAGATTCCCGCCCATGTCGAGCTGGCCTGGATCTTCACCTGCACGGTCCCGTTCGGCTGGCTCAATCGCATGACGCAGTTCAAGGCCAAGGCGCTGGAGGCCGACGCCAGCCAGGATTCGGTGGGCACGGGGCTATTCCTCTACCCCGTGTTGATGGCGGCGGACATCTTGCTGTACCAAGCCAAGGCGGTTCCGGTCGGAGACGACCAGTCGCAGCACATGGAACTGACGCGCAACATCGCGCAGCGCTTCAACAAGCTGTACGGCAAGACATTCATCGTGCCCGAGACCAAGCTCCCGACGGTCGGAGCGCGCATCATGGGTCTGGACGATCCCACCAAGAAGATGAGCAAGTCGACCGACTCTCCCAACCATTCGATCAGCCTGCTCGATCCCCCCGGACGCGTCAAGAAACTGATCGGCAGGGCTGTGACGGACTCACAGCCGGCGGTGAACTGGGCCGAGCCGGGAGCTGGCGTCGCCAACTTGCTGACGATCTTCCAAGCCTTCAGCGACTGGACCGACTCGCAAATGCAAAGCCACTTCGCGGGCATGCGCTACGGTGCGCTCAAGAGCGAGGTTAGCGAGATGATTAGCGCCAAGCTGGAACCGATCCAGCGACGCTACAACGAGTTGATGGACGACCGCACCCATCTGCGCGCCGTGTTGCGGGACAGCGCCGAGCGCGTCGCGCCCATCGCTGCGGAGACCGTCCGGCGAGCCAAGGAACGCACCGGGCTCTATTCGGCGTGAGTCTGCGGAAGTGGCGTCCCAGGTCTCCCTCCGCGGCTACACGCAACTGCTGAGGCGCTCGCCCAACTTCCGCAGGGTCTGGATCGCGCAGCTGATCAGCGGCTCGGGCGACTGGTTTTACTCGGTCGCGATCTACTCGATGATCTTGGAGCTGAGCGGACGGGCCGAGTTGGTGGCCTGGGCCGCGATCCTGCAGATCCTGCCCATGATGCTGCTGGGCCCCACCGCCGGCGCGGCCAACGACCGGCTGAGTCGCCGCAAGGTGATGCTGGTGAGCGACCTGTTCCGCGCCGCCTTGGTGCTTTGCATGCTGCTGATCGACCGGCAGGAGGAACTGCCTTGGCTCTACCTGCTGCTGACGCTCGAGATCGGCACGGCGGCATTCTTCGAGGCCGGGCGCAGTGCGATCCTGCCCAGCCTGATCGAGAGGGACGAACTGCCGACAGCGAACGCCCTCGGGTCTACGACCTGGTCGCTCACCGTGACAATGGGCGCCGCCTTGGGCGGCGTGGCCGTGGCGTATCTCGGGCGGGAGTTCGTGTTTGTGGCGAACTCCGCGACCTTCTTGCTGTCGGCGTGGTTCGTGTACCGCGTGCGCGCCTTCGAGCGCCACTTGGCCGGCCTGCGCAAGCAGTCGTGGCTAGCCGCGCTCAGCTTTCGGCCAATCGCCGAGGGCTTCCTGTACATGATCAGAGACTGGCGCCTCGCGACGCTGCTCACGCTCAAGCTCGGGCTCGGGATCATGGGCGCGAGGGTCGTGCTGACCACGATCCTTGGCAGCCGAGAGTTCGCCGTCGGGGACAGCCCGGCGCTGGGGATGGCCGTGTTGTTTGCGTTCCAAGGCACTGGCTCGACCCTCGGGCCCCTGGTGATGGGGCGGCGATTCAGCAAGAGCCAGAACAGCATGCGCTGGACGGTCTTGATGGGCTACCTTGCTGCCGGTTGCGGCTATATGTTGTTCAGCCAGACGCTCTTGATGCCGCTTGCGGGGCTCTTCCTTGTGCTGGCCCATGGCGGCGCCGCATTGGTCTGGGTGTGTTCGACGACCCTGCTGCACCTGAATGCCGAGAATCAGTTCCTCGGGCGGGTCTTCGCGGCCGACATGGGCCTGTTCATGGCCACCGCCTCGGTATCGACCTACTTCATGGGCCAGTTCCTCGACGCTGGCCTGTCCGCCCGAACGGGGGCGCTGGGCTTGGGATTCGCGATGCTCGGGCCGGCCGCGCTATGGGTGCTGTCGCTGCGCCGGTCGTGGGACTGAAAAGGATCGGCGGAGGCCGGGAACCGCAACCCAAGTTTGACGGTAACTACTCAGGCCCTTTTTTGACTATGTGTCTTGTCGCCTGAGCTCACGCGCAGCAATGCTTGCGCTGGTTGGGGCCGGGTAGGTTTCGAACGGTTGCTCGTGGCGGGGTCCTGTCTCTGAGCGGGAACCGTTGTGA
>JAJEHF010000189.1 GCA_022823865.1 Bryobacterales bacterium
AGACCGAACCGCAGCTACGGGACGGGAGGCCCAGAAAGATTCCAAATAACTCAATCTAAAGGTGTTGCAATCGAAGTTGACGTTCTGACGCCTGATTGTGCAAGCCGGAATTAGGGTCTAATTGGAAATGAAAATCGGTGATGATAGGCGCACGCACGAATCGGCGGCACGTCCGTGCACTGAGGGTTCCTGGCGACAGCTAACCCGGCAACCGGGCGTCGAACTTCAGGGCGAACTGACCCAAATCGGACTGGACCAAGCTATCTGGCCATCGGCTTGCTGCACGCGAACGTAGTAATGCACCTCGCCCGAGACCGGCTCTTGGTCAACAAAGCTAAACGAGACATCGTCGGTCTGGTTCTGCAGCGTGTAGACGAAATCCTGCCCGCGGATCACATCGACCTGTTTGACCGGGGCCGTGCCCAAGATCTTGACGACTAGCTCGAAGCCGGTCGGCCGGCCGGGCACTACATCGCCTTGCAGGTATTCCCTACCTCCCGCGCGCATGCGGTAGTCGAGCACGATGTTATCGGTCGCGGCGTAGTTGTGGCGCTTGCGCATCGCGTCGAGCAGGCCCTGCCGCGTGAACTCTTCTGCAATGGTGCAGGCGTACGAGATATGCGTCGATAGATGGTCCGAGCTCGCCTGTACGCCGATCTTGTAGCCCTTGGCCCAAGCGTTCCACACGTAGCCCTTCGGGCGGAACCCTCCCGCTTGGTTGGTGAGATCCTCCTCCGTCGCAGCCTTCGGGGCGCCCTCGTACTCCGCGGACACCCGATCGCCCTGGTAGATTTCCACCAGCGGCTCGACCGCGGGATCGTTATCGCGCCAGTCCGTGCCCATGCCAGTCGCCGGTGTGTGCGGAATCGAGATTCCGTCGTAGCGCTTGAGGTAGTCGAACAGCCCCACTGCGGCGGAGGATGTCTCCGCTTCGTCGGGCTGCGTCGGGAAGGTCGGATTGCCGCGCTTGGCGAAGAACACGTTGCGGTGACCGTTCGGGTAGCTCATGCTGCGCTCGTAGCCAAAGAGGGGGACGAACCGTCCCGGAACATGAAACACGTCTACCCGCTGCTGGAGCAGCCAGTTGATGTACTCGATGTTCGGGCCACCGCTGGTGTGGTGCTCGCTCATGCCCAGATAGTCGAGTTCCGCCACGTTCATGGCGTAGCGGTAGGTGTCATTCTGGGCGCCGTCGTTGTTGCCATCCCCGGAATACTCGGTATGCCGGTGGGTGTCTCCGCGGTAGATGCGGTAGGTCTTGCCCTGCGACTTGATCTCGTAGCCTCGGATGCGCGCCACGTCCTGCTGCTCGTTGGGGTGCTTCATGAACCGACGCAGTTCGTCTCGCTGTGACTCGACCAGTCGAGCCGCGTAGACGGGCGCGTCCAGAACGGGCAGCTTGGCGGCGAGTACCTCGCCTTGCTCGTAAAAGTACTCGTCATAAACCCGGTTGTCGGTTGCCCAAGCGGCGTAGAGGCTGCCGTCCGCTGCCACGCTGAACCCGTAGCCGGCATCGGAGCGCCCGGCGGTTGCCGGCACAGGGATCGGGTTCAGCCAGTCGCGGCCATCGAAGGCCGTCGCATAGGTCTCCCACGCAGCCCTGTGCGCTGCAGCGGTGTGCGGGACCTCGCGCTGGCGCAAGTGGCGGTGCCGAAACAGCGCCCAGATCCGGCCGTCCTTGTCGCTTCGGAGGCGCGGAAAGTCGTTGAACCCGCGCAAGTCGGGCGGCATCGACGCCTCGAATCCGCGAGCGGGCTGCTGCCATGCGCCGCCATCGTAGACTGCGACGGCGACGGTACGGGACTGGTACAGCTGTGTCGCGGGACGATTCAGCAGGAAGCCCGTGTCCTTGCCCCATTGCAATCCGCTCTCGTTCCACGCCACCCACAGGCGATCCTCGGAATCGCATGCAAGGCTGGGGTAGGCTTCGTAGCGCAAGGTGTCCGCAACCGGCTCGATGTCTGACCACGAGCCCCCCGCATAGCTGCGCATGCGGATGTCGAAGTCGTTGTTCTCGTACGTCTCCCATGCGACATAGACCGATCCCTTCGAATCAGTGGCAACGGCTGGGTGCCAGTCGTCGGCTGCCGATTGCGACACCTGGGTGGCGGGAGACCAAGCGTTTCCGTCCCAGCGCCGGGCGAAGATGTCGGAGCGACCGTTGCGGAAGCCCTGCCAAACCAGCCACACGTGCCCGTCGGCATCGGTCGCCAGGGCATGGTGGATGTCTGGCTGAGGCGCCTCAGTGAGCCTAGTGACGGCGGACCATGAGCCGCCGTCGAAGACGCGCCCGTAGAGGTCGAAGTTGCCGTCCTTGCGGTCGGCCCAAACGGCCAGCAGGCGGCCCCCTCCGTCCTCTTCGAGCCGCACATAGTAGACATCGGACGGTCCGTCGGTGACTTCTTGGATCTCGCCCAGCTGCTCGCCATCGTGATAGCGCACGAACACGTGGTTGGCCCAGTCCCGGTAGCCCACCCAAGCGACCCAGTAAGCGCCTCCGGCCGAGGCCACGATGTCGGCGAAGCCGTTGTGGTAGCCCTGGCCAGAAACAGACGCAAGGCTTGCCGCTCTTTCCACGCTGACGGCACCGTCCAAGTAGGCGGCGCGCCTGCCAGGGGACATCTCGGAGAGACGGAAGGACAGGTTTCCGCCCGCGGTGTCTAGGTCCACCCGCGCATCGCCCTGAGCCCGCACCGTCAGGATCAGCCCGGGGATCTTGAGGTAGGCGGGCACTGGCGTAGGCGGCTCGGGCTCCCAGTTTCGAAAGCGGAATTGCACGCCTGGCGCGGTCGCTAGGCTCCAAGAGGAGGTACCGAGTTCATCGGCGGATCGGGGTCTCCAACTGCGAAGCCCGCTCACCTCGCCACCGGCAACGCTCACGCTCCCGTTCCAACTCGTAGGCTCGGTGTCCGTCAGGCCGAAACGGATTCGGAAGGTGTGCTCCTCCGCCTGGACTGCGCTCGGGATGCCAACGGCGATGGACGCCAATACTGCGACGCGGAGGACAAGGCTAGACATAGCGCAACCAGCATAGAACGATTCGAAGGACTCCCAAGACCCAGCGGGGGACTTTGTGCAGGAGGCACCCTCCCGAATGGATGAGGCCTCCAGAGCCAGGGCCAACGCCTGAGCTGAGCCCGGCCTCCGCGAGGGGGCGTTTCAAGTGAAGGGCCCGCAGAAACCCTGTGGTATTCTTGCAATTCCAGCTGGCCTCAGTCTCCCACTTCGGATTGACGACGGCACACGAACGTCGGCTGAGCGCAATGGCGGATACGGGCACCGAGACGCACGTCGAGTTTCGGGGGGTGTGCAAGACCTACGACGGCCGAACCATGGTCGTCCGGGATCTCGATCTCAGCGTGAGGAGGGGCGAGTTCTTCACGCTGCTAGGGCCATCAGGCTCGGGCAAGACAACCTGCCTGATGATGCTGGCCGGGTTCGAGGCGCCAACGGCCGGGGAGATTTCGATCGACGGTCGATCCGTACAATACTTGCCCCCCAGGGAACGGGGCATCGGCTTCGTATTTCAGAACTACGCCCTGTTTCCGCACATGACTGTGAGGCGCAATCTCGCGTTTCCGCTGGAGGTGCGCGGCGTCCCTGCGGACCAGCAAGCCGAGCGCATCCAGCGAGTGCTCGAGATCGTACGGCTAGAGGGTTTCGAAGCGCGTCGCCCGAGCGAGCTCTCGGGAGGGCAGCAGCAGCGCGTGGCGATCGCTCGCGCGCTGGTGTTCGAGCCGAACCTAGTGCTCATGGACGAGCCCCTCGGAGCGCTCGACCGGCGACTGCGCGAGGAGATGCAGTTCGAGATCCGCCGGATCCAACAGGACCTCGGAGTCACCGTGGTATACGTCACCCACGACCAGCAGGAAGCGATGTCGATGTCATCGCGAGTGGCAGTGTTCCATGGCGGCCGGGTGCAGCAGGTCGCCGAACCGGAGGTTCTCTATGAGGAACCCGAGCGCGAGTTCGTCGCCGGCTTCATCGGCGATAACAACATCTTCCGCGGGCGGATCACCTCCGTGGGCCGCGGGGTCTGCGAGGTCGAGACCCCGGACGGAGTCGTGAAGGCGTTTCCGGTGGGCGAGTGTCGGCCGGGCCAGGACGCTGTCCTCGCCATTCGCCCGGAGCGGGTCGGCCTAGCCAAGCCCGGAGTGTTCAGCAACGAGTTCGAAGCCCGTGTCGACGGCATCTTGTTCATTGGCGACCATTTGAGGCTGCGCCTCAATCTGTGCGGCAATGCGGACTTTATCGTCAAGATCCCGAACATCGTCGGCCACGGCGCCCTGCTGGCCGGAGACCGCGTTTCCGTCGGCTGGGCAGTGACAGACTGCCGGGCCTTGCCTCTGGACGGTCTTGAGGGAAATCCCGAGGCAGAGCTTGGCGCGTGAGCGCCCACGACTCGCGTGCAGCCGATTGGCCCGCCTAGGCGGTTTCGCCGTCGGCGACACCTGTTCGGCGCGTCAAGGGGCGGGAGAGGAGTCGTGCAATGATGAGAAATCGAGGTGACCGGAGGGTGCCCGCTCGAAACCAAGGGACGATTCGGCTCGCACTGCTCGTGGCTGCGTTCGGCGTTTGGAACGCCGGATGCAGCAGCGAAGGGATCACCGTGGTTTCTTGGGGCGGGTCGTACGAGGCAGCGGCGAGAAAGGCCCTCTTCGAACCCTTCAGCGCCGAGACCGGCATCGCAGTTCATGTGGAGAGCTACAACGGCGGGCTGGCGCAGATCCGCGCCCAGGTTGAGACCGGCAATGTCCATTGGGATGTCGTTGATTTGGAGTTCGCCGACGCCGTGAAAGGGTGTGACGAGGGCTTGTTGGAACTCATCGACATCGACGAACTCCCGCCGGCTCCAGACGGCACGCCTGCCCGCGATGACTATTTCGAGGGCACCTATTCCGACTGTGGCGGAGGGGCGGTCTACTATTCGACCGCTTATGCCTATAACCGCGACAGCTTTACCGGCGAGCGGCCCTCCACGATCCAAGACTTCTTCGACCTCGCAAAGTTCCCCGGCCGTCGCGGGATGCGTCGCGTGCCGTTCGTAAACCTCGAGATGGCCCTGATGGCCGATGGCGTTCCCACCGAGGAGGTATACGCCGTGCTGAGCACGCCGGAAGGGGTGGATCGCGCGTTCCGCAAGCTCGACACGATCAAGGCAGAGGTTGTCTGGTGGGAGGCCGGAGCGCAGCCGCCCCAGATGCTAGCGGATCAGGAAGTTGTGATGAGCACGGCTTACAACGGGCGCATATTCAATGCCCAAGTACTGGAGGGCCAGCCGTTTACGATCGTGTGGGATGGTCAGGTCCTGGACTACGGCCAGGCCGCCATTGTTGCCGGAACCCCCAGACTCGAGGCGGCCAAGCAGTTCCTGATGTTCGCCTCCCGCGTCGAATCGATTGCGGCGATCGGGCGCTACATTGCCTATAGCCCCACCAGACGGTCCGGCATGAGCCTGATCAGCACGCACGCCGAAACCGGCGTCGATATGCTCCCTCACATGCCGAGCGCTCCCGAGAACCTCACTCGCGCCCTCCGCAACGACGCGGTCTGGTGGACAAACCACGCCGAAGAGTTGACCGAGCGTTTCAGCGCATGGCTCGCCCGCTGACGTCTCCTGGCTGCGGGCGGCTACACTCGCCCTCACATCGTTCGGCCTCGTCGCCGTTGAGACAAGCATGACGAGAGGCTGCGCGATGACCGGAAGCCACGGAGACCGTAACACACCCGCACGCAGTGGGAGAAACGTCCTGCTGGCCTTGCTCCCACCCGCGCTGGCCATTTGGAGCGCTGGATGCACGACCGAGGGGATCACCGTGGTTTCTTGGGGCGGGTCGTACGAAGAGGCGTGCAGCAAGGCACTCTTTGAACCTTTCAGCGCCGAGACCGGCATCGAAGTTCTGGTCGAGGACTTTAACGGCGGGCTGGCACAGGTTCGCGCCCAAGTTGAGACGGGCAACGTCTATTGGGATGTCGTTGACCTAGAGATGGCGGACGTCGTCAAGGGATGCGATGAGGGCCTCCTTGAAGTCGTCGACATTGACGAGTTCCCATCGGCGCCTGACGGCACTGCCGCACGCGACGACTACTTTGCAGGCACCTATTCAGAATGCGGCGGTGGCGGGCTATATGCCTCCGCCATCTTCGCCTACAACCGCGAGACGTTTCCCAACAAGCAGCCATCCAAGCTCGAGGACTTCTTCGACCTTGCCAAGTTTCCAGGGCGCCGCGGCATGCGTCGGACGCCCGTTGCCAACCTCGAGCTGGCGCTGATGGCGGACGGCGTGCCTACCGACGACGTGTACGCCGTGTTGAGCACGCCCGAAGGAGTGGATCGCGCGTTCCGCAAACTCGATGCGATTAAGGCCGAAGTGGTCTGGTGGGAGACGGGCGCCCAGCCGCCGCAGATGCTCGCGGACCAAGAAGTCGTGATGAGCACCGCATTTAACGGGCGCATATTCAATGCACAGGTGTTGGAAGGCCAGCCCTTTACGATCGTCTGGGACGGCCAAGTCCTAGACTACGGTCAGCTGGCTGTTGTTGCCGGGACTCCCAGACTCGAGGCAGCCAAGCAGTTCCTCTTGTTCGCGTCACGCGTAGAATCCATGGCGGCCATCGGGCGTTACATCGCATACAGCCCAACTCGGCGGTCAGGCATGAGTCTGATCAGCACCCATGCTGAAACGGGTGTCGATATGCGCCCACACATGCCAAGCGCTCCCGAGAACCTGGCTCGCGCCCTTCGAAATGACCCGGATTGGTGGACGACCCATGCCGACGAGATGACGGAGCGATTCAGCGCATGGCTCGCACGCTGAGCCGTGCCCGCTTACGGGCGGCGGCACTCACCCTTCCGCTACTCGCGTTCGTGGGCGTGACGTTCATCGCTCCGCTCGGCTCGATGCTGGTCCGGAGCTTCCACGAGCCTCACGTGGCCGACGCGCTGCCACAGACGCTGGCATCGCTGCGGGCGTGGGACGGAGCTTCGGTTCCGAGCGAGGACACGTTCCGGATTCTGGCGACCGAACTCCGCCGGCTGGACCAGCAACGGAAGCTGGGCGGCGTGGCGACGCGCATCAACCGCTTGGCAGGCGGAATGCGCAGCACGATCATGGACACGGCGCGTGCGCTGCGCACTGCCGAGCCAGTCTCTTGGCGCGAAACTCTTACCGCCACCGATCCGGCCTGGGGCGATGAGGCGGCATGGCTCGCGGTGCGGCGCGCCGGCGAGCGCTATACAATGCGCCACTACCTGAACGCGCTCGACTTGGACAGGGATTCTTCGGGAAACATCGTTGCCCAGTCCCCGGATCGGCGGATTTACTTGCCCCTGCTCCTGCGAACGCTTGGAGTCAGCCTCGCCATCACGTTCATCTGCCTGATTCTGGGCTATCCGGTCGCGTACCTGATCGCGAACGCCTCGCCAGCCAGAGCAAACCTGTTGCTGCTCCTGGTGCTGGTGCCGTTCTGGACGTCGCTCTTGGTCCGGACCACGTCGTGGATCGTGCTTCTCCAGAACCAAGGCGTTGTCAATGACCTGCTGGTCGCAGCCGGCATCATCGGTGACGACGGTCGCCTCGCCCTCGTCTACAACATGGTCGGCACGCTCGTGGCCATGACTCAAGTCCTGCTGCCGTTCATGATCCTCCCGCTGTATGCGGTCATGCGCTCGATATCGCCCATGTATCTGCGGGCGGCATCGAGTCTCGGCGCGACTTTCTGGCAAGGCTTCGTGCGCGTCTACTGGCCCCAATCGCTTCCAGGCGTCGCAGCCGGCTCGCTGCTGGTCTTCATTTTGTCGATCGGCTACTACATCACTCCGGCCTTGGTGGGCGGGCGAACCGGGCAGCTGATCTCGAACATGATCGCGTACCACATGCAGGAGTCGCTGAATTGGGGACTTGCCGCGGCTCTCGGTGTGATCCTGCTACTGGCCGTGATGTTGCTCTACCTCGTCTACAACCGGCTTGTGGGCATCGAACGCATGAGGCTGTCGTGATGAGGCACGCAACCGCGAGTTTCGAATTGGGCGAGCGCCTCAGACGCGCGGTTCACTTGGCAGTCTGCGGAGCCGTGCTGGTGTTCTTGGTCGCGCCCATGCTGGTCGTGATTCCGCTCAGTTTCAATGCCGAGCCGTACTTCACGTTCACCGAGGGCATGCTGCGGCTCGACTCGGACGCCTATTCGATGCGCTGGTACCGCAACGTTGTCGAGGACTCCGAATGGCGGCTCGCGCTGGTCAACAGCATCGTCATCGGCCTCGCGGCGACCGCCATCGCGACAACGCTCGGTGTCCTCGCAGCACTCGGCCTCGCGAATCCCGCAATGCCCGGACGCGGATTCGTCACCAGCCTGCTCATCTCGCCGATGGTCACGCCGATCATCATCTCGGCAGCAGGCATGTTCTTCTTCTACTCGAAGCTAGGAATCGCACAGACACACCTCGGCGTGATCCTTGCCCACGCGGTCTTCGGCACGCCGTTCGTCGTCATTAGCGTGACCGCGACGCTCGTCGGGTTCGATCACAACCTGGTCAGAGCGGGCGCGAGCCTCGGTGGCGGGCCGTTCCTCGTCTTCCGCCGGATACAGCTGCCGCTGATCGCTCCCGGCGTGATGTCAGGGGCTCTGTTCGCATTCGCCGCGTCGTTCGACGAGGTCGTCGCCGTCCTGTTCCTAGGCGGCCTGCAACAACGGACCATTCCGCGGCAGATGTGGACCGGAATTCGCGAGGAGATCAGCCCGGAGATCCTAGCGGTCGCTACGTTCTTGGTCATGTTGGCGCTACTGCTCCTAGGAACGGTGGAATGGCTGCGCGGCAGAGCGAGCGCCAAGCCTGGCGAGGCGGACTGATCCCCAGCGGGGAGGGTGCGGGCACGACGGCGCCGACTTTGCCGGGACACCTTTCCGACGCCGTCGTCAAGTCGGACAGGCCCCAAGCCAGGTACATTTTTTAGTCAATACGTGACTGGTCTGATGGGACCGGATCGTGGCTCGTGCGACTAGGCGTGGCCTGTTGCTGGGGCTTCAAGGGCCGGCTCGAAGGGCGCTGGGCCGCTCTTCGCAGCGCCCGGCAGGGGGCGCTGGACAGTGTCGGCACAGCGGGGCCATGACGCCTCGCAGGGCGTTGCCGGGCAGGCTGGCGGGGCGCTCGCATGGGCTAGGGCTTGGGCGCTTGCAGCAGCAAGTCGAGAGCCTCCTGCGGGCGTGCCGCGAAATGCCGGTTGGCCTCCGGCACGTAGCGGAATTGGGGCAGGGCGCGGATGATCGAAATGGCCGTGTTGGTCAGACAGGCCAGGTTGCGCGGCAAGTCGCGCACATACACGCGGCAGCGGTCTTCGTCGTAGGTGAAGTCACGCACATAGTGCAGGCGGTTCTCGATCTGCCAGTGGTTGCGCAGCAACTCCGCGAGTTGCTCGGGGGTGGCCTGCGCGGGGCCCAGCGAGGTGAGCGCAT
>JAJEHF010000135.1 GCA_022823865.1 Bryobacterales bacterium
AGACCGAACCGCAGCTACGGGACGGGAGGCCCAGAAAGATTCCAAATAACTCAATCTAAAGGTGTTGCAATCGAAGTTGACGTTCTGACGCCTGATTGTGCAAGCCGGAATTAGGGTCTAATTGGAAATGAAAATCGGTGACCATCCGAAAAGCCCCTGTTCGGGGCTACCGGCGACTCCACTCCGGACCGCTGGGGACACGTCCTCATGCGCCGTGCCGAGCGCCGCCGTGCGGAAACGCAGAACGACACGCCGCGCACGCTCCGGGAAATCGACTACCTGCTGATGGTGGACGATGAATCCCGCCAGGGCGCGCTGCGTTTTGCGGAACAAGAAGGTGGACCGTTCTTGGCGCCGCAGGGGCCAACGAAGATTCCGCCGCTCGTCGAGCAAGTCACTCCGTTCGGATAGCTTGCAGTGGATCGACCTGCGTGGCCCGCCGGGCTGGCAAGAAGCTCCCGGCAACGCCGGCCAGGGTCAGGATCAGGAGTCCCGCGGCGAAGGAAATCGGGTCCAACGGCGTCACGCCGAAGAGTTGGCTCTCCAGCAGGCGGCCAAATAACACCGCGATCGCCAGTCCTCCCAGCAGGCCGACAAGCACCGGGCGAACTCCCCGGATCACGACCGACCGTGCGAGTCGTCCTGGTGGCGCTCCCAGTGCCAGCTGCACACCGTAGTCCTTCGACCGGCGACGGGTTGCGTAGCTGGTCACCGAATACACGCCAACGATCCCAAGTCCGAGTGCCACGAACCCGAACCAGGCAAACAGGATCAGGCTGAATCGGGGGCGGCGAAGCCTCGCGCCGAGCCTCTCTTCCATGGTGCGCACGTCCGTGACGACCTGGTTTCTGTCAGTGGTCGAGATCCCGCGGCGGAAGGAGTTGGACAGGCTCGAGGTTGCGGCGGACCGCCCCCTGATCGCCATGAACGAGCTCCACCGGGTCCTTTGGAGCAGAGGCAAATACACCATCGGCTCGTGAGCACTGCGCGGTCCGAACTGCCGGACATTGCCGACGACGCCTACTATGGCGCGGCGGGTGCCCGGCGCGCTACCGGCCGTGATCGACTTGCCGATGGGGTCGTCGCCGAAGTGGGACTTCGCAAATGCTGCATCCACGATGGCAACGGGGGGGCTCCTCCCATCGTCGGCTCCCGTAAACTCGCGTCCGCGTAGTATCGGGATCTGCATCGCTGCAAAATAGCCGGCACTGACCTGTGCGTACGGCGCATGGGTCGGGTCATCTTTGGCCACGGACACGGCAATAGTCTCTCGAATCCCGCTCAGCGGCAGGGCGGTGCTCGCGCCCACCTGACTCACCCCGGGCTGTGCGGCCAGACTGGCGAGCAAGCGTCGGTAGTGAGTGTGCAGCTGCTCTTCTGTTGGGTAGTCCGAGAAAGAAAACGGAAGACGCGCGGTCAGCATGCCGGAAGCATTGAATCCGAGATCGAACGATTGCATGCGGGACACCGTCTGCAGCATCAGCAGGGTCGCCGTCACCATGGCGAATGCCAGAGCGGCCTCCAATGCGACAAGCGTGTCCAGTCCGCCCCACTTGCGGTCCCGACTCGCGCTTTCCGATCGCTCGAGCTTGAGTCCTTCCGCAATTCGAAGTCTCGCGGTCCGCACGATGCTGGGCAGCGCGAATCCAACGACGGCTATTCCCCCCAGGATCACCGTGAAGGACGCGCCGGCCCAGTTGACTCCGACCTCGCCCATCCTGGGAAAGAGGGTGGGGTTCATGGCTACGATGACGTCGATCAGGACGGCGGAAAGCAGAAGCCCGGCTGTACCTCCGAGAGCAGCGATCCAAAAGACGTCGCACGCGATCCCCTGCGCCAATCGGAACGGCGAGGCTCCAACGGCTGCCTAGATGGCGAACTGCCTACGCTGGGACAGCCAGCGGGCGACAAGCAGTCCGACGACGTTGCAGCAGCCGATCAGCAACACGAGCGCGGTGGCAGCCCACACAGCCAGCAGCGTCGATCGGGAGCCGCCCAAGAACTGCTCGTGTAGGGGCACCACCCAGGCCTCGAGTCCCCTGTCCTCTGCCCGTGCGGTCTGGGCGAGGCGGCCGGCGACCAAGTCCATCTCGGTTTCGGCTTCGGTCAGTGAGGCGGAAGCACTGAGCCGACCGAGAACCCAAAGGTTTGCTTTGTCCGGAAATGCCTCCTGGTCTGGATCAAGGGTCAACGGGACGTATATGTCTGTCTCCGGCCACGGCAGAAACGAAAAGCTATCCGCCAGGACCCCAACAATCGTGAACGGGCGCCGATCCAAGACCACGGCGGCTCCGATCGCACCACGATCTCCTCCGAATCGATCCAGCCAGAGGCGGTGGCTGAGGATCGCAGCCGTCGGGATATCCCCAGCAAGGTCCTCGGACGTGAATAGCCTGCCAGCCGCCAGTGGTGCTCCAAGCACCGTCAGGAACTCCTCGCTCACGAGCGCCCCCAAGAGCTGCTCGGGGCCCTCGGGCCCCGGAACGACGAACGACCAGTCCCGGGCGGCTCCGAGCTGAGCGAATGACCGGGCAGAACGGCTCGATGCGTCGAACATCCGCCTCGAAACAGGCAGCCGCCGGCTTGGGTTGTCGCCGTTCACGTTCCAGACCATCACCAGACGGTTGGGATCGGGATAAGGGAGTGGTTGCAGCAGGATTGACTCCAGCAAGCTCACACCAACCGAGCAGACCGCAAGGCCCAGTGCAAGGGTCGCGACGGAAGCACCGAGCAGGAGCGGTTGGTGCCACAGTGAACGGAAGCTACGAGTCAGGGCTCTCATTACGCGGTGATTCCATGACTTGATGGCGGAATTGTATTAGCACCGAGCGCTGATCATCTTGACATCCCGTTAATGCTGTGGGTTCCGGAATTCACCGGCCATGATCTCCGGAACCCACACCTCGAGTTCTGCCCGAACTGTGACCAAGCGCTAGGCCTATCGCGACGGCAGGTTGTAGACTTCCCTCGTCCTGAATCCACGCAGAAACAGAATCGCTCCCGGAACGGTGAATCCCCCGTGCGCCATGGCAAAGCTCCTCGGGGTCAGATCGTCAAAGTCAAGCCCGAAGGACAGGAATGCCTGCACGGCGACGAAGGCCACTGCGGTTCCGATCCATCCCTTAGTGCGCCTACCCAGCTGGACCCTGACAGATACCTTGCGAACGGAACCCTTGTCAATCGTGATCGACTGCCCGTTCTCCCGTTGCAGGACAAGTGAGGATCCAGACGCAGATGCCAACACTCCCTTCACCTTAAATTTCCCGCGCGGCAACGAATCTACGACGGCACCGCGGTGGAGCGCAACAGTTACCACGCTCCCCGGCGAGACAGACTGAACTTCCGACCAGTCGTTGCTGATCTTGCCAGTAGCCGATTGAGTGGCAAGAACCAGAACGACTGCCCGCAGGGCGTATCTTCGAACTCTTGTCACGGCTGCGCTCCGTTTTCGGTTACAGTGCCGCAAGCTGCAACGAGAGTCCCTGGCCGGAAACCACCGTTGCCTCCTGCTCCACAACGCCCTGGTCGAATTTCGCCCTCAACAAGATCTTGCCAACTGGAACGCCTGAAAAGCGCGGTTTGTCCCGAAGCTGGACAACGACGGCTCCGCCCCTTTCACCGAGTACGATGCTTTTGGGTAGCGTGTCGGTATTGGACGTGATCTTAAGCTGTTCGGATGATGCCGCCACGTAATTCTTCGCGTACGCATCAATCACGAACGGAACGTCGATTCCCAGATTTGGTATCACGAACTGACTGTCATCGCT
>JAJEHF010000200.1 GCA_022823865.1 Bryobacterales bacterium
TGGCAGGGGAGAGGGTAGAGCCGGGCATACCTTGACACTATAACGAGTCAAGGATGCTTGTGCATCAAGGAAACCAGTGAAAGCAGTTCTACGACCGATTCCCCCAAATCAGGCCGAGATCAAAATAGTGTCATGCACCCGTTCTGCGGAGACAGCTTGACGGCGGAATCGGCACTTGCTAAGGTGAGAACAAGTGGATCAGCGATCCGATACGCGAGTGCCTGGGCAGCCCGTTTCGAGAAGGGCGATGAACGGGCACACGCTATCTGAGGTTCAATGTCCGCTGGGGTGTCCGATCTTTCTTGACATCGAAGTTTGGACGCACATCGAAACCAAGCACTGTGAAATCACCAGCCATGAAGAAATCAACATCGTCCTCCGCGAACCTTCCCTAATCCAGAGCTTTGACGACGATCCGACTCTCAGAATGTACTATCGTCTTAGAAACAGCGGTCCTCGACAGTTCCGCGGTCTCTACACGGCGGTCGTAGTGCGTCTGGAAGAAGTCGGTGCCTCTGGCACCGTAGAAGGAGTTGTCAGAACAGCTTACCTTAGGTCCAAACCTAAGGCCGATGGGAGGATTGCATGGATGCCAGAAAAGATGTAAATCTCCTCTACGACAGCAAGGCGGATGTCTGCTATCTGTCTTTTGGAGAGCCCACCCCTTCAATCTGCGAGGAGGTTGATAAGGGGGTACTCGTGCGCCTTAAACCGGAGACGGGAGAAGTCACGGGCATTACGATCATAGACTTCAGCAAGTTTGCAAACGTGCCGCTGACCGTTCCAACCCACGATTGGATACCCGGTGAGTCAGCACCTGCATCCGACAGCTAGCGGCTGCTTCCCATCTACCCACATCACGCTGACACGGCTCGACTACGGTTGAATCCGCCCGCGTGACAGCAGGCTGCAACTTTTCTCCACGCGGCCTCGTCGCGTCACCGCTGCCTTCGTCGCTGTGGCCGCGCTGATCGCGCTTGCGGTGGCGTGGATCCTAGGCATCGGGCGCGGCCCGGTGAGAGTGGACAAAGACGTGCAAACCGTACGGGGCGCTTCGTCTAGAGTACGCGGTGGCCAACAACAATAATTAAGATGACCAACGTAATCGTTGCCGCCCATGATCCCTCGAAACCTAGCCCTTCCAGATGCTGGAAGGGCTAGGCAGGGCATCTTGTTGAACGCTTGAGCAAGCGTTGTCATTTCGACTCCGCATCATTATACGGAATCCGCCTAGATTACATAAGAATAAGAAACGATGAAATATCGCAAGCTTGTACGGCGCGGTATCGCTGGGAAATGCGGTGCGAGAAAGACGTCACGCAAATTCGATCGAGGACGCTTGTCGTCACGCTCGGGGTTGGTAAGCTACGACAGAAGCGAGCGAGCCGGACCTGCTCGCCCAAGGCTATTGAAGGCTATGCTAGTGCGCATTGGATGCATCCATGCTAATTGACACGAACAAGTGCGTTGCTTGCGCGAATTGCGTGCCGGTCTGCCCGATGGGCGCCATCTACGTCGACCCGGATATTGGCCGCGCTCGGATTAACCAGGACGAGTGCGTCGAATGCGGCACCTGCTTCAGAGGGATGAGCCAAGAGCACCTCAACCCGACGCTGGTACGCACGGTGCGCAAGCTCGCCCGACTGTTCCGTTTCCGCTTCGAGCCGGAGCCTGACGTCTGCCCCACGGCAGCCTTCGTGATGAACGAGTTGGAAATGCCTCGCCTCGTGCGGCAGGTCTTTTCCGACCCGGTCGTAGAACACAAATCGACCGGCATCAAAGGGCGCGGAACGGAAGAGGTCAAGACCAACGACGTCAATCCGCGAGTCGGCGTGGGCGAGGTCGGGTACACCATCGAGTTCGGCCGGCCGGGCGTAGGAGTCCGCTTTCGCGATATCCAGGAAATGACGCTCGAGCTGGCGCGGATGGGGGTGCAGTTCGAGGCCAAGAACCCGATCAGCCACCTGATGACCGACAAGAGCACTGGGCATATTCGAGCGGACATCCTTGACGAGAAGATCCTCTCCGCCATTGTCGAGATCAAGACGACACTCGATCAGGTGGAGGCGGTGCTAGGCGCGGTGGAGGAAGTCAACCGTCGCATCGATACCGTGACGGCCGTTGGAATCTCCACCCGTTGTGACGACAGCGGCGAAGAGACGCAGTTGGCTCAAGTGCTGGAAGACCTGGGCTACGGTGCCGAGCGTGCCAAAACGAACATGGGCCTAGGCAGGCTGACCAACGCGGAGGCCGCATGACCAACACTCTTCACCGCTACGGCAAGTCCGAGTCCTTCCGAGACGACTTCATCCTTTTTTGCATTCCTTCTGTCGGCAAGAACGACGAGGGCGCTGTTGAGAAGCAGAAGGCTTTCTTGCGGATCTGCGCCCGCCACAACCCGGTCAACATGGGCAACGGCAATCGAGGAAGCTTCAAGCCGGAGCGCCACCTCGACCCGCGTTCCCACTGGAATCGTGACCTCTCCCCGGATTGGGAGGGAGTGATCGAGGGCGTCAACAAGCCCGGCACGGCAGCAGCAGTATTCGACTCCGAAGAGAACGCTAGGGCATGTCTGCGAGAAGTGGTGGATGCCGACCTAGGCCTGTCGGTCAACCTCAGCACCTCAGTGAGCGGAGCCAAGGAGGTAGCGAAGTGCTGCGGTATCCACCGCCACAGTGTCGAATATTCGCTGGGCTTCACGGACCCGCACGACCACCTGCCGAACAGCCAGGTTCTGGAACTGGCGACGATGTGCGGCCACGGCATGGTGTCCTTTAACATGGCCCGCAAGATGCTTGACATGGTGCGCGAAGGGCGTCGCACGCCGGACCAAGCGGTGACCACCCTGGCCCGCTTCTGTCCGTGCGGAGTCTACAACCCTGCTCGGGCGCGCAGGCTGTTGGAAGAAGCCCGCACCAAAGCGACATAGAGCCACGCATCATTGAAGCGGTGTGAAGCTAGCCGCAGCCAATTCTCCGTCACCTTGACCGGCCATTCTCCTGCCGTGCAACGATGAGCCGTGCTCCCCCTGCCCAACTTTCGTTGCGAGAGCTGCACGCGACAAACTGAACGCAGTCCACCACCGACGTCATCACGAACGGCCGCGCCGGCTCACGCACTTGCCACGGAGGCGATAGCCGATAGCGGAAATGCTGGCGCTTTCCTGGCTACCCCATCGTTAGGATCATTCCCCGCGAACCGACATCTCGGAAGTTGACGTCGATGGTCAGCGGACAGCGGCGTAGTGCACACTGCGCTGTTAGGGCGGATTTGGCGTTCTCAGTCGGAAAATAACCCCGACCGATTGATGGAACGAGATTTCCCAACACCAACCGAGCGAACCACTCCTAAACCCTTCCTTCTCTCGCTGTTAGCTACTCGCGATCTCCTGCCGCGTTGACCGGTCACGGCCCTTCACCCGACGGGTTGGCTACAATCCTGCCAGCATGCAACGCTCGCTGTCGGTTCTCCTGATCTGTGCCTCGTTCGCCTTCGCGGCCGAGTACGAGCTCGGGCCAGACTCGAAGGTCCAACCCGGCGTCCCCAAGGGAACCGTCACCAAACACAGCTGGACCAGCGCGGGGACGATCTTTCCCGGTACGGTGCGCGACTACTGGGTCTACGTGCCCGCGCAGTACGATGCTTCGAAGCCCGCGGCGGTGATGGTCTTCCAAGACGGCGTCAAATGGGCGTCAAACGTGGGGAACGGCTGGCTCACTCCGATCGTGTTCGACAACTTGATTGCGAAAGGCGACATGCCGGTGACGATCGGGATCTTCGTCAACCCAGGCATGCTACCGGCTCGAAGCCCCGGCCTTAAGCCTCGGCTCAACCGCAACTATGAGTACGCCTCGACAAGCGGCGACTACGCCAGGTTCATCGTGGAAGAGATTCTGCCCGAGGTTGCCAGGGACTACAACCTCACCGACGACCCGAACCTTCGCGGGATCGGCGGCTCGAGCGGGGGCGGGCAGGCGTCGTTCACCGCGGCCTGGAACCGCCCGGACGTGTTTCGACGTGTGTTGAGCTTCATCGGAAGCTACGTGAACATACGCGGCGCCGACATCTACCAGAGCCGGGTCCGCAAGATGGAGCCCTAGCCGCTGCGAGTCTTCCTGCAAGACGGCTCCAACGATCTCGATTTGTTCTCGGGCTCGTTTTGGCTGGCAAATCAATCGCTCCGGAGCGCACTGCACTGGGCCGGCTACGACTACAAGTGGGTTGCCGGCGAGGAGGGGCACAACAAAGTCCACGGCCTGCCGATCTTGCCCGACGCCTTGCGCTGGCTCTGGCGCGATTGGGAAACCCCGATCGAGCCTTCGCGTGAGAAAACCTTCAAGCGCCCGCCGTCGATACTCGATTTCCTTGAACCCGAGCACGACTGGGAGCTCGTCAGCGAGGGGCATACGTTCCTAGAGGGGCCGGCTGTGGCGCCCAACGGGGACGTCTATTTCTCGGACGTTCGCGAGAGCAAGATCTTCCGCGTTGACGCCAAGACCAGCGAGGTCAGCCTATTCAAAGACAACACGGGCTGGACGAACGGGCTCATGTTCGGCCCTGACGGGCGGCTCTACACCTGCCGCCGCAAGACCGAGCAGATTGTCGCGATCGACGTCGAGACGATGGAAGAAGAGGTGATCGCCGAGGGCGCTCAGCCCAATGACATCGTGATCAACGCCAAGGGTGACCTGTACTTCTCGAGCCCCTGGACGAAGCGCGTCTGGTTCGTGCCCAAGGGCGGCGAGGCGCGGATCGTGTTCGAGGATCCCAATTCGGGCTTCTTGAACGGGTTGATGCTCTCGCCCGATCAGTCGATGCTGATGGTGAACGACTCGCGCAAGAAGTTTGTGTGGTCGTTCCAGATCGAGCCCGACGGCTCGCTGGCGTACGGCGAAGAGTTCTTTCGGCTGGAGACCTGGGATAAGAACAGCCAGTCGCGCGCGGACGGCATGACGATCGCCGACGACGGGCACCTGTTCGTGGCGACGGATCTTGGGGTGCAGGTCTGTAACGACAAAGGGCCCGTGGTGGGGATTATTCGGAAGCCGACGAAGGAGTTCGTTTCGAACGTCGTCTTCGCCGGACCGGAGCTCAAGACTCTCTACGCGACCGCGTCGACGAAGCTTTTCCGCAGGAAGCTACAAGCGACCGGGGTGCGGCATTGGGAGCCGTTCCAGCCGCCTCGGCCTGGGCTGTAGAGCAGTGGCCCATCGAGTCCTCATCGCAACGCTGCTGCTCGCCGCGCCCGTCCTTCCGGTGAGCCCCAACATCATCCTGATCCTTGTCGACGACCTCGGCTACGAGACCTTGGGCTCGTACGGCGGAGCCTCTTACGACACCCCCAGCCTCGATCGCCTCGCTGAGTCGGGTCTGCGCTTCACCCACGCCTACGCCATGCCGCTGTGCTCGCCGTCGCGGGTGAAGCTGATGACCGGTCGCTACAACGCTCGTAACTACACCAAGTGGGGAGTCCTGCCCAAAGACGAGCTCACCTTCGCCAACATCTTGCAGGATGCCGGGTATCGCACCCACGTCGCCGGCAAGTGGCAACTCTGGGGGCACGACCTCGTGTGGAACCGCGGCGGCGGCTGTTGCCTGCATCAAGGCCAAACCCCAGGCGACGCCGGCTTCGACGACTACTTAGTCTGGTACCTCGGCGACAAGGGAAGCCGCTACGCGGACCCCTCGCTGTCGAGCCGCACCGACGACGGCAAGACCCGCCAAGGCAGGTACGGTCCCGACCTATTGAACGACTTCGTGCTCGAAGCAATGCAGAGCGATCAGCCGTTCTTCATCTACTACTCGATGGTCCTCTCCCACGCGCCCTTCGTCCCGACACCTGATAGCGACGGCTGGTACGCCGACCGCCACGCCGAAGACAAAGCACACTTCGCAGCCATGGTCGCCTACGTCGACAAGATGGTCGGAAAGACGCTCGCCAAGCTCGACCAGCTCGAAATTCGAGACGAGACGTTGGTACTGCTAACCGGCGACAACGGAACGCCCAGCGCGATCACCAGCGTGATGCAAGACGGAACAAAGATCCGCGGCGGCAAGGGGAAGACGATCGACCATGGCTCGCATGTGCCTTTCATCGCCTCGTGGCCGGGAGTCATTGAGCCCGGTGTTTCAAACGCTCTGGTCGACTTCACCGACGTGCTGCCGACGCTCGCCGACGCAGCCGACGCCAAGCTCCCGAGCGACCGGATCTTCGACGGCCACAGTCTGCTTCCGGTCTTTCGCGGCGAAGCGGAACACGAGCGTGAGTGGATCTTCACGGACTACCGCGCGCAGTTTCCGAACATTACCGAGAGACGCTACGTCCACAACCGTCGCTACAAGCTCTACGATGACGGCCGGTTCTTCGATTGGGAGAACGACATCCTCGAGCAGAACCCGCTTGCTGACGCCGAGATCACAGCCGAGGCCGCCGCGATCCGGGAGAGCTTCCGCGACGCATTGAATCTGAGGAACTAACCAACGGACATCCAGCTAGCGCCGCCTTTCCCGAGCTTGGAGAGGATTTTGTCGTGGTTGATCGTCTGGCCGACTAGATGGCCCGATTTCGCTGCTGAGCAGCGTCAGCTCGCACAACTAGCGCAAACGAGCACTTGAGCAAACGATAGTCCGGAGGGCGCGCTAGACCCTTTGGATCGAGCGCTCGGTCCCTGTTCATAGGGGTTCGCGCTGTGGCAGGGATGCGCAAGGTCAGCCGGATGGCTGTCATCTCTGCAGTCGTACGGCCTCCTCGTCGAGACCGACCTTGGGCGCTTTGGTCGGCAGCTAGTGGAAGCTCGGTGGATCTCGATATCCCAAAATCTTTCCGCTGAGCGCCTATGATGATCATTGATGTCAGACGTCCACGGTGAAAAAAGCAGTTTCAAACTGTCGCCTGTAATCAAGCGAAGTTCCCCTGAAGCAAGCGTTGTGGCAGCTATCATGGCACTGCTCGGAACAGCCGTCTTCTGCCCGCAGACCGCTTTCGCAGAAGGAGACGCCCGCCCCAACATACTTTTCATGATTTCAGACGATGTCTCTTGGGCCCATGCAGGAGCCTACGGTGACAAGGTCGTCAAGACATCCGCATTCGACCGGATTGCAGCAAACGGTGTGCTTTTTACGAATGCCTTTTGCTCGGTTCCATCCTGTAGCCCGTCACGCTCTGCGATCCTTACTGGTCAGGACTTCTGGCGACTTGGGGAGGCTGCCAACTTGCGTGGCACTCTCCACAAGGACCTATACAGCGTGTATCCGTTCATGCTTGAGGAGGCCGGATACCATGTGGGCAGTCACTCCAAAGTATGGTCGCCGGGAAGCTTAGAAGCGGGAGGATGGCCGCACAATCCGGCCGGACCAGCGACAGACAATTTCCAGAGTTTTCTCAAACACTTGCCGGACGACAAACCGTTTTGCTTCTGGCAAGGTTCGCGCGATGCGCATCGACCTTTTGAAGCGGGATCAGGCGCCCGATCAGGCATGGATGTGGAGGACGTTGAGGTACCTCCTTTTCTCCCGGACGTGCCGATAGTCCGTGAGGATATCCTCGACTACTACTTCGAAGTGCAGCGGTTCGATCAATTGATCGAGACCAACTTGAAGCTGCTTGAGGAAACGGGCAGAGCTGAAAATACAATCGTCGTAGTGACCAGTGACAACGGACTGCCGTTTCCGCGTGGAAAGGCTGATATGTACGATTACGGTGCGCGAATGCCGCTCGCGATCAGCTGGCCGAAAGGTGTGCGTGGCGGCAGAGTGATTCATGATTTTACGAATCTCGTTGATCTTGCGCCCACATTTCTTGGGGCCGCGGGCTTGAAACCTCATCCCGACATGACGGGCAAGAGCCTCCTGCCTTTGCTGACCTCGAGTAAACAGGGCTGGGTAGATCCCGATCGCGACGCCACTTACTACGGTCGCGAGGCGCATTCGGTTTATGCTCGTATCCGTGAGAACAGAAGGGGCTATCCTTCGCGTGCTATTCGGACCAAAGATTTTCTCTATATTCGTAATTTCGCTCCGGATCGCTGGCCGGTAGGAAGGGAATTCAAGGATGTCGATCCGAGCCCGACAAGAACGTACATGCTCGAACGCAAAGACGAGATACCGCGGCTGCACGAGCTGTCATTTGGCAAGCGGCCCGCTGAGGAACTCTATGATCTCAAGAGGGACCCGGCACAAATGGTGAACGTTGCTGCTCAGGCCAGGTATAAGGGTCACAAAGAAGCATTGTCGGCTCGATTGGAAAAGTACTTAAAGCAAACGAACGACCCCCGTATGCGAAGCGACGGTCAAGTATTTGACCACTACCCCATATGGCGAGCCGTTCGCGGATCTGATCCACAAGCATATGAGCGCCTAGACCGTGGAGCAAGAGATCAATAGTAGAAAGGCTCGGCGGTCACCGCTCGACGAAAAACACGTCGTTTTGGATCAGTTCGCCGGGTTTGCGGTAGCGGGAGAGGCCTTCGAAGTAGAGCAGCGGCGGCGGTTTGCCTGCGGGAGGAGAGTGAAAGCCGGTCAGGCGTTCCATCGTGGGGAGGAGCGTTCCGCGGTCCGGCCGGTGAGGGATGACGCCGCTCGAAGAAAACGTCCGGCCGCCATCGCGCGATTCGAGCCAGACGAGCCGTTGGATGTTCGGCTCATCCCTTAGCCAGAATTCCGGACGGCCGTGGATGCCGGGACTCCAATTGGCCCTCGGGTGCTCCAACGGCGCGAGCGTCAACACGAGGCTGATGACGTCGTTGCGCGTGATCGAGACGTTGCAGTTCACGGCAACCAAGCCCGGCCAGCGTTCGGCAATCTCCTCCCGCAGGGGACGTTTCGCCCATCCACCCTTTCCGTCGGGCGTGACCATGTTGATCCCGCCAGGCTGCGGCGTGTGGCGAATGTACACGACATAGGGGCGGTTTTGTTGATCGACGGTGAGACCGCAATGCTGAATGCCGGGTTTGGGCTTGTCGGTAGCGTCGCGGGATCGCTCGCCGTAGTCGATCAAGTCCAAGGTGTCCGTGGTGGCGGGGGTCTCAATTTGCGTTCCATCCGCCTTGGTCCAGCTCTGGCCAGAGTCGTCGCTGCGCATATAGCCGACAGCCTGGACGAGACCCTGCGGATCGCGGTTGTGCTCGCCCTCGCGCTTGGCGTCCCCAAGAAAGAACCCGACCGACATGTGCAGTGTTTTCTTCTTCGGCCCCCAGGCCATTGCGTTGTGATAAGCGGCGTAGTATTTGAAGCGCTCCTGTTTCGTCACCAGCAGGCCGCGATACTCCCAATCCCCGCCCGGAGGCTTTGCATAGAAATCCATGCCCGCCCAGCCCTGGTCATGACGGCCAGTGATGTAGAGCGTGTCGTCTGGGCCGGAGAGGAGTATGGGATAGGTCGTCTTCGCGAAAGTCTGGATGGGCGTCCATTCGGAAGAGTCGTTGGGGCGAATGCTTCGCCGGTATTGCAGACTGTCATGGTGCCCGCCGATGATGACGTGCAGGAAGCCTTTGCTGTCGGCCGTGATCGTGGGTCGTGCGTGGTTGTCACGGCCTTTTCCCAGGGTCTGGACCGCTGACCACTCGCCCGAGTTGCGGTCCAGAGTGCGCGCGCGGGCAAAGTAGCCTTCCTCGACCGAGTCTTGCCAGACGACATGGGTTTTGTCGCCGACTGTGACGATCTTGTTGCCGTTGCCCTGCGTGGCCCGCTCACTGCCGATGTTGGAAATCAGCGTGCGTCCAGTTTTGGTGACGTACGCTGACTCGGCAAGTTGATCTCGGATTGCCGCCGCGACAGCGTTGGCGAGAACACGGCTCCCTTCCGCGTTCGGATGCACGCCGTCTGAGAGGAGTGCGTCCGCCTGGGGTTTGGCGACCTCGTAGAGATCGTTCACCGCGACTCCACGCGAAATGACCGCCTCCAACGCGGCGGCATTATAGGCGACCACATCGCGATCGCGGCGAATACCGGTCTTTTCCGCAGGTACATTTTTTTGTCGATACGTGACTCGTCTGATGGGACCGGATCGTTGCTCGTGCAACTAGGGCAGCCTGTCGCTGGAGTTGCAAGGGCCTGCGCGAAGGGCGCTGGACCGCTCTTCGCAGCGCCCGGCAGGGGG
>JAJEHF010000217.1 GCA_022823865.1 Bryobacterales bacterium
TGGCAGGGGAGAGGGTAGAGCCGGGCATACCTTGACACTATAACGAGTCAAGGATGCTTGTGCATCAAGGAAACCAGTGAAAGCAGTTCTACGACCGATTCCCCCAAATCAGGCCGAGATCAAAATAGTGTCATGCACCCCAATAGGAGAGCTTGATTGCGCACTGGCTGCGTTTCGCCTAACCTAACGGACAACTCATGTTCAATGCGGCCGGCCTACCAATGACGCGGCGCGAACTCCTAGGAGCGAGTTCGCTGGGCTTCGGGCAGATCGCGCTCGCACACCTGCTGGCTGGCGCTTCCGAAGCCGCGCCGGCGCCGATCTACAACGACCTGCGCGCCCGGCCGGGGCACTTTCCCGCCCGGGCGAAAGCCGTCATCCAACTGGTCCAGAACGGCGGGCCCAGCCAGATGGATCTGTTCGATCCGAAGCCCATGCTCGCCAAATACGCCGGCCAACCCCATCCAGACGGGGTCGAGATTCACCAGCCCGGGAACACAAACACACTGTTGCCCACGCCCTTCGAATTCAAACAGCGGGGGGAGTGCGGGATGGACATTTCGGAAGCCTTGCCGCACCAAGCCGAGATCGTTGACAAGCTCTGCTTCATCCGCTCGATGCACACCGAGCACAACAACCACTCCGAGGGCTTGAACATGCTGCTGACCTGCAAGATCTTCGCGGGTCGGCCGGCCATGGGCGCATGGGTCAGTTACGCACTCGGCACAGAAAACCAGAACCTGCCCGCATACGTGGTCTTGCGCGACCCGAAGGGGTACACGATCGGGGGCAGGCTGCTTTGGGCCAACGGCTTCTTGCCAGCGCTCTACCAAGGCGTCGAGTTCAACATGAGCGGATCGCCCGTTCACCACCTCAAGCCAGCCGCACAGCAGCCGCCAGGCGTGCAGAAACAGGGCTTGGAATACTTGGCCCGCATCAACAAGCTTCACCTCGACGCTCGGCCCGGCGAGACCGAACTCGAGTCTCGCATCAGGAATTTCGAGCTGGCAGCCCGCATGCAGGTCGAGGCCATGGATGTCCTAGACATCGCAAGCGAGTCGCCCGAAACCAAGAAGTTGTATGGGGTAGACGATGAGGTTAGCGGTCCATACGGGCTGCGTTGCCTTATGGCGAGGAGACTGGTCGAGGCCGGCGTGCGCTTCGTTCAAGTGACGACCAGCCCGGGCCAGCCTTGGGACCACCACGACAAGCTCGGGGAGCGATTGCCCAAGATCGCAGCCGAGACCGATCAGGGGGCCGCTGCGCTCGTAAAGGACTTGGACGCACGGGGCATGCTCGACGAAACCATCGTGATGTGGGCTGGCGAGTTCGGCCGCTTGCCGACGACGCAGCGCAACGACGGTCGTGACCACAACCGCAACGCGTTCACCATCTGGTTTGCCGGCGGCGGCTTCAAGCCCGGTTGGATCTATGGCCAGACGGACGACTTCGGCTATCGCTCTGTCGTTGATCGCGTCAGCGTCCCCGAGATGCACGCGACGGTATTGCACCAACTCGGCCTCGACCACCGCAGGACTACCTACCCGAACGCAGGGCGGCTGGAAACTCCTGCTGACGTCACGGTCACAGGAGCCCGAGTCATAGGGGACTTGGTGGACAACGAGGTTCATGTGGCATGAATGCTCGTTTGCTGGTCGGCCTTCTGGCCGCGGCCGCCACAAGCGGCGCAGCCACAGCTGAAGAAGTTCCGATCTTCGAGAAAGACGTCCAACCGATCCTCTCGACGTACTGCCTGACGTGTCATGGCAAGAGTTCCCCCGAGCAAGGCGTCGATCTTCGGACCGCTCGAACCGTCTTGCGCGGAGGATTCAATGGCCCGGTAGTCACGAAAGGCTCTCCCGACGAGAGCCTGCTCTACCAGAAACTCTCGCAAGGCAAGATGCCTCCGAAGGCCTTCCAGAGCCAGGTTCCGGAGGCTGACGTCGAAACGATCCGGCGCTGGATCGAAGCAGGGGCTCACTCAGAGCAGGGCGATGGCCTGCCCGAGCAGGCGCGACTCCAAATCGCTCGCTTCGAGCGGGAGATTCAACCGCTGCTCAATGAGCGTTGCGTATCCTGCCACGGCGGGGACTCCCCTCAATCCGATCTGGACCTGCATACCCTGGCCTCGACCCTGCGCGGCGGCCAGAACGGCCCGGTTGTGCTGGAGGGCTTCTCGGAGAAGAGCATCCTCGTCCGCCAATTGGTGAATGGAGTGATGCCTCCTCAAGGAGCGAGCACGCCCTTGAACGACGCCGAGATCGAACTCATCCGAGATTGGATCGACGAAGGCCAGTTCGCCGACTACGTCGATCTCGGAAATCCGCTCGACCGTGCCTTCACCGAATCGGAAGCACCGCCTGTGACTGCATCCGACCGCCAGTACTGGGCCTTTCAAGCACCACTTGCATCGGCCCCGCCAACAGTCGAGGGAGCCACTGCAGTCCGAACGCCCATCGACGCATTTCTGCTCGCAGAACTCGAGCAGCACGGCCTCACCTACTCAACAGAGGCAACGCGACAGACACTTCTGCGACGAGCCTACTTCGATCTCTGGGGTCTGCCCCCCACTCCTGAGCAGGCGGCAGAGTTTCTTGCGGATGAGCGACCCGACGCCTACGCGAGACTGCTCGACCGATTACTGGAGTCTCCCCTCTACGGCCAGCGTTGGGGGCGTTTCTGGCTTGACGCGGCCGGGTACGTCGATACCAAGGGTAAGGACTTCCAGGCTCACCTGACCAGCTTGTCACCCGGGATCTGGCGGTACAGGGACTATGTCATTGACTCGTTCAACGCGGACAAGCCCTGGGACCGCTTTCTCATCGAGCAGCTAGCTGGAGACGAGCTCTACGACTGGCGCAATGCCGAGCAATTCTCGCCCGAGATGGTCGAGACACTGATCGCGACCGGCTACTTGCGAACGGTTCTCGACGCGACCGACGAGGACATCTCGGACCGGCCTGCCGACCGCTACGACACCCTGTTTGCGCTCATCGACAAAGTGTCTCGCAGCGCGGTTGGACTGACGCTCTCGTGCGCCCGCTGTCACAGCCACAAATACGATCCGATCCCCCAGCGAGACTACTACCGCTTCTTGGCCCTGCTTTCAGCGGCCTATAACCCGTCGGATTGGATTCAGCCCAAGAACCGCCTGCGGTACACGGTTTCCCCGGCCGAGAAGGAGCACATCGACGAACACAACAGCGCCATCGACGCCAAGGTCAAAGGCCTGACGGAGCAGGTTGACGCAATTAGCCGGCCGTATCGAGACGCGCTGTTCGAGTCCAAGATTCAGGCAGTGCCGAACGAGGTTCGGGAGAACTTCCGAATCGCGTTTGCCGCTGATGCGAAAGATCGCGACGAGGTCCAAACGGACCTCGTCAAGGAGTTCGGCTCGACAGTCGAGATCAGCGACGAGGAGATTCTGGGCGAGGCATCCCAGGAGGACCAGGAGCGCTTGGGGCGGATTCGTCAGGAAATCGCGGAATGGACGAGCAACCGAACGGACCTGGAACCCATACAAGCGCTTTGGGACGGAGAGTCGCTTCCCACCATCCGACTACTCCAGCGTGGCAGCCTCGAGTCTCCCGGACCGGCTGTCAAACCGGGCTTCCTATCGGTCTTGTGCAGTGATGATGAGACCTGTCTCGCCACGCCCTCTCCGAACCGGGCAGGGGAGACCACCGGGTACCGCCTGGCGCTGGCCGAATGGTTGACTGATCCCAACCATCCTCTCACTGCCAGGGTCATTGTGAACCGAATCTGGCAGCATCACTTCGGCACTGGCATCGTGGCGACGCCGGACAACTTCGGCTCCAACGGATCGCCACCCTCCCATCCAGAACTGCTTGACTGGCTGGCTGTCGATTTCGTCAAGCACGGCTGGAAGATCAAGCGCATGCATAAGTTGATCATGCTCTCGACTGTCTATCGGCAGTCATCGAGCCGCGCCGCCAACTCAGCTGGCGAGCGGGCCGCCATCGAAGATCCCGACAATCGCTTGCTTTGGAGGATGCCGTTGCGAAGGCTGGAAGCCGAGGCTCTTCGCGACTCGATCCTCGCCGTGAGCGGCAAGCTTGACGCTTCTCTAGGGGGACCGCCCGTCCAGCTGGACCATCACCCCGACGGCTTGCAGCTTGCTGCGGCAGAAGGGGCGCTTCGGCGCAGCGTCTACTTGACGGCTCGCCGCACGTGGTCATCGACATTCATGCGTACGTTCGACTTTCCGAACATCGACACCACTTGCACCCGGCGCGCGCCATCGGCTACACCGCTGCAATCGCTGACTATGTTAAATAGTAACTTTGTTATGGAAAATGCTGCAGCGGTCGCGACGCAGATCATGGACTCTCACGTCGGACGCCCGACCGGTCTCGAGACGCTCGCCCGCGCGGCCTACCGCTCAATCCTGGTCAGGGAGCCCAGTGGCGACGAGATCGCCTTGGCCCGGGATCATCTGCAGGAACAGCAGCAGCTATATGTCCGTGCGAATGCCCCGGAGGACGAGGCCCTTTCCAAGTCTGTCGAGAGCCTCGCACACATGTTGATCAGCTCCAACGAGTTCTTATACGTGGATTGAGTGCGCGACGACAACTGCATTGGCCGGGCTGTCGTCGGCCACTGGCGACGCGATTCGCCAGAACTGCCTGCGCCTGCACCCGGAGAAGATCTGCTTACGGGACTTCCGGAGGCCATCGCAGCTAGCACGGGGCGGTTCGCAGCGTGATCCCATCCTCACGCTGCCGGGTAATCGTGGAGACGCAACGCGACGATCAGCATCGAGCCACGCCAGGGAGACTGGGCGGACAAGCGACTGTAGGGCCTGGCGGGGGATTCGAAGGAAGCAGTCGGAGTTCTGCCAAGTGCCAGTCTGCGGCTCGGTCCCAGTGTGGCCGGACGGCTTTGCTATCCACAGGAGCGCCGGTCCCTAGGAATCTAGGCCCGACGGTCGAGTACGACCCGGGAGGTTCCCGAGTCGCTCCTCCAATGCCCGCACTCTATCCTCTGCGGCATTGGCCCGGTCCCGCTCGGCATCAGCCCGCACCCGCTCGGTGTCGGCCCGCTCTCGCTCGGTGTTTGCCCGCTCTCGCTCAGCATCGGCCCGGTCCTCGGCGATCCGCCGGCGACGCTCCGCTTCCTCCACTTCACCGTCGAACTCCTCGCCCGTCACCGGGTCGGTGCACACCAGCACCGCCGCTCCGTCCCGCTTCCGGCTGCGGAGGTCCAGCCCCAGCACCCGGCTCCGCAGGAGCCTGCCACCTCCTGGGCGCTCGACGGCCTCGATCGGCGCGTAACTCCCCCCGGTAGCCGCATAGCCCTCCAAGGCCGTCCCCATCAGCGTCCCATCCGGGTCCAGCCGCCAATACTCGAGTACGCCGATCCGGGAGTACTCGCGCGCCTTGTAACGAGCGTCGTGTTTTTGCGTCGACGGCGACGCCACCTCCAGCACGAAGTCCGGCGGCTTGCCTTCCTCCCAGACCTTGTACGTGCTGCGGTTCTCGCCGCGCCCCACGCCGAACACCACCTGCACGTCTGGCTGCAGCCAAGCCGTGTCGTCGCCGCGCTGGTAGTACACCGCCAGTTCCATGGCCACCAGCACGTCCTCTTGGTCTCGGAAGCGGTTGCGCAACGCTGCCGTGGCCAGCAGGACCGCGTCCCCGTGCCAGACGCTTTGCGCGATCCATTGCCGTTCCGGGTACTCGACGGCGTCGGGTTCCCGCGCCGCCTCGGTAGCCGAGGGGACCAGAGTGGCAGGTGCCGTCGGTGTATCGGCCTTGAGCGACATGCTAGACCCCAACCCGCGCTGGGGTTCGTTCTTCCTGATTATAAGAGGGCTGTACTTCCCGTAGCTTTGGCCGCTCGGAGAGCTGGTGATGCTGGCGTGACACCCGGAAAGGCTCCGATAGGCCGAGTGAGAGCAGTGCATCGGTCCTGATACTTGACCGAATCGTCCACCTCGCGCCGAGACAAGGAGTCTAGGGCCCAAGCCCATTGAAATGTGGACTGGCCGAATTGCTGCGATCGACAATGCAGCGGTACTCCGACCTTCTCACGAAGCGCTGCACCCTTTGCTCGTGGCGACACGACAGCAACGCGGTTTCCGCGACTCGAATCGCTCAGACGCTCCTTCCACCTCCAAGCTCGGCAGCGCCTTGCCATAATGAGAACCGAGTTCTAAAGCTGCCGCCATCGCGAGAGCACCTCCTCCATGCAAAGTCCTGTAACGCTCCGGGGCGCCATCTGTATAGTTGGCGTCTTCCTGTCCTTCGTGCTGCTGCCACTCGCTTCGGCGGAGTGGAATCAATGGCTCGGCCCCAATCGTGACGGCAAGTCTCCTGAGACGGGATTGCTTGCTGCTTGGCCGGAATCCGGCCCCAAGCAGGTCTGGCAGGTCGAATCGCTCGGGGAGGGCTATTCGTCCCTCGCCGTCGCCAGCGGAAAGCTCTTCACTCAAGGCGTCAAGAACGGCAAGCAGTTCTTGATCGCCCTAGACGCCGAGACGGGCGAGACCGTCTGGGAAACCGAGCACGGAAGGCCGTACTCCAATCGACGCGGCGGCGGTCCTCGCGGGACTCCGACAATCGACGATGGCCGAGTCTACGCGCTAGGCGGAGATGGCAACTTGATCTGCGCCGATGCCGCGACCGGTGCCAAGATCTGGGAGAAGCACCTGCTCAAGACATACGGGGCGCGGAACATTAGCTGGGGCATCAGCGAATCCCCCCTAATCGACGGAAACCGGATCATTGTCAACGCCGGAGGCCGCGGGGCCTCGATTGTCGCGCTAGACAAAGCGACGGGCAAGGAGCTTTGGAAGACACAGAGCGACGAGGCCGGCTATTCGTCCGGCGTGGCCGTCGAAATCGACGGTGTCCGCCAGTACCTCTTTTTCACGGGCGAAGCAGCGGTTGGGGTGTTGGCCACCAACGGCGAGTTGCTTTGGCGCTACAGGCCGGTCTCCAACTCGACAGCAAACGTCGCCACTCCGATTGTGCGAGACAACTTGGTCTTTTTCTCGTCCTCGTACGGCACGGGATGCGCATTGCTCCGGCTGGACAGCACAGGCGGTTCGACAACCGCATCCGAGGTCTACTTCAACCGCGACATGAGGAACCACTACAGCAATTCGGTGCTGATCGATGACCACCTGTACGGCTTCTCAGGCCGGATCCTTACCGCGATGGAGTTTGAGACCGGCGAGCTAGCGTGGCGCGACCGTTCGGTCGGCAAGGGCCAGATGATCTATGCGGACGGCCGGTTCTATATCCTTTCGGACGATGGCGTGGTCGGTCTCGTGGAGCCCGACCCGAGCAAGTACCGCGAAGTGTCGCGCTTCGAGATCGGCTCCAGGGACTACCCTACTTGGACGCTCCCGGTAATATCCGACGGTACGCTCTACCTGCGGGATCAAGAGCGGCTCTACGCCTATAACATCAAGGCACCCTAGGGGTCCATCGATCAGCCCGTTTCGGCTAAGGTGGGTACAGCTCCCGCGGAATCGGGATCGAAACCGGGGAGCGGGCGGTCGACGACCGCGTAGGATCAAACTCATGCAGCACTTGGATCAGCAGGCCGAGCCCGCCAACCTCCCCGACGCCCGGATGCAGCGCCGTCACTTCTTGCGGACTGCTGGGGGTGCCGCAGTAACCGCGGCCTCGGCGGCTAGGGTGGCGGGAGCGAATTCCCGATTGCGCATCGCACTGGTCGGGTGCGGCGGCCGCGGCAAGAGCGTGGCGGCCAAAGCTGCGGCTGTCGAAGGAGCCGAGTACGGCTACTTTTGCGACGTTTACGACAAGCAGGCGGAAGCTGCGCGTGAAGAGCTCGCAGGTGGCGTTGGCAAGCTCGGGAAAGACTTTCGCCGGGTGATGGACGACAAGGACATCGATGCCGTTCATGTTGCGACGCCCGACCACTGGCATGCGCTTCCCGCTGTCGCAGCGCTCGAGGCCGGCAAGCACGTCTACGTGGAGAAGCCGCTGGGCCACAACGTGTTGGAAGGAAAGGCCATGGTCGCTGCCGCGGCTCGCTCCAAGGCGGTGTTTCTGACCGGCACCCAGCACCGCTCCGCGCCGCACCTGCAAGAAGCCGCTGAAATTGTCCAGGGCGGGACTCTGCAGGACGTCCACTTCGTCCGCGTCTGGAACTACGCCAACCTGATGCCGGTCGGGCCCGGCGAGAAGCCCGATTCCGACCCTCCGCCCGGATTGGACTGGGACTTCTATCTCGGACCCGCGCCCTGGGTCCCGTTCAACGAGTTGCGGTTCCTGCGCACGTACCGGATGTTTTTCGACTACGCGGGAGGCTGGATCACCGATTTCGGTACGCACCGTTTCGACACGGTCCACCAGATCATGGGCGAGGAGCGCCCGAAGAGCGTCGTGGCCGCCGGCGGCCGCTTCGCGGTTGGCGGCATGGGCGACCAGCCCGACCTGCTCCAGGTGACTCTGGAGTATCCCGGCTTCGTCCTGAGCTACGAAACGTGCAACATCAATTCGTTCGGCAGCATGGGACGCCTGACCCCGGGCATGCCGCTTCACGGTGCGCGCGCGCCCGAGAACCGGCCTAATGGAATGGTCTTCTACGGCAGCAACGGGACTCTGATCGTGGACCGGCTGGGCTACGAGATCATCCCAGAGACGGGGGCGTACGGTGGGTCCCTTAGTGACAAGGACGCCTTCGCGAAGAGCAGACTGAAGAGGATGCACAAGAGCGGGAGCGAACCGTCGCAACTCCACGCCGAGCACTTCGTGCGCTGCGTGCGCGATGGCGAGCCGCCTCGATCAGAGGCGGTCACCGGCCACCGCTCTTCACTTGTGGCCCACCTCGGCAACATCGCCTACCACGCCGGGCGCAAGCTCAAGTGGGACAGCGAGCGCGAGGACTTCGAGGGGGATGCGGAGGCGTCGCAGATGCTGGGCCGCAAGGCGCGCAAGCCATGGGATGCCATTAGCATCTAGCTGCGCCGTCTAGTCGGGCCTGCCGGTTCGCAGCGTTGCAAGTGCTAGCTACCGGAAGGAATGGTCGCGGGACCGGCGTCGGTCGCCGCTCACAACTCGAGCTTCGCCTTAGCGTATTCCAGGCACGCTAGGTTGTTGTCCTCTTCGATCCTGAAGCGTTCCTCCGCTTCGAGTTGCTCGACGAGGGGCAGGGATCTGCCGTGGCTCTGGACCGCGGACAGCGACGCCGCTAGATCTGCTCCGGGAACCCGGCCCATCGTGATCCAGTAGTGCTCGCGCAGGCAGGGTATCTTTAGCGGGTCACGCGTGATCATTTCCAGAGTAAAGCGGACTTCCGGGCGGGCTGAGCGAATCGCCTCGACGATGGCAGCCATGTCAAGGCAACCGGTGCCGAACGGCACCTCGGCGAGCAAGAATCCGTCGTCATATGCCTCGACACCCATGTCCTTGAGATGCACGGCTGTCGCGTAAGGAGCGAACGCCCGGACCGTATCGAGGGGATCCTCCAGCAAGGACATGTTGTTGCCCGTGTCAACGGTCACGCCCACCCATTCGCTCTCGATGCGTTTGAGGATCTTCAGCATCTCGTCAATGCGCCAGTCCTTGTGGTTCTCCAGAGCCAGCCGCACCTTGTGGCGGCGCAGGATCGGCTCGGCGCGTCTGAGTGACCGCCAGCTCACACGTGTGAACTCTTTCCAGTCGTCCAATGTCTTGAACGTCTCGTAGCGGCGCCCGCCAAGCATCACCGTACGAATCACGTTCGCGCCTGCGGCCTTGGTCGCCCGAACGGTTTGCTCGAACACTTCCAGCTCATCGGAGTCGTTCTTGGGCAAGCGGGCGGAGACCTCTACATACATGCCGTACTCTTCGGCCTTCGCGCGGACCTGCCTCGCGTACTCATCGCTCAGGTCGGTCAGGGAGGCTTGGATCCCGGCAGCACCGATGGCGTGGCAATGATCGAGAAAGCGCGACGTCTCCGTGAACCGTCGCTGGGGCTCGATCTCCC
Source organism: Bryobacterales bacterium (assembly GCA_022823865.1). Taxonomy (GTDB): domain Bacteria; phylum Acidobacteriota; class Terriglobia; order Bryobacterales; family UBA6623; genus VXMF01. The sequence continues at coordinate 9,964 of JAJEHF010000217.1, forward strand.
GGTCAGCCCGTCCACGCTGCGAGTACGAGGCGGTGCCGACTCCCATGCGGTACTTCGGCCCAGACGCCGCAGCTGCCGTTCCAGCCACGCCCGCCAGCGCCAAGCTGGACTGGAGAAACGCCCTGCGAGTGTCACCCATGACGGTTAGTGTGGCATATCGATTCACAGGCGTGATCGTGCGAGTCCCCACTGTCACGTTTCGGAAGCAAGAGCCGGTGTCGGGCCATGCGGGGTACCGGACCAGCCAGATTCACGAGCTTCGCACTTCGGCGTATCCGTCCGTCGCACAGTCTCGATCGAATACTAGTGAGGCTGAGCCTCCGACCTATGAGGGCGCACAAGGGGATCGAGCTGGGGTCCAAGCATCACCCGTTTGCGGGCCGCACCTAGCGAGAGGGGATCTCGTGCGGGGTGGCCTCCGTCGCCGCAGACGGAACCACTGCGGCGAAGCGTGGCTTGAAACCGTCGCCGTCTGAATGGGAAGCGTGTTTGTAGTTCGGAGCAGCGAGTCCTGCGCGGTTCTGTCTTGGCGGTTGGCCGGAGACTACTCCGAACGCTGGAATCCTAGGCGGACTTGTCGGACGACCGCAGTCGCGCTTCCAGCTCGCGGATCCGTTGATTCGCCTCGTCGAGTTGGCGCTCCGCTCCGTCGAGTTTGAGGAGTGCCTCGTCGCGCTCGCGCAATGCTCCGTCGAGTTCGCTCACCACTTCGTCGCGCTGGCTCGCAGTTTCTTGCAGGGCATCACTGGTTTCCGCGTGCGTGAGCATGTCCCGCCCCTGCCGTGTATCATGGAAGCGCAGCAGCCACCGCTCCGCCCGCAACTCCAGTCCCAGCGCCTCGCTGCGGTGCCAGCCACCCGCTCGCACAGCCCGCACCCGCTCGTAGCGGCCACCCTCCAGCCGCCAGCCCTCCAGCTGCCCCGCGATCAGCTCGCCCAGCGGGTCGAAGCGCCAGTATTCGTGCACCCCCATCTGCTCGTACGTCGCGCGCTTGCTCGTCGCGTCGCGACGGCTCGTGGAGGGCGACGCCACCTCCACCACGAAGCTCGGCACCACGCCGCCTTCCTCCCAGAGCAAATACGACTTACGCGCCTGCTTGTGCAAGGCGCCCAGCACCACGAACACGTCCGGCACCACCACGGCCGCGAGGTCGCCTTGGCGGTAGTACAGCGCCATGCTGCCAGCTACATAGGCGTCTTGCCGGGCCTTGAAATGCGTATCCAGCTGGTCGCGCATATCGATGATTGACCGCGCATGCGGGTCGGTCTCCATCAGGACCTTGCCGTCGGAGTAGGGGTATTCCATCGGTTGTCCCGCAGCCGGGTCGGCGCGGGCATCCAAGAGTGCGCCGGGAGCGGCCATGGCTGAATGATAGCAGGGGGGATTGCGGCTCGGGCACGCCCGGCTCGGGCCTGCTGATCAGGTCTCGTTCCCTCGGCGCAGGCGGCTGAGGCCGATCGTCAAACCGGCGGAGAATCGCTTCCCATGATCGAAGTTGCCTCCATCGTCAAGCTTGCGCCGAGTCAACGAGTCAAGCGCTGCCAGGACTCGCTGGTGGCGCATGACCTCGAAGCTGACAGCGTCAACGAACGAATGCGGGTGTTCATCACGCCTCCACAACCAGCGGAGTCCCGGCTTCAATGTTCGGGCCGGCACGAACCGACGCGAGCTAGAAGCTGGCATCGACAAGTCTCACTTTCCGTAGACCGCGTCGTCGACATCGCCGGGATCAATATCGACGGTCCCGATCAATTCCGTAAGAGGATCAGTGTCAGTTGTTGAGTGCGCGCCGTACCGAGCCGTGACACACTCGCGAATCAGTGAAGCGTTGGACCGCTTGCGTTTCGCAGCCTCGAGCTGGAGTGCGTCGTCAAGCTCCTCTTGAATATAGAGCTGTATGCGTCGCATAGTCGCAGGATACATGTGTTGGACTACACAGCACTTCCACCAAGGCTAGGACGCGGCAACGTACCGCGGTGCAGCCATATTCTCAGCATCAGAACGAGCGAGACCAAATCCGACGCGATCCCTAGCGGGCGGCATTCGCGTGTGTGCGAGCAACGGGTTGGTCCAGCCAAACACCGTGCCGAGATGGATATAACGGGGCCGTTCTCGGCCCCATGCCAGAGTTCGGCTGGGAGCGCGAGCGAGTGTTCACCGGTCCGGTTCGATCTCTCGCCGGTGCGCCGCCTCGGCCGCACTTCGGCCATCAATCCGATTCAGCACTCCCAGCATTCCACCGAAGTGGAGACTGGCGATCGCGGTAAAAAGAACCAGCACCATAAAGACGTTGCCGACCGACACCATCGGATCCGACTCGGTCACTCGGAACTGAATCACGGCAACTCCGACGAGCCCGGCGTGCATGGAAACTATCATGACCAGCACGAAAAGTGCCAGCACCCCCGGTCGGCGGCTTGTCGGCGCGCGTCGCAAGACGTTGAGCCTACGATCCCGGAGGGTGACGAATGTAGCTAGCCCACACGCGGCGGCGGCGAATCCGGTCATCGCAGCTAACACCAGCGGTGTGCCGAGGGCTTGGTTCAGACTCACGACCACTATCACACCCGTCAGGATTCCGACAGCCGCTGAGCGCAGGGTGAATACCCGCACCTTGGTGCCGTCGATGTCTCGGTCTCCGGCGCGATGAGACAGAACCGCTTGATCAACGTCCGCTTCGTCATTCTCGAACCGACCCAACGCCCCGCTGATGGTGCCGAGTCCAAACATGGCCAAACCAGTCAGCAGCAAGGACAGCCGGAAAACCAGACTCCCTGATTGCTGCCAATCTACGGCGAGCAAGACGGTCCAGTTCACCAGTAAGACCCACAAGATGCCTGCTACGGCGCGCTGGCGTTCTGCGCCGGGCACCGCACCGGCCAGCCCTGGAGGGAATCGGAGGGCGCCGGCTCCGCCGAACTGAAGCGGGAGGGTTACGGCAAGTACGCCAGCGGCTAATCCGGCCAGCCCCGCAATCCGCCAGGGTGCGTCGCCGAATGTCCCGAACAAGCCTCCGGTGGCGACTCCGACGACCGTCGCTGCCGTCATGGACCGCCACGTGAATATCGGGTGTGTCATAGGTTCTCCATAGTCCGTGGCTGTCTTCGGGATCCTGAAATCGACGTGAACATGTTCCGCACATTCTCCCATTAGTCGGCAACCGTTCGGCGCCGCGGCGGCACTGCTTGGTTGTGCGCTCCGGCGAAGTGCGCCGCCCATGCCTATCCATCTATCCGAGCGGCGAAGGTCGTCGCCTGGACCCTTGCCATGTCGATCTTGTCGGATGTCGCCAGACTGACCTCACCGCACTGCGGTTAGCACTCGGAACTGGAATGCCAGCTTGACGGCCCGCTGCGGTGACGCTCGATTGATCGACAACAGAATCGCTTGCCAGACACCGTCCAATTGCAAGTTTGACGAGCGTCCAAATGCAAGTTTATATATCGGCTAATTGAAACTTTGAGCGGAATTGGAGAGCTCGCAGGATACATCCGCTCGAGATCGCTTTCGAGTTGTCCGCCTCGTAATGCCGTTGCTCTGATCTGGCGGCCGTCGGCTTCTGAGGAAGGTGCCAAGCTATCGGCTTCCGCAAGCAAGGGTTTCTGAGCAAGGCCCCAGATCGGTCTCGTGCCAGAGCAACCAGGTCGCAGCTTGCACAACATGTAGAATATGTGGTTTTACAACGATGATGTGGAATCCGAGCGGGCCAGCCGCCCGCAACTACGTCGACAGCCTCGCCTCTGCCGGACAGTATCACTTCACCTTGAGTGACGCCCGCGAAGCCCTCGGTGTGTCGGCTGCCGCCGCCATGCTCAACCTCAGCCTGCTGGCGCGGAGAAGCATAATCGCGCAGCCGGCGCGGGACTTCTACGTGATCGTTCCGCCAGAATACCGTTCGTTGGGATGCCTGCCGGCAGAACAATTCATCCCGAGCATCATGCGTCTCCGAGCACGACCCTACTATGCGGGCCTGCTATCTGCGGCGCAGTACCACGGAGTGGCCCATCACAGCCCCCAGCAATTCCAAGTACTTGTGCAAGCTCCCTTGCGCCCAATCGAGTGCGGTCAGGTCCGTGCTGCATTCATCGTTCGCGAGCAGCTCAGAATGGTGCCCACCCAGTTCTTCAACACACCGCGCGGCACGATCCGCGTCTCAACTCCGGAGGCAACAGCTATTGATCTGGTTGGCTACTGCCAACGCGTCGGCGGGCTCGACCAAGTTGCCGCCGTGCTTGCCGAACTCGCGGCCCAGATTGATCCCCAGAAACTCGTGTCAGCCGCACATACTGCGCCGGTTCCGTGGGTGCAGCGGCTCGGGTATCTGCTCTCTCTGGTTGATTCCGGCAATCGAGCGGATACCCTCAGGGGCTACGTCAGGTCCGAAGCGCGACAATCCGTTCCGCTTCTTCCAGGCGTCCCCCATTCCCAGGCGCCTAGCGACGAGGACTGGAAGGTCATTGTCAACTCGGACTTGGAGCCTGCCCTGTGATTCCGCGTGCCTTCCTCACGGAGTGGCCTGCACATGGTTGGCCGGTCTTGAGTCTTCCGCCGCTGTGAGTCTGGCCGAAGGGACTTGCCGAGACAGGACAGATTGCAGCGTTGCTGGAGATGCAGCTAGGTTCGCGCCCAGCGCGGCTCGATTCCGATAGTATTAAGCGGACGCTCGTGGATAGTAAGCGCTTCAAGCAGATTCTCCGCTCCGGGCTGCCGCTGTTTGCGTGGGCGGTCCCGCTGTCGCTCACCCCCACTCCAGGGTTATCCCTGACGGAGGGGGCAGGCTATTCCCGGACCGTCACCGTCGGTGCCCAGTGGAGCGAGGAGTGGACCCTAGAGGAGGGCAGGGCCTTCGACGTCTCCCTCCAACTGGTAGAGCCGTCCGCCCTGCCGCCGAACGCTCGAATCGAAGTCCGCTGGTCCGGCCCGAATCTGCCGGATTCCGGTTTCACGGGTGATCGGGGCGATTCTACGGTCATCGCCAGCACCAGTTGGTCCAAGGTGCTGCACGCCCTCGACCCGGACCTGCATTTGGTCTATCGCGCCCCGGTTTCGGGCACATATTCGATCCGCATCGAGCCGGTTCTGGATCGCGAGCAACCACTTGGGCCAATCCCGCACGATACGGGCCTGGCACCGCTGGCGACGCCGCTGCCAACCGTCACTCCCGCCGTGGATAGTGTCGCTTTGGCCATTGCGATCCGGCCGGTCTCCGCCCTCTCGTCGAAGTCCTTGATCCTGGAAGCGGAGCCGAACAACGCACCCGAACAGGCCACGCTGCTTCGGCTCAGCGAGGCGGACGAGACTGGCACTCTGTACGTCGTCGGCGGTGCCGATGATGTCGAGTACTACAACAACACCCGCACCGGCAACACCCCCGACGACTGGTACCGCATCGACTACGACGGAACCGCTCCCAAGCACCTCAGTGCCAATCTCCAGATCGCGGAGCCCGTAGTCAGCGCTCGCATTCGCTTCTACAAGCAGGGCCGCCCGAGCGCGGAGGAGCTGCGCGAGCGAGACGTACCCAATAGCCGCGACTTCTCCAACTTCAATCCCATTCCGTACGTGCACCCGTCCGCCACGGTCATTGATGGCCCAGTGCCGGTCTACACGTACGAGGAGGGCCGGGCGATCAACGAGCGGGCGCACCAGCAAGACCGCTCTTTTAGGACATTCGTGACCCGTCAGCTCGAGCCGGGGCAGACCTACTACCTGCGCGTGGAGGCAAACCAGCCGCACTACGAGCTGCAGGTGCGCCTTTTCGACCCAGCGCCGTATTCCGATCCCGTCAAGGCCGTGCGACAGGGCGTGTACTACCACATTGCCGAGATCGATGCTTGGCTCATCCACCGCCCGCGCAACATCGCGCTACACCGCCGAGTGCGCGATGCGACGGCTCTGTTTGGCGAGAACTGCATGAGCTGCCACACCCAGAGCGGCGTCTGGGGCGTGGCGGATGCGTTTCGCAACGGGTACGGCCCGCACGGGGTCGAGCAAAACTACCGGCGCTTGGTCAACACGATGTATGAGTCGCTGCGCCTGACCAATGAACTCAAGGATGCGGCAGTCAATACCAGCGTCGCGCCGAACGATCTGGGTGACGGGCCGGCCGGCACCCGGGTTGCCGGTCGCAACATCGTCTTGCACGAGCGCACCCACAACCCCAAGCGGGTGCACGCGCAGTGGCAGCAGCGCACAGCGAACTACGTGCTCCAGACAGCCGACCCGAAGGGCATCAACGCGGCGGGACGAGGCTCGAACTTCGGGCCCAACGTAGTCTTCAAGTTTGGCGCCGAGGTCTTGGAGCGTGCGTGGCGCGATACCGGCGAGCCGCGCTACTTCTTCGGAATCGAAGAGAAGGGGCGCAAGATTCTCGCCACCGGGGACGATATCCGGGTCACCGACGACTACGGACACCGAGTCGAGTTCGTGCACCGCATCTGGCCCGCGGACTATGTCGAGCAGGTGCGCAATCTGACCAACTCGCCGCGTCGGATTGCGGACGCGGAGGAGTTGGATGCCGACCTGCGAGCCAGGGCAGCCACCGATCTGAGCCGGATCCTCGCGCTCCAGCGGGAGGACGGAGGCTGGGGCTTCGAGCCCGGCAAGCCTGGCGAGAACGGCGAGTGGCTGCGACCCGACGACCACAGCTATCCCGCTGCCACAGCGGTGGCATTGATAGCGCTTGAGGCGGCTGGCTACACGGCCGAGGATCCTGTGGTCAAGAAAGGGGTCCAGTGGCTCTTGGACAACCAGTACCCCTACGGTCTGTGGAATGCCGCAGCTGCGACGGGTTTTGTCACCAGCGCCTACGTTATCCGAGCCCTGAGCCGTCTCCATCCAGCTCCAGAGGCTGACGCCGAGCACGAGTTTGCGCTGGCTCCAGAGGACGGTTTCCTAGAGTCACTTGCCAAGGCGCGGGCCGCCCAGGCCGCGGCTAGCCCCGAACACTTGGAATTGTTCAAGGAGTTTGCGAGCAGTCCTTATCCACAGGTTAGATATTACGGCCTTTTAGCTCTCGGCGGCACGATGGCGCACGATGCCGTGCCCACGCTGATCGAGCACTTCGACGATCCAGTCAAGAGCTGCCGCGAAGCCGCGTTCTGGTCGCTGCGGCAACTGCTTTTAGATGGAGGCGGTTGGAGTGAACTTTTTGAGGCCTTCCGCAAGGGGACCGACCGGACGCGCCAGTCGGTCATGCATGCGTTGGTCACGCGAGCACATCTGCCCGGCAGTGGCGTGGAAGTGGACCTGTCCGAGCTGGCGGGCATCCTAACCGCCGGGATGGTGGACCCCCATCCCGGCGTGAGGGCTTACGCCTTCAAGGCTGCGTGGCACTGGTGGGTCTGGAATCCGCCCATGCGCGAGCCGATCAACCAAGCGTGGATCGATGCGCTGCTGCGCGAGGAGCCCGAAGCGCACGTTGACATGGCACTGCGCTACTCCACGATCTCGCTGTTCATCGTCAACGGCCAAGTCAATAACATCACTCGCGAGCAGTTCGCGGCGCAGCAATATCCCGAACTTGCGTCGCTCTTCAGCGAATTGCTCGAGTGGCGAGAGACCGCTCCGCCGGAGCGCAAGCGGCTGCTGGACCGACGGCTCACGGCCATGGCCGCCTCCCACTACATGGAACGTGCCAACCAGCAGAGCCCGGGCCAATTCGCTTACAGCACCCCCGGCGCGACCGAACTCTTCGGCAAGGCGGTGCTGGCTGTGTATCAGGACGAGGCGCAGGCAGGCGCGCCGTGGCGCTCGATTGCCCTTGAGGGGGCTCGCGGCGTCACCCACAAGCCCCTGCAGGACACGATCCTGTCCTTGTTGCAGACCGCCGACCCAAGCATCGTGGCGATCGCCGCGCGAGCCTTGGCTAACCCTGGCGAGCTTTCCCTACCAGCACGCCGCGATGCCTTGGCACCGCTGCTGGAAGTATTGCGGATGTATGCGGACACCGAGCGAGAAGACGACGCAGATGCCTTGGCCGGCTTCCTGGCGAGGGTGAAGTGGGACTTCGACGGTCTCAGCGAGGCCGAAGAGACAGAGTTCTACCGCATGCTGCTGGAGTTGAGTCCGACCCGGGCCGCTACAGCAACGCCGGCCAGCGTCCTGCTGGGCAAGCCCGCGCCTAATGAGGAGCTGACTCTGGACGAGTCGCCCTATGCCCCGTTGGTCGCGCGCATTCTGGGCGAGAACCGCAGCCTGCATCGCAAGCAAGCGTTCAGCCACCTATCGGCCGATCCGCGGCTGTGGCTCGATTCCACCGAGTGGATGCTCGCGTTCAGGGAGGGCGGCCAGACCGTGGCCGAGGCGGTTGCGGGGGCGGTTGAGGCCGAAGACTTGGAAGTGGCCGAGCTGACGTTCGGTCGCACCACCGACTTGGCCATTCCAGGCGGTGTCGCCAGCAACAATAATGCCCTGATCTGGGAAGAGGGCAAGGTCGGGGCGCACATCTCGTTCTCGGTGCCGGTGCCGCAGCCGGGCAAGTACGAATTGCTCGGGGCGATTCTGCACGGGGCGCCCCATGGCATTGTCCGCATTGAGTTTGACGGCGAGCTCGTGCTGGACCAAGCCGACTACTATCGCGAGGAAGTCACTTCCACCGGGCCGATGCACATGGGGGTCTTCGACCTCGCCGGCGAGCACGCGCTCCTGACGGTGACGATGCTAGGGACCAACCCGGACGCCGAGCCGGAATTCAAATTCGGATTGGACTACCTCAAGCTGGCCCCTTGGGAGGGAGCGAAGTCGCAGTTCACCACGGACGACAGCGGGGACGAAGTCATCGACCCGATAGCGGCAGCCAAGCGGCAGGTAGTCGAGATGTTCGTGCGCTGGTTCTCGCCGGAATCCTCGGATGAGACTCGCGAACTCGCCGCTAAGCTGGCGGCCTCGCCCGCGCTGCGGCGGAATCCCGAGGTGCGCAAGGCGATCGCCGCGCACGTTGAGAACGAGCCGGTGGCCGCAATCCGCACGCGGCTTCGGAACCTGCTTGCCAGCGACGACGAGCGATATGGCGAGGAATTGCAGAAGCTAATCGAGGCACAGGATCTCAACAGCGGGAGACGCTTGGATGCGTCGGACATGTTTGTCGAGGACATCTTGCATTTCCGAGACCATGCCTTCGCCGAAATGAACCGGATCAGCGAGCGCGACAACCGCGCCTGCATCTCGTGCCACGGTGTTCCGGGACGCGTGCCCACGCTGTACTTGAACCCGCCTGACGACGCCGGGCACATCGATGCCGCCGAATTGCTCGAGAACTATCGCAAGCTCCAGGCCAGGGTGGATCTGGCCGATCCCGAGCGCAGCTTGGTCCTGAGAAAGCCGCTGAACGTGCAGACCGGGCAGGAAGAAGGGCACCAAGGAGGCGTGCGCTACGACACAGGGGATGAGGGCTACGCCGTGTTGCGGAGCTGGGTGCTCAAGCAAGCGGAGTTACAGGCCCTGCCGAGGTGAGGCTTCGGGCGCCTTTCGCCAAGCCTCGCGATACGAACAAGAGCGACTTGGCCCGACTTCTGGGCCGATCCTCGGGCTGGGGCGCCTTAGCTGTGAGTTGTATGCTCTCAGAAAGTGTGCCTGAAACAGATACGAATCCTGTCGTGCCCAGACTGTAGGCTCTGCTGCGGTCCAGCCCGGCGATCCGCGGGGACTTTCATCAACGCTCATGGATAGCCATCCTGTGGAAGGCCCGGATAGTCAGGCCCGGACGACTGCTCCGGCCCTAGCCAAGGCGCTTGATACGTTGCGTGCCGGCCTGCTCGATGTCGGCAAGCGCAACCCCCTGATCAACGCCCCGCTGGGCAAGGGGCGCGGCAAGCAAGTCCAGCTCGAGGACGAGCGCTCCGATCAGATCTTCGACATCCTCGTCCGCCAAGGCAAGCGGATGGCGTTTGAGCCGTCCCAGCGGGCAGCTGCGGAAGATGACGCTGGGGAAGCGCTACCGCTGCCCCTGGACGAAGACGGTCAGGCGGCGGCCCTGTCCGAGCACCATACGGACACGAAGCTCCGAACCACCCTCACCAAGCAGGGACTCCAGTCGAAGCTGCTCTCAATCTACCGGGACGCCCGGGAGATCGAGGAGGAGCAGGGCGTCAACGTGCTTTTCCTCGCGCTCGGATTCCTGCTGTGGTACGAGAGCGAGTCCTCCGAGATCAAGCGCTACGCCCCGCTGGTGCTGCTGCCCGTGGACTTGCAGCGGGACAGCAGTCGCGGGCAGTTCAAGCTCGTCCACCGCGACCAGGACATGGAAGCGAACCTCTCGCTGCGGTCAATGCTGGGGGCAGACTTCCAACTCACCTTGCCAGACCTGCCGGACGGCGGCGACTGGTTGCCATCGGAATATCACAGGCTGGTCCAGGAGGCGGTCTCGCTGAAGTCTCGCTGGCAGGTGCTGCCCAACGTGATCGAACTTCGGTTCTTCTCGTTCGCCAAGTTCCTGATGTGGAACGACCTCTCACCCGAAGAAGGGCTTGTCGATGACGGCAATCCTCTCATCGACCGTTTGCTGGTAGGTGGTGCCGAGTCGGGCGCCAGCATCATCGCGCCTGACGAGAACCTCGACCAGCGCTTCGCCGATCCAAAGGAACTCGGGCACATCCTTGATGCCGACGCGTCGCAGACCCAAGTCATCGCCGCCGCTCGGTCGGGTCGCAATCTTGTCGTGCAAGGGCCGCCCGGCACGGGAAAGTCGCAGACGATCGCGAACATCATCGGCTGTGCCGCCGCTGATGGCAAGCGAGTGCTCTTCGTGGCGGAAAAGCGCGCCGCCCTTGACGTGGTTCACGACCGGCTCGAGAAATGCGGGCTCGGCCCTTTGTGCTTGGAGCTGCATTCCCACAAAGCCAACCGCAAGCACGTCTACGAAGAACTGGGCAAGACCTTGGCGCTCGGGCGCCCCACCGCCCCGGACGCGGAGACGTATGAGCAAGTGCGCCGCGTGCGGGACGACCTGAATCAGATGTCAGCCCTGCTGCACAAGCCGGACGAACTCAGCGGGGACACTCCGTACGGGATCATCGGCATGATCGCCGACCTCAACGAGAGCGGGTATCCGGCGCCGGACTTTACCATCCAGAACGCCGATGCGTGGGGTCGGCAGGAATGCGCCGAGCGGCTCGAGGCGACTGCTGCGCTGGCCGCTCTGACCGAGCAACACGGCAGCGAAGCCCAACATCCATGGCGGGGCGCGACGAAGCGGCTCAATCCCATCGAGCGTCGCCGGCTTGAGGGGGCCTTGCAGCAGGCGCTGGCGCGCTTGGAAGCACTGCGAACTTGCGTTCAGCGAGTCCCGGCGGCTGCGACGTGGGCGGGTTGCGAGCGGATTGCCGACGCCGAAACGGCGCTGCAGCAGCTTGGCGCACTACAGGAGATGCCCCAATCAGTCCACGCCCTGCTGCGCACGCAAGCGCTGGTGGACCGGCCCCGAGCGGCATTGGAGCTTTGCGAGGATATCGCGACCTGGCAGCAGGGCAAGGCGGACCTGCTGGCAGATGTCATTGAGAGCGCTCTCGAGATCGAGTGGGACCAAGCGCGGCTGTTGATCGCCGCTCGGGGCAAGTCGCTGTTCCGCTGGCTGAACGGCAGCTACCGGGACGCTGTGGCGCAGCTCAAGTCGGTGTTCCGTGCAGAGGTCCCGAAAGACCTGGCCGGGAGGCTCGCCATCTTGGATCGCCTGCTCGAATCGCGAGCGCAGCGACGCGCGATTTCGAAGCAGTCTGAACTCGGCCGCCAGACGCTTGGCATGGCGTGGAGCGAGGAAGACACGGATGTGGGCGCGCTGCTCCCTCCGTTGCGCTGGATCGCCGAACAAGCCGCCCGCATGGGTTCGGGCGAGAGGGTGCGCAGCCAGTGCGCGGCGATCGAGTCCGATTGGGACCTTACCGGCATCGAGGCCGGTCTGAGGAACGCCTGCGAGTCTTGGGCTGCGGCATGGCAGAGTGTCGTTGACACGGTTGGCTTGGATGTCAAGGAGGCCTTTGGCCAATCCCGCATCGACGACTTGGAATTCGAGGCAGCGATAGCTCGCTTGCGGCAATGGATTGCCGGTACAGAGGCGATCGAAGGGTGGCATCGCCTAAATTCCGCGGGCAGGCATGCGTCAGAGCTCGGGCTTGACGAGGTCCGAGCGCGCATCGCCGATGAAAGGCTACCCACCGAACGCGCCAGGCCGACTCTTGAGTTCGTCCGCGCCGAGGCGGTCTGGAACCGGATGTGCCGGGACGAGCCCCGTCTCAAGGAGATGGACGGCGCGGATCGCACCAGCAAGGTAGAGCGGTTCAAGAATCTGGACCTGCGACTCCAGGCGCTCACCTCGCACGAGATCGCGATGCGGCACTTCGATTCGCTTCCGCACGGATCGTCCGGCCAGATCGGCATCGTGCGCGGCGAGATCGGCAAGAAGACCCGCCACATGCGCTTGCGCACGCTGCTGGACAAGGCTGGCGAAGCCGTCGCAACCATCAAGCCGGTGTTCCTGATGAGCCCTCTGTCTGTGGCCCAGTATCTGAAGCGCGACGGACTGGTGTTCGACATGCTGCTGATCGACGAGGCCAGTCAGGTGCGCCCGGCAGACGCGATGGGCGCGGTCCTGCGGGCCGAGCAGATCGTGGTGGTGGGAGACCAGAAGCAGATGCCGCCGACGTCGTTCTTCGACCGGCAAGTCAGCGCTGGCGACGAGGCCGGGGCCGACGAGGACGAGACGGATATCCAAGCGGCACAAGTCGGCGATATGGAGAGCATCCTCTCGCTGTGCGAAGCGCGCGCAATGCCAGGGGGCATGCTGCGCTGGCACTACCGCTCCCGTCACCCGTCGCTGATTCAGGTCTCGAACCACGAGTTCTATGACAACGGATTGATCTGTCCGCCAAGCCCGGACCAAGCGGGCAAGACCACGGGCTTGCGGTTTACGTATGTGGAGGGCCAATACGACCGGGGCAGGAAACGCAACAATCCGATCGAGGCCGAGGCTGTGGTGGAGGCCGTTCTCCAGCATTCCCGCCAGCGCCCTGAGCAGACGCTGGGCGTGGTCGCCCTGTCGGTGGCCCAGCGCGACGCGATCCGCAACAGGCTGGAGTGGATGCGCGGCGAGAATCCGGAATTGGAGGCCTTCTGCAAGGAAGGCAAGGAAGAGCCGTTCTTCGTCAAGAACCTCGAGAACGTGCAGGGTGACGAGCGCGACGTGATCTTCATCTCGGTCGGCTACGGCAAGGATGCCGGCGGCTACATGTCGCAGAACTTCGGCCCGGTTTCGAGCGAGGGCGGAGAGCGGCGCCTGAATGTCCTCTTCACGAGGGCGAAGCGACGCTGCCACGTGTTCGCTTCGATTCGCCACGGTGACATCCGCATTGATGTCACGAAGCAAGCCGGCCCGCGCGTGTTGAAGCGGTTCTTGAAGTATGCCGAGACGGGGGAGCTGGACATCCCGGTGCTCACCGGTGCGGAGATGGACAGTCCGTTTGAAGAAGCCGTGGCCAAGGCGCTGCAGGACCATGGTTACAAGCTGGCCGCGCAAGTCGGCTCGTTAGGGTTCAAGATCGATCTGGCTGTGTACGATCCCGATGACGACGGTCGCTTCCTGCTGGCCATCGAGTGCGATGGCGCGCGCTATCACAGTTCGAGCTGGGCGCGCGAGCGCGACCGCCTGCGCCAGACCGTGCTCGAAGGCAAGGGGTGGATATTCCATCGCATCTGGAGCACGGACTGGTTCTACAGCCGCGATGCTGAGATGCACAAGCTCCTGGACGCGATCGACAGGGCTCGGTCGGTTGGCGGACCAAAGATCCGCCCGACCGCCAAGGTGGAAGGCCCGGTGGTGACCCGCGAGGCTCCGATCGAGCGCCCGCCGCCCGAAAAGATCAAGTACGTTGAAGCTTCGTTTCCCATCGAAGAGAGCAGGTTCGGCGAGCTGCACGAAATGCCGGAGAGCGTCCTCTCCGGCTACGTGGCCAAGATCGTAGAGGCCGAAGGGCCGATTCATGTGGACGAGGTCTGCCGAAGGCTGAGCCAGCTCTGGGGATACAAGCGGACGGGGGCGCGCATCAGCAACGCCGTCCAGCTGGCGACTGAACGAGCCATTCGAGTGGGCAAGGTTCGGTTATGCCAGCCCGACCCGCCATTCTTCCTAGAGAGCTGCAGCAGCACGGAATCCCCGATCGTGCGGGACCGGGCAGAAGCAAGCTCGTCCGTCCGAGCGGTCGACATGCTTCCGCCGACCGAACTGTGGCAGGCCATCCTACGTGCTGTCGAGGCCAGTATTGCGATCAGCCCAGCGGAGTGTGCCAGCGATGTCGCTCGGATGCTTGGGTTTAAGTCCACCGGCCCGCAGCTCAGGGCATGTATCGAGCGCGAGGCTAACGTGTTGGTGGAAAAGGGTTCGCTATTGCTGATCGATGGCAACCTGCGCTTGCCATAGCGCCCTTCCAGACGTCCGGGCGCTAGTAGACGATGAACTCCAGCAGGTTCCCGTCGGGGTCTCGCGTATAGAGGCTGGTTCCTTCGGCGGTGCCGCCGTCGCGACCGCCCGTCCGAGGCACCGGGCCTGTGACGATTTCCGCGCCGGCGCGGGCGAGCATTTCGGACAGCGCGGACTCCGTGCCGTCCCACACGAAGCAAAAGTCGCCGCAAGGCGGCTCGGCGGCCGGGGCTCGCAGCGTGAACTGCCCGCTCTGCCACAACGCGGGCCGGTGGAAGTTGATCTTGTGATCCCCGAAATGCACGGAGCAGATCCGCTCGCCCTCCCGCACCTGGAAGCCCAGATCGCGGTAGAAGCGCAGCATCGCCTCGGTGTTTCGCATGGGCGCGGCAACGTGGTCGAAACCGCTGACCGTCCCTGATTGGCCCGCGGCCCGGCGCCGGGCGACGAGAGCCAGACCGCTCAACGCTGCGCCCCAAGCCCACAGCGAGCGCCTGAGCAGTCCTCCCTCGATCTGGCTTGGCATTGTTAGCCTCCCTGTACCGTTCCGCTGACGGTGAAAGCGGATGGGCTCCAGTGCGCCACCCGCATCTCGTAGTGGTAGTCATTCGAGACCTGCGTGTAATACGCCGTCACGGCAGTGCCATCCGCCGTCTGCACGGTGCTGGGGTACCCGCAATCGGGCCGGGGGCAGTCCGCGATCCTGAACGGTGGGCTCCAAGACGCTCCGGCATCGTCGCTCAATCTGACATCCACGCCGTAGTTGTTCCAGCAGCGGTTGCCGTGGCTTAGCAGGACTCTCCCGTCGGCCAGCCGGGTAAGGTGGCCGGTCACCTGCAGCGGCAATGTCAAAGGCTGCTGACGTTTCCACGTGCGGGCGTCATCGTCTGACGAGAACAGCTCGAGATGGACATCGCGCCGCTCCCCGAACTCGCGAGCGGCCGCCAGCCAGCGCCCGCCGCCCAGGTGCAAGATATCGGTTTCGTTGCCGCCGGGATGGAGCGACACCGCCTCTCCCCAAGTCCGCCCATCATCGAGGCTCCTGATCAGGTGACAGGCGCGCGACTGCTCTCTTCTCAAGTACGCCGCCACGCAGAGCGAGCCGTCATCCGCCGCGCGTATGTTGCCGAAGGGAATGAACTCGTTGCCTGCTCCGACCCCGTCCTGTGGCGGGGCGGGGAAGTCGGTGCTCACCGACCAGGTCCTGCCTTGGTCGGATGACCGACACACCCACGGGCGCAAGGGCTGGCTATGGGGATTGACCGGCTCTCCCCGCCGGTTGCGGTCGGCCCAGCCGCTGCACAGAACGATGACATCGCCGTTGGCGGCGATCCCAGCCGCGCAGTTCATCCGGTTCGTGCCTGGCTCGTGCTCGGCGGGCCGGCCGCGAAACCTCCACGTTTGCCCGCCGTCTTCGCTGGACCAGCAGTCCAAGTCGCCTTCCCACAAGCCGTGGCAAGGCTGGTTGAAGATCAGGGCAAGAATGGTGCCGTCGTTCAGGATCTGGAGGTTGGGCCATGCGCAGACTCCTTGAATGGCCGTCCGCGTGGAGATTATGGTTGACTGGCCCGGCGTAGCGGCCCTTGCACGTTGCCGGCTTCCCAGAATCGTTCCCGGCAGCCACGCGGCAGCGGCTGCTGGGATGCCTGCGAGCAGATCACGGCGTCGGCTATCCATGGCAATACTGTACTCGCGGCAACGCCGATTCGGCATAATGATCAGCGGGAGGCTGGCCTCGTCCCGAATGAATAGACCGATCCAGCGGCGCATGGCTTGGCTACTCGGCTTGGCCATGGCTATGCCTGGTCTGTGCATTGCTGCCTCGGTGGAATTCGGCAGCGACGTGCAGCCGTTGCTGTCGGACCGCTGCTTCGCCTGCCACGGCCCCGACGCAGCCCAGCGGCAAGCTGGACTGAGGCTGGACCTGCGCGAAAACGCCGTCGTTCCGGGAATGTCCGGTCGGGTGCCGATCGAGCCGGGGGATCCCGCGTCCAGCGAGTTGATCCAGCGGGTGGCTGCGACCGATCCGGCGCGACGGATGCCCCCGTCATATTCGGGCCATGCGCCCTTGGAGGCTGAAGAGGTCGAGATCCTGCGGCTGTGGATCGAGGGCGGTGCCGAGTATTCGACCCATTGGGCTTTCGTTCCCCCTGAGCGCCCGGAATTGCCGGATGTGTCGCAACGGGGTTGGTTGCGCCAGCCCCTCGATTCGTTCGTGCTGGCGCGATTGGATGACGAGAGCTTGACTCCGTCGCCTGAGGCGGCGCCGAGCGCGTGGCTGCGCCGGATGACGCTCGACTTGACCGGCCTGCCGCCGTCAATCGCGCAAGTTCGCGCTTTCGAGCGTGCCGTCGAGCATGAGGGCGAGGCCGCCTATGCCAAGGCGGCCGATGAGGCCCTGTCATCGCCGCGCTACGGCGAGCGCATGACGATGGATTGGCTGGATGTGGCGCGCTACGCCGACACGCACGGATTCAACAACGACTCCGAGCGTTCGATGTGGCGCTGGCGCGATTGGGTCATCGAGGCATTC
This sequence comes from Bryobacterales bacterium, assembly GCA_022823865.1. Classification (GTDB taxonomy): domain Bacteria; phylum Acidobacteriota; class Terriglobia; order Bryobacterales; family UBA6623; genus VXMF01. The sequence continues at coordinate 26,904 of JAJEHF010000217.1, forward strand.
AACCGCAACCTGCCCTATGACCGCTTCCTTACCGAGCAGCTGGCTGGCGACCTGCTGCCCAGCCCGACGATCGACCAGCTCATCGCCACAGGCTTCAATCGCAACCACGTCATCAACTCCGAGGGCGGCATCATCGAGGAGGAATACCGCGTGGAGTACGTGGCTGACCGTGTGCGCACGCTCGGCATGGCATGGCTCGGGCTGACCGTGGAGTGCGCGCGCTGTCACGACCACAAATTTGATCCCATATTACAGGCAGACTATTACAAGCTGTTTGCGTTCTTTGACAACGTCCCGGAACTGGGAGAGGCGGGCCGGGTAGCGAACGCGGTTCCCATGATTCCGGCCCCGACTGCCAGGGAGCGGTCCGAGATTGCCAAGCTGCGTTCCCGTATCGAGGAGCTGGAACGAGCGGACGAGGTCAGCGCGGCACGGTTCGAGCCAAGCGCGGACGCACTGGCGGCGTTGACCGCCCCTGAGTATCCGCATAACGCCGACTTCTTCGTTGGCTGCGAGGACGGCCCTGATGCCGGCGTCGCGGGGCGCGCCTGTGATGCGAGGGAGATCGATCCGGAGACGGAGATCAAGCTGGAAAAGCACGGGGCGTTCACGCTAAGCATGTGGTTCCGCGCCAATGCCGAGCATTCCGATGCTCCGCTGTTCTCCGCAATCGACTACTCCGATGATCCGGCTTCGTCGCAGTACGGCCAAGGCATCGGGCTGCGGTCGACCGGCAACGAGCTGGAATTGCGGCTGAGCAAACGCTACCCGTCGTACTCGATCACCGTCCGCAGCGACGGGGCTTCGCTGCGCCCAAACCAGTGGCATCACGTCGCGGCGGTCTACGAAGGCTCCGAGGGCAAGCGCTCCATGCGCGCCGAAGCCGCTTGGGTCCGCCTGTATTTTGACGGTCGCGAGGTCGGAACCAAAGTCTTGCACGATGACGCCCAGTCGGCGGCGAAGTTCATGGCGCCGTATCGGCTCGGTCGTGACAACAGTCCCGCTAAGCGCGAGTTTCCGGGGACGTTCGACGAGGTCGCTGTCTGGCGGCGGGCCTTGACCGAAGACGAAGTCCTTGAGGTATTTGAAGCAGCCGCAGTGCCGTGGGCCGTGGCGCGTTCCAGCTCGCGCCTTGAACGCCGCTGGCTCTATCGCAAGCTGAATCCCGCAAGCGAACTGATCGGTTTGCGCCGGCAACTGTTCGCTTTGGAGCGTGCGTTGCCGACCACGATGGTCATGCAAGACATGGGCTCCCGGCGGCAGACCCACGTGCTCATGCGCGGGCGCTACGACAGCCCCGGCGAGCCAGTGCCTCCGGCGGTGCCCGAGACATTGCTGGGGAAATGGCCTGAAGCGGCTCCGAAGAACAGGCTCGGTCTGGCAATGTGGCTGACTTCCGGCCGACATCCCACGACCGCGCGGGTGGTGGTTAATCGATTCTGGCAGCAGATCTTCGGCTTGGGCCTCGTCAAGACCAGCGGAGATTTCGGCTTGCAGGGAGAGACACCGAGCCATCCAGCGCTGCTGGACTGGCTGGCGGTAGATTTCGCCGCTTCCGGCTGGGACGTCAAGCGCCTGATGAGAAACATCGTGCTGTCGGCCACGTACAGGCAAGACTCGGCAGCGGGGCAGGCCCTGCGCGACAGGGATCCGGAGAATCGGCTATTGGCGCGGGGCCCGCGCTTTCGCCTGCCTGCCGAGAGCATCCGGGATCAGGCCTTGGAACTTGCTGGCCTGCTGAGCGGCCAGCTCGGCGGGCCGAGCGTGCGTCCGTACCAGCCCGAGGGGCTGTATGACGGAGTGGTGGTCGGTGCGGACTATCCGGGCACCAAGTGGGAGCAGGACGAAGGCGAAAGCCTGTACAGACGAAGCCTTTATACGTTTTGGAAGCGCACCCTGCCGCATCCGACGATGACGGTTTTCGATGCGCCCGACCGCGAGTTCTGCACGGTGCAGAGGTCGATCACCAACACGCCGCTGCAGGCGTTGACGCTGATGAACGATCCAACGTTCGTGGAAGCGTCTCGCAAGCTGGCCGAGCGCGTGCTGCAAGAGTCTGGCCCAGGCCAGTCTAAGCCCCTCGCGCATCTGTTCGAACTCATCATGAGCCGCAGCCCAACCGACGACGAACAGCGCGTCTTGGACGAAACACTGCGAGAGATACTCGAATCGCTGTCCGCCGAAGGCGCCGATCCGAGCGGCTTTCTGGCGGTCGGCGCATCGGAGCCCACCGCTGGTCTCGATGTGCGGGAGTTGGCGGCCTATGCCATGGTGGCAAGCATGTTGCTGAGTGCGGACGAGGCGATTACGAAGTCATGACACCGAATTCACAGTCCGGTCTAGTTTCCCGCAGGGACCTGCTGGTTCGCTCCGGCTATGGCTTGGGGGCGATCGGCCTGCACGTGCTCGGCGCTGCGGAGAGTCCGGCGGCTCCGGCGTTTCCGAACTTCGCGCCCAAGGCGAAGAGGGTCATCTTCCTGTTCCAGTCCGGCGGTCCGTCGCACCTGGACCTGTTCGACCACAAGCCGTTGCTGCAGGATCGCTTTGGCGAGGACATTCCAGAATCGGTGTTCCAAGGGCAGCGCGTGACCGGGATGGTCGCCCATCAGGCGCGCTTTCAGGCCATGCCCACGAAGTACGCGTTCCAGCGACACGGGCAGAGCGGGATTTCTCTGAGCGAGCTGGTGCCGCACACCGCGGCGATTGTCGACGACATCTGCCTGATCCGCTCGGTGCACACAGAGGCGATCAATCACGATCCAGCGATCACGTTCTTTCAGACCGGCAGCCAGTTGCCGGGCCGCCCGAGCATGGGCGCGTGGGTGGACTACGGTCTGGGCAGCTCGAATCGCGACCTGCCAGCCTTCGTGGTGTTGCACTCGGTAGCCAGCGAGGGGCCGGGAGGACAGGGCTTGCTGGCGCGCCTGTGGGGCGCGGGCTTCCTGCCGAGCCGCCACCAGGGAGTGCAGTTCCGCTCCAGCGGCGATCCGGTGCTGTACCTAAACGATCCGCCGGGCATGACCCGGCATCAGCGCCGCCTAATGTTGGATGGCGCGGCCCGACTGAACAAGCTGCAGTACCGGCGCGTCGGCGATCCGGAAATCGAGACCCGGATCGAGCAGTACGAGATGGCCTATCGGATGCAGGCGTCCGTGCCGGAGTTGATGGACGTCTCGACCGAGACCGAGGGAACTTACAAGCTCTATGGTCCCGACTCGCGCAAGCCGGGCACGTTTGCCTCGAATTGCCTGCTTGCCCGGCGGCTGGCGGAGCGCGACGTACGATTCGTCCAACTCTATCACCGCGGTTGGGACCACCATGGCGAGTTGCCCAAGCGCCTCCCAGTCTCGGCGCGCGACACGGATCAGCCATCGGCGGCATTGGTGCAAGACCTGAGGCAGAGGGGCTTGCTAGACGACACGCTTGTCGTTTGGGCGGGCGAGTTCGGCCGCACGCCTTACGCGCAGGGCGACCCCAAGCCCGATGATTACGGACGGGACCATCACGGCAAGTGCTTTTCGATCTGGATGGCAGGTGCTGGTGTCAAGCCGGGCCATGTCCACGGCTCTACTGATGACTACGGCTTCAACATCGCTGAGGGCGCAGTCTCGATCTACGACGTGCAGGCGACAATCCTGCATCTGCTGGGCATTGACCACGAGAAGCTCGTGTACCGGTTCCAAGGCCGCCGATTCAGGCTGACCGATACCGAAGGCCACGCGATCCGTGACGTGCTCGCCTGATAGTGGTCCTGTTCAGCGGGAATCGACACTAGCGGATCCGAGGGCGTGATCGCGACCCTGAGAGAGCTTCTCGTCGATCCCTAGGACGGGTCCCGGGCGATCCGCCCCCCCTGCTCCGACACAGACGGTGTGCTGTGTCATGGTTCCTCACTCGGTGTCGGCAAGCAGCCAGAATCTCAGGAACGTGCGACCACAATTTTGTGAAATTGATGTGACATTGACACGGGCGGATTTGAAATCTTGGCAATAAGGGGCTATCCTAACTCGGGTCACAGAGGTCCAAGAATGTTTCACATCCGGCAGCTCCTAGTCCTTCTGGCTTGCCTGGCGGCTGCCGGTTCGGCAGCAGGCGAGCCCGTCATCACGTCCCGGAGCATAGTGAACGGAGTCACGTTCGGCGACGGCCCGGGGGTAGTGCCGCGAGGCGGCATACTCGCGGTCGTAGGCGAAGGCCTCGCCGCCGAGCAGGTCGATGCAGAGACCGTGCCGTTGCCGACATCGCTCGGGGACCCGGCCGTCCAGGTTCTCATCAATGGAGTAGCAGCGCCGCTCTTCTTCGTCTCCCCAACACAGATCAACGCGCAGATTCCCTGGGAGACTGAGGCCGGGCGGGCGGAGATCGTAGTCCGGCAAGGCGAGACCGACAGCGCCGCCATCGACTTCATCGTGGCCAACATCAACGTGAGCCTGTTCCGGCACAGCGGAACCAGCGCGCCGATCGCGGAAAGCTGGGCCCCCTCGACGGATCCCGCCGCCGCGAGCTCGGCGCCCATTGGGCTGGGCGGCCCCGCAGAGCCGCCTGCCGCCACGGGGACGGTGGTCGAGCCGGACGCGACCATTAGCGCGGGCAGCGTTCTCCGGGTGTTCGCCGCCGGAATCGGCGATACAGAGCCGGCGCTCGAGTCCGGATCCGCAGGCGCGCAGGACACGACGTACGAGTTCGCCGAGGCGCAACGCGCGTTTCTTGGCGGGATTCCGGTGGTGGAGCCGTCCTTCGGCCCGTCGACGGAACTGGTCGGAGTGTACGACATGACCTTCACGGTCCCAGACCTGGCGGGTTCCACAGAGGTGTTCCGGTGGGTTTCGGGCGGCGGAGGAGCGTCGGGCGTCATGGGGCCGGTAGGAGCGCCCGTTGCACGCTACATGGCCTTGCCGGAAGGAGTCACTTCTGCGGAAGTCATTCAGATGACGGACCTCAATCCGTACTACATCGCCCTCGGCGGGGACCTCGACGCGGAGCAGGGTTGCTATCCAGGCGTGCACCTACTCGATTTCCGCCGCGAGACGGCGACCGCGATCAGTGATTGCATCTTCCCTTCGTTCCCGAACAACCCCAACCCGGCGCAGTACCGCCCGTTCGAGGCGGCGACGAACAGTGGCGTGCTGGCAGCGATGATCGCACCGGAAGCCGCCCCTGCCGCGGGCTTGAGTGATCAGCTGCTGCTGGTTGACAGCGCGGCCGGCACGACAGAGACGGTCGCGATCACGGACGGCGCGGACCGGCTCCAGATCGGTCTGGGGAACAGTGCCACCCTGCGACTGCTGCGTCCCGAAAGCGATTCGGTGGCATCGGCGAACGCCGTGGTCGACCTTTCCGGCGCGGTAGTCGACGACGCCCCGGCGTTCGCCGAGTTACCCGACGAGGTCGACGGCCTGAGCGTTATCTTGGCACAGGGCAACGCCAATTTCATCGGCGGGTACCGCGTGCGGATCTTGGGTCCAGCCTCGGCCGACGACGGCGTTCGTCCGCATGCCATCCTGTTCGACGGCGACGCCAACGTCGTGACCAAAGTGGCAATCCCCGATGGGTGGGACCCGATTGCGCCGCCGCGCCGCCAGAACCCGCGAGGAGAGTTCCAGGGCGGGCCTTCGTTGGCTCCGGCCACTGGGGGCTTCGCGGGTGTCCCCGCCTCATTCGTGGGCCTTCGGAAGACGGATGGCACCCAGGACGGGCTCATGGCTGTCCAGCTGACCCTGCCTGATCCGGACGATACGACCGCGGCGGCCGCCGGCGACGGCGAGTCCCAACCAACCGCGACGATGACGCTAGCTGCCATCGAATTCGGATCAGGGGTCTACGCGGCCAACTGCGTCACGCAGGTCCGTTGGCTCCGGATTCCGGCGACTCGCACGATCGCTATCGTAGGGTCCGGCGAAGCCCTGACTGAATTCGGCGAGCCTCGCGATGGCGGGATCTGTGCCGGCGACCGGCTGGTGCTCTTCGACACGCTAACGCAAGAAGTCCGCCAGGTCATGGTTGGCGAAGGGGAGAAGCTCGACGTCTGGCTGAAGGGCGCCTCCAACAGCTACCTGTACTTCGGGGACGGCACTCGCGAGGTGCCGTACCAGGCGTCAACGAAGATCCATGTCTTTGACGGCACGAGCGAGACCTTCCGGGAGATCGAATTCCCCAGCAATGCGGCCGAGCCCCCCGCCGCAATCGGCATCCCGTACAACAACCAGCTGACACAGAGCGTAGACGGCCAGAGCTTGATCGTGGCGCTGGCGACCAGCGGCCCACCGCGGACCAATAACCAGGGGGTTCAGGTCCAGCCGTTCCCGGGCAACGAGGGACTCTTGGCAGTAGATCTGGAAGCTGGAACCTCGACTGTCCTGGCCCTGCCGGAAGGATTCCAACGAGTGGAACTGGGGTCAGGAGCCGGCCAGCTTGCCCAGCAAGGCCGTCGCCCCTTCGGCCTCATACCACTAATCGGAAGGGCGTTTGCCAACGCGAGGCGACCAGGCCAGCCACCCTCAACGCGAATCGTGACCTGGGACATGGCCTCCGGGGATGCCACGGTGGTCGCTCTGCCGGAGGATGCGCATTTCACGGTCCGTCCATTGGGAGGCGGCCTAGCCCAGGCGCCTTTCCTGTGGGACCTCAAGGTGCCATCCGCATCGTTCGCCTTCGGAGTCTACAACGAAGGCAGAGAGCTGATCGGCGTGGCCGTGGTCGGTCCGGAAATGGGGGCTGCGGACGAACAGACAATGGAGCAATGAGATTCCGTTTGAGCGACTTGCGCCGCAGCTATCTTCGAGCAGTTGCAGTCTTCGCCTCTGGCACTTTGCTGGCCATAGCGTCGGCTGATCCGTACCGGTCAGAGGGTTTTCTCAAGATCCCCGAAGACGTTGAACTGGACGCGGTCTCGGCGGTGGCTGTCGGGCCCACTGGACAACTCTACGTGCTGCATCGCGGGGAGCCGCCCGTGCTGGCCTATGACGCCGCCGGGAAGTTTTCTCACGGCTGGGGCGGGGGAATGTTCGGTGTCGCGCACGGACTACGCGTGGATGCCGAGGGTAACGTCTGGGCAACGGATAACAACCTCCACGTTCTCTGGAAGTTCTCGCCGGAAGGCAAGGTGTTGGCTACATATGGCGAGGCGGGTGTTGGCGGGGACGACGAGACCCACTTTCGGTCACCTGATGACATAGCCTTCGCTTCGAACGGCGACATCTACGTAGCGGATGCGGGCAACGGCCGCATCGTGCGTCTGGCCGCGGATGGCACCTTCAAGGCTCAATGGGGTCGGAAGGGCAGGGGGGAGGGTGAATTCGCCGCTGCCCACGGCATCGGCATCGATGCGGAGGATCGAATCTACGTCGCGGATCGCGGCAACGACCGGGTCCAAGTCTTTTCCAAGGACGGTGCATTCGTGGCCGCGTGGAGCGGATTCGGCAATCCGTTCGGCGTTCAGGTCGTCGGTGATGAGCTGATCGTCACCGACGGCGATGCCCATACCATCAGCCACCTGCGCCTGGGCGATGGCCGGATGACCCATCAATGGGGCGGGCCGGAGACCCTGCTCCTGCCGCACTTGATGGATCACGATCCGAGCGGCCGCCTGTTTGTGACCGAGGTAAACGGCCAGAGAGTCCAAGTGTTCAGGCGGGTCAACTAGCCGTCGCGGAACCGGGCGAGTTTCAAGTGCAGATGCTGGCCAACGTCGCGTCCGCCGGCGTGTCCCGTCGAAGTCGGCACCTCAATCTGCCTAGCCACGGTCCGACCTAGGACGTTCGAAGATCTCGCATGCTTGCCCGTTGCGCTCTCGACCTCTACTGGATGGCCCGCTACCTTGCCCGGGCGCAGCATCTCTGCCGCTTGCTGCAATTGCAGATCGAATCGCTCGCGGATCGGTCTGTCCGAGAGATCCATTACGGCTGGGCGCGGATCTATCTCTGCTTGGGCAGGATGCCTCCGGTTGGCGGATTGGAATTCGACTCCGACGACGATTTCACGTTGGCAGACTCGTACACCTTGGCAGGAGACCTGACTTTCGAACAACTGAACCCCGCCTCGGTCTGGAGCTGTCTCCAGTGCGCCCGCGAGAATGCGCGCCAGACCCGCAACTACATCAGCGGCGAGATGTGGCAGTGCATCAACGAGGCCTTCCTGCGCATCCGCGATCGAAACATTGAGGAATTCTGGGAGACATCCCGTCCTGCGTTCTATATCGAGACACTGCGGGACATCGACACGTTTACCGGTGTTGTCGAAGTGACCAAGCACTGGGACGAGGGCAAGCGGTTCATCGACCTTGGCCAGTGCGTCGAGCGAATCCAACTCCTTGCCTCGCTCTTGCTCGCGCAAACCGAGGGGGACCGCAGGACAGGTGGCGCGATTGATTCTGACTGGATTAGCTTGCTGGATGTGTATCACGGCTATCCCGTCTACTGCCAGTGCCACGGCGTGGTGGTCGAACCCAGGAAAGCTGAAGATATCCTCGTCAACAGCGAGCTGCTGCCGCTGTCCTTGGTGCATTCGCTGGAGCGTCAGGCCGCAGTGCTGGGAGGAATCGGCGAGTCGCCGATTCCTGGTCGCCGCGAACGCGTCGTCGAGCTGGCACAGCAGGCGCGTCAGGCAGTCGCGCAAGACTGGCCGGGCTGCGCAGATCGCGAAGAGTTTCTGCGCCAGGTCCAAAGATCAAGCTATGGGTTGAGCGATCTTGTCGTCGACAGTTACGTGAACTACGAACTCGAAAACGCTTGATTGAAAGCGACTTGCGCCAGTTGTGTGCGCGACGTTGTCTTGTAGATTCCAAGGCGGCATGCCAGCTCTCGATGCCGTGTGAAGCTGTTGCGCAAGCCGCAAGTACCTCAGTTCGACCCTGTGTTGGTGGTGAGGGTTCGCTTGAGATCGAGAGCTCGTTCAAAGCCTGGTTCGGAGCGCAGGGCGGCCTCAAGCTGCTCCAAGGCCCTGTCGTGCTCGCCGCTTGAAGCGAGGACTACTGCGTAGTTGTAGCGCGCGCCGGAATGGCCCGGCTGGCTGCGGATCGCAGCCAGCCAGTGGCGCACACCCTCTTGCGTGCGGCCTTGGGCGGCCAATATGTTTCCTAGGTTGAATTGCGCATCGGCAAGGTCGGGTTGCAGGCGAATCGCTTGCCGAAGCGCGGCCGCGGCCTCGTCGAAACGTCCCAGCTCTCCCAGCGCGCCGCCTAGGTTGTTGTGGAATTCGGGCAGATCGGGATCCAAGGCGATACCGGTGCGGCTGGCCTCAGCCGCTTGTTCGTATAGCCCTTGCCGGGCATAGTGCAAGCCCAGTTCGCGGGTGACGCGAGGATCATCGGCTGCGAGATTGGCGGCTGACCGAAGCACTTGCTCCGCCTGTTGGAAATCCCCGGCTTGCGAGAGAACCGATCCCAAGCGGACACGGGCCAAGACGAAGCTCGCCTCGCGCGTTACCGCTTGCCTAAACCAGTGGGCTGCTTTGCTGAGATCCCCCGCATCCTGATACGCAGCGCCGAGGTCGAAATAGAACTCTGCGTCGTCCGGATTGTGATCAGCGATTGCGGACTCGAGTCGCTGAATGCCTGTCGCGAGATTGGAACCTTGGGCAACTTGGGCCACAGCTGCATAGAGGGCGTCTGCAGTGGCTGGGTAGTACGGCACTACGGTGCCTTCGTAGGACACTTCTCGGAGAGTGCTTCGCTCGGCCTTGGGGCGAAGCAAGCCTTGGGCCGGGCGAGCTTGGATCCTGTGGTCCGTCATGACTGCGTGAATGACATCGTCGGTGCGACGCTTTGGCATGTGGCAGGTAGCGCAGTTCGTCCTTGAAGAGTGCTGGCCGTCAGCCCACAGAACCTGCATTCGCGTCTGGTGGCATTCCAGGCAAGCGGCGTCGTAGCGTTCAGACGCCTCGGCGCTTCGGGACGGCTTGTGTGGGTCGTGACAGTTGATGCACGACAGCGATTCGCCGCTCTCAACGAAGCAGGGAGACTGGCGCAGCCGGTAGGCGGAATGGTTGATCTCGAACTTCTCGTCCCAGCCGGTCCCGGCGGCGTGATCGAAATACAGGGCGTACGCCCCAAGCGGTTCGCCGGCACGATACGAAAAGTACCCGCGCCCGTACTTGTGCACGATGTTGGGCAGGGGACGGCTCGTCGGCTCGAGGTGGCATTGCATGCAGACCTCCATTGCCGCTTGCGGAGGGAGATTCGCCGGGTTGACGATGGACGCCTTGATTCGCTCGGCTTCGGCAGCGCTCGCCGTGGCCGCGGCGACATGGTCTGAACCCGGCCCGTGGCACCTCTGGCAGTCGATGCCTTCGGGGATTTCGCCGGTATATCGGGGGAGCCTGCCCGGCCGGTCCGATCCTGGCGTAACTGTGGGATAGGCGTTGTGGCAGAACATGCAGTCGTAAGCCACGACCCGCTGGAAACCATCGTGATTGGGCCGGTCGTAGCCGGGGCTCATACCCCATTCGCCAGCGTCCTGGGCGTACCAGCCCAGCGGCAGCTGCGTCAGCTTTCCGCTCGGTGCGAGGTGGAGATAACTGCGGGCATGGTTGCCAGATCCCAAGACGAAGTGGATCTCGCGCTCCAACACGTTGATCTCTGAGCCGCGAGCACCAAGTTGGTGGCGGCGCTGGAAGTAGCGCCCATCGCGGAGGACCATGCGATAGTAGCGATCTGAAGCCGCATGGCGGAAGGCATCTGAGTGGTTGTATTCCTCGACTGTGTTTTGGGGCCCGGGCTTATAGAATGAACGCGCCATCCCGGTCTGCTGATACGAATCCCAAATGTCCGAATGACACGGCTGGCAAGCCTGGGGATCGGTGAACCTGGCCGGCTCTGCGATGGCGGCGGATTGCAGGTGGGTCGCGTTCTGTTGGCTCAGCCGAGAGTAGGTCAAACTGCCGGCGCCGATGATGGCGAGACCAATGGCTGCCAGTACCAAGTTGGATCGTCGGGATCGTGGCGGCTCTTGGGATGGCCGGGCGTCCCTTGCGCGCTTTCGTCTTGCTGATTTGCGCCCCATTTGCCGACTACAGCCCGTCGCGGCTGACGGCCGCCGCTGGTGCTAGTCTAGACGCGAACCAGCCTGCGACATAATTCGTGCCGTCCACCTGAGACCATAGTGCTGATTGGGGACGGGGCCAATCGAGCTCGTCGATCGGTCAGGTCGATCGCTCTTCGAACCCAACAGAGGAGGGAATCTAGAAATGAGGATCTACATATCCGGTGTCTTCGTAGACGACCAACAGAAGGCACTTCGGTTCTACACCGAAACCCTTGGTTTCCGTGTAAAGCACAACATCCCTGTGGGAGAACACGCTTGGATCACCGTCGTATCCGAGGAAGACCCGGAGGGGGCGGAGTTGCTGCTGGAGCCCGATGCCCACCCCGCAGTCCGTCCATTCGTCAATGCGCTTGTGGAGGACGGGATACCCAGTAACTCCTTCGCGGTCAACGATATCGGAGCCGAGTACGAGCGTCTCGTGGCAAGAGGCGTTCGATTCGTGCAGCCGCCAACGGACCTCGGAAGCGTTATTTCCGCAATGTTCGACGATACGTGCGGCAACTTGATCCAGATCATAGAGCTGAAGCCGCAACCGTGACCATGGCAGCCACGCCGGTCGACCGATCCCTGATCAGAGGCCGCCCGCCGAACCTGCCAGCGACCTGATGACCGACCAGCCTCTGCTAGACCAGGTGTCCGTCGTCGCAGGCGCCACCCGAGGCGCCGGCCGGGGTATCGCCCGGATGCTGGGCGAGGCAGGTGCCACCGTCTATTGCACCGGCCGCAGCGTGAGCGGGCGCCCCGCCACCGCCGGGCGGCCAGAGACGATCGAAGAGACGGCGGAGATGGTGACCGCGGCGGGAGGCCGCGGCATCGCCGTCCGCACTGACCACACCGTCGAGGCGGAGGTCGAGCAGCTGTTCGCGCGCGTGCGCACCGAGCAGGGCCGGCTCGACCTGCTCGTCAACGACATCTGGGGCGGCGACGCGTTGACCGAGTGGGGAGCGCCCTTCTGGGAGCTCTCCACCACTCAGGGACTCGAACTGCTGGAGCGCGCCGTCCACAGCCACATCATCACGAGTCGACATGGCGTCCCCCTGATGGTCGAGCGTGACGCGGGCCTCGTGGTCGAAGTCACGGATGGCGACACCCTCGGGTATCGCGGCAATCTCTTCTACGATCTCGCCAAGAACGCGGTCATTCGGCTGGCCTACGCCATGGCGGCTGACCTGCATGCGTACCGGGTGGCGGCAGTGGCGCTCACGCCGGGGATGATGCGATCCGAGGCGGTGCTCGACCACTTCGGGGTCACCGAGGCGAACTGGCGGGACGCCATCGAGAAGGATCAGTATTTCGCCGAGTCCGAGACGCCGTGCTACGTCGGGAGGGCGGTGGCGGCGCTGGCCGCCGATCCGGATGTCGGGTCCAGGAGCGGCGGCCTGTTCTCGAGCTGGGGGCTGGCGAAGGAGTACGGCTTTACCGACGTGGACGGCCGCCAGCCGGATTGGGGCAGCTTCTTTACTCAGAAGGTGCGGGAGATCATCGAGAGGGGCACGCCGCCGAGCGAGGAGGAACTGGACCTGTTCGTAGTTCGTACTCGCCTGTACCAAGTGGAAGATGATCCCCAGGCGGCCGACGAGGCGGCGAGGCTGCGGGCATACCTTGAGCGCTATCGCTGAACCGGCGGTCTCGGTCGACACGAATCAAGGGCGGTCTGGGTGTGCTCGCAAGAACACCAGATCAATAAGGGAACCGCTGTCACTGACGATGATGGGCATTGGCGGAGTGCGGGCCGTTCAGGCCTTCCTCCACTTGGGGCAGGGGAGTTCTCAGCAGTTCTGCACCTTTCGCGAGCGAGATCAAGCCCTCCGCGAGCGCGCGGTAACACAGGCGCTCGAACCGGGTGGGGCGTTCACGCTGCCCCCGCTGGTCGATGGGTTCGATTTCTGCGGGTTCTTTGGTTCGCCATCCGCGAGCGACCGTCTGGTAGGCATAGGTAAGGGTTGACTGACTGATGACATTCAGCTGCCGCAAACGAGCCAGCAGCGCCGCTCCACTGACCCGATAAACGTGCTTGAGTGCAATCAATTCCCTGTAGCCCATAGCGTTTCGGTGATTTCCGACTTCGCGCAGCAGGTGCTCCCGTGGCATCAGGAACGCGCCGGCGAACCTGCTGGCAGCGTCCTTTTCGTCCCGGTCGGACATCGTCTCGGTCTCGAGCAGTCGACGACCCAGCTCGCGGGCTAACGTGAACCGGCGACGTTCAAGAGTGAATCGATCGTTCGCGATAACGACCGGCGAGTCCGCCCTTCCGCCGGGACGCTTGACGAGGCACGTCAGTCCCGAGACACGGTCGGGCAACGTGACGGTCAGGACCTTCAGTCCCTTATCCTCCAGCAGTTCCGTCATATTGGAGATCGGATCGATTCCTAGGCGCCATTCCTCGCGCGCATCTACAGCCAGCTGCTCTGCGTCGCTCGCTCGGGCTATTTCTCCCGGCGGCTTGATCGGGCAGTGCCAGTGGGCCCCGTCAAGCTCCAGCACGGCCTCAACCTGGAGATAGCGTTCGATCCACTCCAGCACTTCCGTCTCGACCCTTGCCCGGTCCCGAACAGTCACCCGCGTCTTCGTGCGAAACGCGACTCCCTGGATCTCGATGTCCTGCGCATCCATCAGAAAGCCCACGGACACTCCCAAGGCCTTGGACAACGCGACCAGAGCGCCCGAGCTAGGGATGCTCTCTCCTCGCTCGTACTTGCCGATTGCCCGGGCCGTCACCCTGCCATTGATGGCGGCTGAGAGGCCGCGGAGAGAGAGCCCGCACTTGCGGCGGGCCAGTCGAACTCGATCAGCAATCATGCCTTCCTCCTGAGTAGAAACTTCCAACCGCCCGTTTTCAGAATGTATTGCGAACTACAACAGGAGCGAGAGCATGTCCTTGCCCCTGCATCAGGCTGCACGCATCCCCGAGTCGGCCCCGTCTCTGCACCGGTCGACTGCGGGGCGTTCGCGAGACTAGTAGACGACTAGCTCCGGCGACGGTACTGACTCATCCGAAGTGCGAGCAAACGCGCTGCCGTGCACGATCACCCCGTCCAGGGTCAACGCCTGTCCCACGATCCTCCGGTCCTCCACCCGCTGGTCCATCCCGAGCCCAACCCCCTGTGCATTTCGTGACTTGAGCGACCCGAAGCGCCTCAGAATGCGGAGCACTCTCGTCGGAGACGGGCGCCCCAGCGCCCTGACGCTCTCCAACAGGTACGACCGGACCAAGGCCTCCCAGTGCGCCTTGAGCAGTTCCGGCGAGCCGAACAGCTCGATTGCCGCTACCCAGCGCCCGTGAGTGACCGCGATCCCGCTCTGGCGCGGAAGCGGCCCTAGGCCAACGAGCTCCGCGACGGCGTCACCCCGGCGGCTGTCTCGGCGGTACACATCGTCGATGACAGACGCCGCCGAGGTCTCCGAGCGAGCTTCCGCGGCCTCCAACACGTCGGCGACCTCGTTCCAGACGGCGCCCTGATCGCCCTCGCGCGACCCGCCGTAGCGCATGGACTGGTTGACAGACTCCTCTTTCCGCAGGCGCACCCTGCGAGGAGCGAAGGTCTCGGCTTGCCGGTACGCTTCCGCGCGTCCCCAGCGTCCCTCCTCGAGACACGAGACCGGTATTTCCAGCTTGGTCATTGAGGGAACGAGCACCGTCCCGTTGATCGTCCGGTTCTGCTTGCCGCCCAAGAAGTGCTGGCCTTCGACCACCAAGATCGGCTTGCGAGTGGGGTTGTGCGCCAGCAGGGTCGGAACGGTTGGGGTCTCAAGCTCCTTGATGACGAGGCCCGAGTCCTGCCCGGTCGAGATTTCCGGAAGGTCGGCATCCATCAAGTAGATGGGGAAGAACGACACGCCCAGGCGCGTGATCGGACTGCCGATGGCTGCGGTCTCGAGGTTCGGAAGATGTGAGTGGTTGGTCATGGCTTGCCTCCTTTGCATGCGCTCCAAGACTTATTGTGAGACTGATAATATCAATCTGACAATAAGTATGCGGGATTATTGTTATGATGTCAATAAGTAACGAAGAAAAATTTCCGCGGCTGGTCTGCGGGTGTCCTCTCGAGGTCGTATGCGGAAGTTTGGGTGTGTCAATATTCAAGTGAGAGATGTCCGATGAGCTCCGACGGCGGTCTTGGCTACAACCCCGGCGACTACCCTCCAGTCGCGGTCACCGTCGACGTTGCGCTGTTCGCGATTCGACGAGAAGAGCTCCATGTCCTGCTGATCCAGCGGGGAATCGAGCCGTTCGCGGGAGCTTGGGCCTTGCCCGGAGGTTTCGTTCAACCTGACGAGGGCCTGGATGCCGCGGCAGCCCGCGAGCTTGAGGAGGAGACGGGCGTTGATGAAGACTCCGTCTACCTGGAACAACTGCGCAGCTACGGCTCGCCCGGACGGGACCCGCGCATGCGAGTGGTCACGGTCGCCTATTGGGGAGCTTGTGCCGAACTTCCCTCGCCAATCGGCCGCAGCGATGCCGCGCAGGCGGAACTCGTGCCGGTGTCAGAGATCGAGGATGGCGACATCGAGCTGGCGTTCGATCACGGAGCGATCGTCTCCGATGCCTTGGAGCGCGTCCGGGCGAAGCTTGAGTACACCGCGCTCGCGGCGAGATTTTGCCCCTCGGAGTTCACCATCAGCGAACTCCGCAAGGTCTACGAGACGATTTGGGACACGAAGCTCGATCCGGGAAATTTTCAGCGAAAAGTACGCGAGAACCACTCGTTCCGGAGAGTTGGCCGGTCCGTGCCAACAATGGCGGAGCAAGCAGCGCCAGATGTCCGCGCTCAGGAAGCCTACTTCGAGCAGGATGAGGAAAGTTGGGGCCCGGCGGACGGGGTAGTTGCGAGCGCGTCGATGGCTTTCTCTGGGCCTGAAGAGGTGTTCCAGCGCGTACCCAGCCAGTCGCGCTCGCGCAGCGGGCGCCCGGCCTCGCTGTGGACTGCCACTGACTCCGAACTGACCCTAAATTCCCCGATCCCAAGGCGACGAACATCGCGCAGAGCCTGACGTTCGGCGGTACAATGCCAGCCACGCGTGAGCCATGTCGTCTGGTCGGTCCAATAAGCTGTTCGGATTGGCATCGCTGGCCGCGAGCACCCCGGCGGCCTCAGGCCCCCCTCCTGAGATCGCCATCAGCGGTCTGAATGCGTGGGCGATCCGCTCGAGTCCGGAGGCTGTCCCACGGCTGGTCATCGCCCTGCGCACCGATACAGGCGTGACCGGCTACGGAGAGACCAGCGCCGGTGCGGACCCCGCCTCGTCAGTCGCCGAGGCGCTGCGGCACGCTGACGCGTTGGTTGGCAAGGATGCCATGGCAAGCGTGGCAGTTCGCGCCTCGCTGTCGGCAGCCGCACCGGAAATCCGCGGTGCCGTCGACATCGCTCTCTTGGACGTGCGGGGGAAGATTGCGGATGCCCCGGTCTATGACCTGCTTGGGGGGCGGACCCGCGACAAGGCGCGGGCCATGGCCTCGCTGCACGGGAGCAGCGAAGCGGAACTGAGCCAGCAGCTCTCCGCCGCCCGGAACGACGGCTTCCGGGCATTCTCCGTGCCTGCTCTGCTTCCCCAGGGCACACCCACTCGCGGAAGGGAGTTCTTCGCCGACACCGAAGCGATGCTCCGGCGGCTGCGCCAGGCTGGCGCAACAGACCTCGTTCTTGACTGTGCCGGACGCACCACCGGGGCCGAGGCGGCCGGACTGGCCGCCCGCCTCGAGACGTTCCATCTGATGTGGATGGATGAGCCGACCAGCCCGATCAGTGACTCCGCGCTGGAGAAGATCTCGCACGAATCCGTCACGCCAGTTGGATGGGGCAGGTTTCTCACTTCCAGCGGTCGATTCCAGGATCTGCTGCGCATGCAGGTCATCGACGTGCTCAGGCCGGACATCGGACTTCATGGAATCAGCGGCCTGCGCCAGTTGGCCTCGCTGGCGGAGGCCTATTACACGGCGGTTGCACCGTTCCATCGAGGCGGACCCATCGGCACCGCCGCAGCGCTGCAGGTCGCAGCTTCGATCCCCAACTTCGTGGTTCAGGAAGTCGCATTCTCGACGGACGAGGCGGAGCGGAGGATGCACGTCGCAATTGCCGGCGAGTCGGTGCCGCAGGTCGTCGACGGATTCTTCACGCTGCCGACGGGCCCGGGGCTTGGCCTCGAGATTGACGAGGCCGCATTGCAGGAGTACGCCGCATGAACCGACGCCAGTTCTTCGGAGGAGCCCTGATGGCGGGCGCTTCGCCCGCGATCGCCGGGCCGGCCCGACGTGCGGCGGCGCTCCCGGAGTGCGGGTGCGCACCCGTTGCGGCCGCGGCCCTCGCTGCTGTGCCCGGTCCGATTCGCATCACCGGCGTGAAGACGTTTGGCGTTACGTGGGAAGACGACTCCGACCGTCCGTACGTGTTTGTCAAGCTCGAGACAGATCAGGGCGTCGTCGGGTGGGGCGAGGCCACTCTCGAAGGCAAGGCCGGTGCCGTCCTGCAGACCGTCGACGACCTCAAAGAGTTCTACCTCGGCCAGGACCCGATGCGCGTCGAGCACATCTGGCAGAGCATGTACATCCATGCGTTCTACCGCGCTGGCCCCATCCTCGGCTCGGCGATCGCCGGCATCGACCAGGCGCTGTGGGACATCCGCGGGAAAGTGCTCGGCCAGCCGGTATACCGCCTGCTGGGAGGGCCCGTCGATCCCCGCGGCGTCCGCGGCTACTACCACGCCCGCGCGAACACGCCTGAGGAACTCGCCGCGCTGCGCGAGTCTGCGGAGGATCTCGGGATTACCGCGTTCAAGAGCGGGATCCCCGGATACTACGAGTGGATCGAGACCAACGAGCGGATCAACGACGCGGTCCAGCGAATCCAGATGATCCGTGAAGGACTCGGAGACGGGATCGACATCGGCATCGACTTCCACGCCAAGACCAGCCCGACCGTAGCCTCGATCATCTGCAAGGAGGTCGAGCCGCTCCACCTAATGTTCATCGAGGAGCCGTGTCCCCCGGAGAACTACAAGGCGATGGCTCGGATCGCGCGTAGAACCTCAGTCCCGATCGCCACGGGCGAGCGCCTCGTGGCGCACTACTCCACCCACCAGCTGCTGGAGGACGGCACTGTGGACATTCTCCAGTGCGACATCAACCATGTGGGAGGACTCACTGCCCTCTGGAAGGTGGGCGCGATGGCCGAGGCGTCGGGGTGCTACATGGCCCCGCATGCCTGCGAGGGACCCATCGGGAGCATTGCCACTCTGCACGTGGACGCGGCGATGCCCAACTTCATGGTCCAAGAGATCTGCTCCGGCGTGGAACCGACGTTCAAGGAACGGCTCTGGCAGGACTGGCTGGGCTTCCCGGCAATGCGAATGGTGGACGGGTATTTCCCGCTGCCTGACAAGCCCGGCCTCGGATTCGAGGTTGACGAACAGGCGCTGGCTAGGCATCCGTTCAAGGGCACCAAGCCCATGAGCCGCGTCTGGCACGAGGATGGGAGCGTCGCCGCTTGGTAAGCGGCGACCATTCCGAACCGCGGCAGGGGCTCGCCATCGCCACTTCCTGAAGGGCGCGGATCTGCGGGGCTTGGCTGCAGAGCCGCCCGCCTGCGACGCTTGGCGGACGCTTCCTCATTCGCCCGTCTTAGCGAGTTCCCACTGGGACTTGGAACGGACCGGTGCCGAAGACTTGCGAGGTGTTGCGGGTTTGGGGCTCGTGTATTCAATCCCCGTTCGAGGTGCTCGGGTCTAGCAAGGAGACCCTATGAAGAGCGTTCTTTCGCAAGCCTTCTATCGGAACGATCTATGCAGGGCAAGCTGCTTGCCGGGGTCAGTCGCTGGGAGAACGGCCATGCCGGCTCAGTGGCGGAAGTGTCGCACGCCCGTGAACACCATGGCCAGGCCGAGACGATCGGCCGCTTCGATCACCTCGGCGTCCCGCCGCGAGCCGCCAGGCTGGATTACGGCCGTGGCGCCGTGCTTGGCAATCTCTTCCACTCCATCCGCGAAGGGGAAGAACGCGTCCGACGCGACCACGCATCCGTCGAGAGGCAGCGCGGCCTTCATGGCACCGAGGCGCGCCGCGTCCACGCGGCTCATCTGACCGGCCCCCACGCCGAGTGCCTGCCCGTCGCGGGCGTAGAGGATGGCGTTGGACTTCACGTGCTTGGCGACCTTCCATGCAAAGCGCAGCGCTTGAGCTTCGGCGTCGGACGGGGGCCGCTGGCTTACGGCTTCAAACCGATCCGGACTGGTTTCGGGGCGGTCCTCGCTCTGAATCAGAAAGCCGCCCGAAATGCTCTTCACAACGGTGCCGGGGGCGGGGGAGCCGATCTCGAGCAGCCGGATGTTCTTCTTGGCCTGCAGCAGTTCCAAGGCGTCCGGGTCGAAGCCCGGCGCTGCAATCGCTTCGACAAACAGCTTGGACATCTCTTCCGCCGTGTCGCGGTCTACCGCCCGGCTCACGGCGATCACTGACCCGAAGGCCGACACGGGATCGCAAGCGAGTGCCTTGCGGTAAGCCTCGGCCAACGAATCGGCCTCGGCGCAGCCGCACGGATTGGTGTGCTTGATGATCGCCACGGCTGGTTGCTCGAACTCGCACGCCAGCTGCCAGGAGGCGTCAAGGTCGACGAGGTTGTTGTAGGAAAGCTCCTTGCCGTGCAGCTGGCGAGCGCCTCCGACGCCCGAGCGGCCATCGCTGTACAGCGCTGCCTGCTGGTGGGGGTTCTCGCCGTAGCGCAATACCTGTTTGCGCGGCACGCGCAGATCTAGGATCGGCGGGGCCAGGTCTTCGGCGATGCTTGCCGGGGCATCTCCGGCCTGCAGGGCGCCGAGCGTTCCGGCAATCGCCCGGTCGTAACTGGCCGTGGCTTCGAACGCCTTCTGGGCGAGGTTCCAGTGGGTCTCCTCGGTCAGGGATCCGGACGCGCCGAGCTCCGCGCCGATAGCCTCGTAGTCGGACGGGTCGGTGACCACCGCAACGTCGCGGAAGTTCTTTGCGGCGGCCCGGATCAACGAGGGGCCGCCGATATCGATGTTCTCGATCAACTCGTCGAAAGTTGCACCTTCCTTGGCGGCTGTCGCTTCAAACGCGTAGAGATTGACCACGACCATGTCGATCGTCTCGATCTCGTGCGACCGCAGGGCTTGCATGTGCTCGGCATTCGAGCGCATCGCCAGGATGCCGCCCGCAACGCGCGGATGGAGGGTCTTGACGCGTCCGTCCAACATCTCGGGAAAGCCGGTCACGTGCGAAACGTCACGCACCTGAAGGCCGGATTCGCGGAGCACCCGGGCAGTGCCGCCCGTGGAGATTAACTCCACTCCGAGGTCGGCTAGTTGACGGCCGAATTCGACCACGCCGTGCTTGTTGGTAACGCTGAGAAGGGCCCGCCGGATCGCCGCCATAAAGGACCATTGTAGGGCGCACGAGATCGGCACCCGGGCCCGGTCAGAATGGCCGCGAAGGGTTGCTGATACCCCTATGCTGGGAGCGGTTCGCCCTGGGCGTGCAGGTCCTGAAGCGACAGCACCCCCGGCTGCCCGCGCTTCCGGGCAGCGATGCCGTTCACGGCGGCCTTGGCGGCGTTCAGCGTAGTCATGCTCGGGATTCCCTGCTGTATGGCCGCGCTACGAATCCTCTTCTCGTCTGCAAACGCGTGAGCGCCCGACGGCGTGTTGACGATCAGGTCGACTCTGCGGTCGGTGATGAGATCCAGCACGTTCGGACGCCCCTCAGCGACCTTCATAACAGTGCGGCAGCGCAAGCCCGCGTTGCGCAGCGCCTTCGCAGTGCCCCGCGTCGCGTAGATCTGGAAGCCGAGGTCGGCGAACTTTCTCCCCATTTCCACGCCCTCCGCCTTCTGGCGCGAGTTCACGCTCAGAAAAACGGATCCTCCGTCCGGCAGCATGTGGCCCGCGCTGAGCTGGGCCTTCGCGAAGGCTTCGCCGAAGGACGACCCGATCCCCATGACCTCGCCCGTTGAGCGCATCTCCGGGCCCAGCAGGGGGTCCACGCCGCTGAATTTGTTGAACGGGAACACCGGGGATTTGACGCACACCTTCGTCGTCGCCAGGACACCTTGGCTGAGCCCGTAGTCGGAGAGCTTGCGCCCGGTCATCAATCCCACCGCGATCTTGGCCAGCGGCACTCCGGTGGCCTTGCTCACATAGGGCACGGTTCGCGAGGCGCGCGGATTGACCTCGATCACATAGACCCTGCCTTCATGCACCGCATACTGCACGTTCACCAGCCCGATGACGTTGAGGGCCTTTGCCAGCCGCACCGTGTAGTCCGCGATGGTCTCGAGCGTGTTGTCGGGGATGGTCTGCGCTGGCAGCACGCACGAGCTGTCGCCAGAATGCACGCCGGCTTCTTCGATGTGCTCCATGATCCCGCCGATCACCACTTCATCCCCGTCACAGAGCGCGTCCACATCCACTTCGAGGGCGTTCTCAAGGAACCTGTCGATCAGGATCGGCCGATCTTGGGAGTACACGACCGCGTCGCGCATGTAGCTTTCGACGGTCGCGCCGTCGTACGCGATCACCATGGCACGCCCGCCCAAGACGTAGCTGGGCCGCACCAGCACCGGATACCCGATCTGCTTGGCCGCTTCCAAGGCGCCTTCTTGGGTCGTGGCCGTGCTGCCGGCCGGTTGGGGGATGTCCAGTTCGACCAGCAGCCGTCCGAAGCGGTCCCGGTCCTCCGCGAGGTCGATTGATTCCGGATCGGTGCCGATGATGGGAATGCCGTGCGCTTTCAGCGGCAATGCCAGGGTCAGCGGAGTCTGGCCGCCGAACTGAACGATCAGCCCGTCGGGCTTCTCCTCATCGCAGATGTTGAGCACGTTCTCGAGAGTGAGGGGCTCGAAGTACAGCCGGTCGCTGGTGTCGTAGTCCGTCGACACGGTCTCCGGATTGCAGTTGACCATGATCGACTCGTAGCCCAGCTCTTGCAGGGCGAACGAAGCATGGCAGCAGCAGTAGTCGAACTCGATGCCTTGCCCGATGCGATTGGGCCCGGAGCCCAAGATCATGATCTTGCGCCTGTCCGTCGGCTCCGCCTCGGATTCTTCTTCGTAGACCGAGTACAGGTACGGCGTGAAGCTCTCGAATTCGGCCGCGCACGTGTCCACGCGCTTGAACACGGCTCGAATCCCCCATTCCTTGCGCCGGTTGCGCACGGCAGTCTCGGTCTCGTCCCACAGGCGGGCCAGTCGGTTGTCGGACAGGCCGGAGCGTTTCGCCAGGGTCAATTGGGCAGGGGACACCTCGTCAAGGCTCGTCTGGGCCAGATCTTGCTGCAGGTCGACTACGGACTTGAGTTGGGAGACGAACCACGGGTCGATGCCGGTCATCTCGCAGATCTCCTCGACACCGTAGCCTTCAGCCAGCGCGAAGCGGATGTAGTTCAGCCGGTCCGGGTGGGGAGTGATCAGACGCTTGGGGACCAAGTCGGCGCTGTAAACATCGCTGCCCGACTTCCGGCCAGTCTCGAGGGACCGGATGGCCTTCCACAGAGAGTGCTTGAACGTCGAGCCGATAGCCATGACTTCGCCGATCGACTTCATCTGCACGCCGAGCACG
Organism: Bryobacterales bacterium; assembly: GCA_022823865.1. GTDB lineage: Bacteria > Acidobacteriota > Terriglobia > Bryobacterales > UBA6623 > VXMF01. The sequence continues at coordinate 49,505 of JAJEHF010000217.1, forward strand.
GGCTCGGTGCCCGGAAACTTCTCGAACTGCCACTTAGGCACCTTGACCACGACATAGTCGATGCTGGGCTCGAAGCTGGCCGGCGTCTTTTGCGTGATGTCGTTGGGGATCTCGTCCAAGCGGAGCCCGACGGCCAGCTTGGCCGCGATCTTGGCGATCGGGAAGCCGGTCGCCTTGGACGCCAGGGCCGAGCTGCGGGAGACGCGCGGATTCATCTCGATGATCAGCATGCGGCCCGTCTCGGGGTCGACGCAGAACTGTACGTTGGAGCCGCCGGTGTCGACGCCGATCTTGCGCAGGCAGGCAAGCGAGGCGTCGCGCATGAGCTGGTATTCGCGGTCGGTAAGCGTCTGGGCGGGTGCCACCGTGATCGAATCGCCGGTATGCACGCCCATCGCGTCGAAGTTCTCGATGGAGCAGATGATGATCGCGTTGTCGGCTAGGTCGCGCATCACCTCCATCTCGTATTCCTTCCAGCCGAGCACGCTTTCTTCGACCAGCACCTCGTGGACAGGGGAGAGCTCGAGGCCCCGCCGCAGCAGGGAGTGCATTTCCTCGGAGTTGTAGGCCAAGCCGCCACCGGTGCCGCCCAGGGTGAAGCTAGGCCGCAGCACGACTGGATAGCCCACTTCGGATGCGAAATCGAGGCCATCCTCGACATCGGAGACCAGCCGCGAGCGCGGCACTTCGAGTCCGATCTCGGTCATCGCCGCCTTGAACGCTTGGCGATCCTCGGCCTTGCGGATTGCCTCAAGGTTGGCGCCGATCAGCTCGACCCCGAATTCGTCTAGGACGCCGGCCTCGGCCAGCGCCACCGAGGCGTTTAGACCGGTCTGCCCGCCGACCGTGGACAGCAGGGCCTGCGGCCGCTCGCGGGCGATGATCGAGCGCAGGTACTCCGTAGTCAGCGGCTCGATGTAGGTCTTCTCGGCCAGCTCCGGATCCGTCATGATCGTGGCGGGATTGGAGTTGACCAGCACAGTCTGGTAACCCTCGTCCCGCAATGCCTTGCAAGCCTGCGTGCCGGAATAGTCAAACTCGCACGCCTGCCCGATGACAATGGGCCCAGAGCCCACGATCATGATCTTCTCGATGTCAGCGCGTTTCGGCATGGTGGAGGGCAGGGAGGCGGAGTTGCACGAGATTCGAGACGTCAGTGCGCGGCGTCCATCAATTGGCGAAAATCCTCGAACAGGTATTGGGAGTCGTGTGGCCCGGGTGCCGCTTCCGGGTGGTACTGGACGCAGAACAGCGGGTCCTTGCGGCTACGGAAGCCCTCGACCGTCCGGTCGTTGAGATTGATGTGGGTGAGCTCGATCGCGTCCGGAGCGAGCGAGTCCGGATCCAGCGCGAAGCCGTGGTTCTGGGAGGTGATCTCGACCTTGTTGGTGATCAGGTTGAGCACGGGATGGTTGCACCCGTGGTGCCCGAACTTGAGCTTGTAGGTCTTGCCGCCCAAGGCTTGGCCAAGCACCTGCAGGCCCAGGCAGATGCCGAAGATCGGCACGCGGCCGACCAGCTTGCGGATCTCGGCGGCCGGGCCGTGCAGCGGCTCGGGATCCCCCGGGCCGTTCGAGACGAACACCCCGTCCGGCTTCATGTCGAGCACGTCATCGGACAGCGTCCCGCATGGCACCACGGTGACGCGCGCGCCGATATCTGCCAGCTGCCTCAGGATGTTGCGCTTGATCCCGAAATCGTACGCCACCACGTGAAAGTCGCCGCGCGCGGTGGACTTCGGAAGGGAGGATGGCAAGCAGTGCGGCGGGCCGGCAGTCCAGCTGTAGCGATCGGCGGTGGACACCGCGCTGGCCAGGTCTTGGCCGGCCATGCTGGGAATCGAGCGCGCCTTGGCTACCAGCTCTTCGCTGGCCGTCTCTTGCGTGGAGAGCACGCCGCGCAAGGCTCCGTGCTTGCGGATATGGCGCACCAAGGCGCGCGTGTCGATCTCGGTGATGATCGGAATGCCCCGCGAGGCCAGGAATTCGTGGGCTGACCGCGAAGAGCGCCAGTTGCTGGTGACCGCCGAGAACTCTCGCGCCACCAAGCCCTCGATATAGGGCCGCTCGGACTCGCTGTCGTCGGGGTTGGTGCCGTAGTTCCCGATATGCGGATAGGTCAGCACCACGATCTGGCCGCTGTAGGACGGATCGGTGAAGATCTCCTGGTAGCCGGTCAGTCCGGTGTTGAAGACCACCTCGCCGGACGCCTCGGCGCGAGCGCCGGCTCCGCGACCCTGGAAACAGCGCCCATCTTCGAGGGCGAGCGTGGCTGGAAAGCTCATGGGGTGCGTTTTTCGGGCCTAGCGGACCGCACCAAACCTTTCGATCGGCCAGTAGGCGAAGACCGCCTTGCCCGTGATTTGCGACCGCGCAACGGTGCCCCAGGAACGGCTGTCCTTGGAAGTGTTTCGGTGATCGCCCAGCACGTAGTACTCGTCAGGAGGGACCGTCACGCTTGGATGGCTGGTGTAGTCGCGGTAGTGCGGCGGTACGTGCTCCTCGTTGATGACGAGGCCGTCTACGTAGACCTTCCCCCTGCGGACCTCGACGGTTTCGCCCGGCAGTCCGACCACGCGCTTGATGTAGGAGCGCCCCGGATTCTCGGGCAGCTTGAAGACGACCACGTCGCCGCGCTCGATGCTGTCGAGGCGGTAGACGAACTTGTTGACGAAGATCCTCTGCTCATCGACCAGTTGCGGGAGCATGCTGGTGCCCTCGACCTTCACCGGCTGGTACAGGAATACAACCACGCCGGTCGCGATCAGCAGTGACAGCAGGATGTCCCTGAGCCAAACCCGCAGGTTCATGCCAAGGGGAGGATGACACTGCGGCAAGGGCCCGGACATCTCGGGCGGCCCGTTCGAGTCAAGATCCATGGCTACAGGAAGGTGAGTTCCGGGATCGTCATCCGGCCTACTTCCAATTCTAGCCATGCGCGGCCATAGATACCGGGGTGCCGAGCGAGGCGAGAAGCCGAGGTCTTCGGCGATCTGGGCTGCGACGGCCTCGCGACCCGGATAGAGCCCTTTCTAATGCAAGAGTTTTGCGACAACTGGAACAAGTCAGGGCTTCGCTGCGGCATGTTGGCGTGCGCGGAGCGATCGGCATTGCCTCACCGGCGACGGCGATGGATTCGCCCCTATCCGGCTGGGGTAAGAATCGATGGTCGTGCGGTCTTCGCATGCGGAAGGCACCAGCTGACCGCGGGGAGGCCTTCGGCTCGCCCAGTCAAGCATCTGCTGAGGTCCGAAAAGGCGTTCGCGGCTGAGCGTGGCGTAACTCTGAACCGCTCTGCCCACCACGCAGGACTTCTGCCGCAGCCCGCTAGGACTCGCCCGCCGGCGGAGGGCTCTGGCCAGCGCTGTTGCGGAGCTGCTTCTCCAATGCCCGCACTCTTTCCTCCGCTGCGCTGGCACGCTGCGCCTCCGCGCTGGCGCGATCCTCTGCTGCCCGTCTGCTCTGCGCCTCCGCACTGGCGCGATCTTCTGCGGCCCGCCGCCGCTGCTCGACCGCTGCCAGCGAGCCGTCGAACTCCTCCCCCGTCCCAGGTACATTTTTTTGTCGATACGTGACTCGTCTGATGGGACCGGATCGTTGCTCGTGCAACTAGGGCAGCCTGTCGCTGGAGTTGCAAGGGCCTGCGCGAAGGGCGCTGGACCGCTCTTCGCAGCGCCCGGCAGGGGG